>JAGCEW010000062.1 GCA_017650465.1 Paludibacteraceae bacterium
CCGAAGCGACGAGTTCCGTACCCCCGAAGGACGCAAACGCGCCTATGAGACCTTGCAAAAAGAGCAAATAGATGCACTGATAGTTATCGGTGGCGACGGTTCTTTCACCGGCGCTCGTCTGCTCGCACAAGAATACAATGTGCCCATAATAGGTCTGCCCGGAACCATCGACAATGACCTTTGGGGAACAGACACCACTATCGGCTACGACACTGCCCTCAACACTATCGTGGAGTGCGTGGACAAACTGCGCGATACGGCCACTTCCCACGAACGAGTGTTCTTGGTTGAGGTCATGGGACGCGATGCCGGCTTCCTGACTCTCTCGGCGGCTATCGCAGCGGGCGCTGAAGCAGCTATCATCCCCGAACGAACACCGGTGGTGGAACAGATTGAAGCTGCAATCGGACACGGACGACGCAAACATAAGAACTCCAGCATCGTCTTGGTACAAGAACACGCTATTGAGGGCGGAGCACAAAAAGTGGCACAACTCATCGAAGAGGTACACCCGGAATATGGTACACGTGTCACCATCCTTGGCCATCTCCAACGCGGTGGAAGTCCATCCGCCTATGACCGTATCCTGGCTTCACGCCTCGGATGTGCCGCTATTCAGGCATTGCTGGACGAACAGCGCAGTGTTATGGTGGGTATTGAGAACGATGAGATTGTCTATGTGCCTCTCAGCCGTGCCATACAGCAGAAGAAAGCAATCAAAGATGACAAATGGCAGGCTTTGCAGGTGCTGAGCATCTAACAAGGCCCCGCTAAATATGAAAAATAGAATACATGAAGGAAGTTAGCAACAAAAAACTCTTGGATACCATCGTGGAAGGTATCCGCAACAGAAAAGGACATCATATCGTGTCTATCGACTTACGCAAGATACAAGATGCCCCTGTGGAATATATGGTGATCGCCGAAGGCAATAGCTCTACACAAGTATCTGCCATCGCCGATGAGGTCGACGACTTTGTACGAACCAATACGCACGTACATCCGTTGGCAGTGGACGGAAGGGATAACGCCGAGTGGATAGCACTGGACTACGGAAACATCTTCGTCCATATCATGCAACGCGAACCAAGAGCTTATTATGACATTGAAAACCTTTGGAGTGATGGAAAACGAACAGAATATGCAGAAGAATAACGATAAGGAAAAGCAGAGAACTACCCGCAAGAATCGACCAAACCGCAATTGGGGATGGGTGTACTATGTGTTCATGGGCCTGCTCCTTATATCTCTCTTCTGGCCCAAAGACGGCAAAAGCGTACAGAAAGACCTGAGTTACACCAAGTTCCTGACCTATATCGAACGAGGGATGGTCAGCGAACTGACTATCTATGACGACAATCGTGCCGAAGCCAAGATACGTCCGGAGAACTATACCATCGTGTTCGGTAGCAGTCAGACGGGCGAAGATGCCAAAGGTTCTTTGGTGGCATCTATCCCTTCAGTGGATTCCTTCACCGAATCCGTGAATGCTGTCAACGAACAGCGCAAATCGGAAGGAAAAATGCTCATTGATGTCAAGTACGAGAAATCGCGGGATATATGGTACCTGCTACTGATAAATGTGGTTCCATGGGTTGTCCTGATCCTCTTCTTTGTGTGGATGAGCCGGGGCATGGGACGTGCCGCAGGGGGCATCTTCGGTGTAGGAAAGGCCAAAGCTGTACTGTTTGACAAGGATAAGAAGGACAAAGTCACCTTCAAGGATGTCGCAGGGCTTTCCGGTGCGAAGGAGGAAGTGCAGGAAATCGTAGCCTTCCTCAAGAATCCGAAGAAATATACCGACCTTGGAGGCAAGATACCTAAGGGCGCTTTGCTGGTAGGCCCTCCGGGAACAGGTAAGACCTTGCTCGCCAAAGCGGTAGCAGGTGAAGCGGATGTGCCCTTCTTCTCTATGTCAGGCTCCGATTTCGTGGAGATGTTTGTCGGGGTGGGGGCAAGCCGTGTGCGTGACCTCTTCCGACAGGCGAAAGAGAAAGCCCCTGCCATCATCTTTATCGATGAGATAGATGCCGTAGGACGAGCACGAGGAAAGAATGTTCTCACAGGAGGAAACGATGAGCGAGAGTCAACGCTCAACCAACTCCTCACCGAGATGGACGGCTTTGGTACCAATTCAGGTGTCATCATCCTTGCTGCCACCAACCGTGCCGATGTCCTGGATAGTGCCCTCTTGCGTGCAGGACGCTTCGACCGGCAGATTCATGTGGAGTTACCCGATTTGCAGGAACGGAAAGAAATATTCCAAGTTCACTTGCGTCCGCTTAAATTGGACAAGTCAGTGGATATCAACTTCCTCTCTAAGCAGACGCCGGGCTTTTCGGGAGCCGACATAGCCAATGTCTGCAACGAAGCAGCACTCATCGCTGCACGCAACAACCATAAGAAGATTGTCAGTCAGGACTTTATGGATGCTGTCGATCGTATTGTCGGAGGCTTGGAACGTAAGAATAAAATAATGACAGATGATGAAAAACGCAGTATCGCTTACCACGAGGCGGGACATGCCACCATCAGTTGGCTGCTCCGTTGGGCGAACCCGCTTGTCAAAGTTACCATCGTACCGCGTGGCGTGGCATTAGGTGCTGCATGGTATCTGCCGGAGGAACGCCAACTCACCAACGAGGAGCATATCTTGGATGAGTTGTGCTCGTTGTTGGGAGGACGTGCTGCGGAACAGTTGTTCCTGCATCAGACCTCCACAGGTGCACTGAACGACCTGGAGCGTGCCACAAAGCAGTCTCGTGCTATGGTGGCCTACTACGGAATGTCCGAAAAACTGAAGGATGTCAGCTTCTACGATTCTACGGGCCAATACGAATATGGATTCTCCAAACCGTTTAGCGAAAAAACGGCTGAACTGATAGACGAGGAAACACAGACCATCATCGCCAAACAAATGGCACGGGCCAAGCAAATCCTCGGGGAACATGCCGAGCAGCACCATCAGTTAGCGGAATTACTCATCGAACGCGAAGTCATCACATCCGATGACGTGGAACGTATCTTGGGACCGCGTCCTTGGGTGAGTCGTGGAGACATGCTTATGGAAGCGAACAATCAAACTATATCCGAATCATGAAAAGAATGTTATTTACAATCGGACTGCTGCTTGCATTCCTTGCGGCAGGGGCACAGGCTGTGAAACTGCCCGTGGATAAGGATGTCCGTATCGGTCATCTGGACAATGGACTTACCTATTATATCCGTCACAACGAACAACCCAAGCAACGCTGTGAGTTTCATATCGCACAGGCTGTAGGCGCAGTCTTGGAAGAAGATGACCAGAACGGCTTGGCGCATTTCTTGGAGCACATGGCCTTTAATGGAACAGAACACTTTGCCGGAAAAGGTATCATTGACTATTTCGAGTCAATAGGTGTCAACTTCGGCGGAAACATCAATGCCTATACCTCCATCGACGAGACCGTCTATCGTCTCTCTGATGTGCCCACCATCCGCGAAGGTATCATCGATTCCGCCTTACTGGTTATGCACGATTGGGCGTGCGGTCTCAGTCTGTTGCCCGAAGAGATTGATGCAGAGCGTGGCGTTATCCGTGAGGAATGGCGTACTGTCTCGAACGCCAACCGTCGTCTGTATAAGAAAATCAATGCCCTCAAGTATCCGGGTACACAGTATGGCAAACGCGATGTGATTGGCGATACGGCTGTCATCAACAACTTTGCCTATGACGCATTGCGTTCCTATTACAAGAAATGGTATGGCCCTGACAATCAGGCTGTCATCGTAGTGGGGGATATTGATGTGGATGAGATAGAGGCGAAGATTAAGGAACTGTGGAAGAACGTCCCTGCGCGCGTCAACCGCGGCGAACGCCCTTTACACACGGTTAATTTCAATACCCGGCCGCAAGCATTCATCGCCTTGGACAAGGAGGCGCAAGCCACCCATATAGAGATTGAGTGGCTGCACAAGCAGTGGCCCGAATTGCGTAACACCTTGGACGAATATACCTCCAACTTGTGCCATAGTCTCATTTCTCAAATCATCAACAATCGTTTCCACGAACTGGCCCTCAATCCCAATGCACCCTTCACTGGGGCAGGTATTGGATATGGCGAAGCTTTCAAACTGAAAGATATGTTCTATGGCGTTATTAATGCCAAAGAAGGCCGTGAAACAGAGGCATATCAGGTGCTGCTTGAAGAACTGGAGCGTATGCGCCGTTATGGCTTCACCGAAGCTGAACTGCAACGCGCAAAAACCAATACATTGAATAGTTACGAACGTTCCTACAACGGTCGTACCACCCGTGACAACATCTCTTATGCCCGTGAGTATATTCGCAATTTCGAGGACGGGGAAAGTATTCCGGGTATAGAGTGGGAATATAACTTCGTGCAAAAGAAACTGCCTGCCATCACCTCAGGAATGCTTCTTCCTATTGCACAAGGATATATGCACGCTAATCCTACTATCTCCATCACCGGACCGGAGAAAGAAGGCACGAATATCCCCACCGAGAAGCAACTCATCGAGATGTACCTCAATATGCCTGCTTTAAGTGTGGAAGCCCCCAAGGAGGAAGTTATCAATACCCAGTTGGTAAAGAAAGCACCTCGTGCAGGGAAAATCAAGGAGGAAACCCACAACGACGAAATGGGTACCACCGAGTGGACACTGTCTAATGGTATTCGTGTCATCATCAAACCCACCAAGTTCAAGGAGGATGAAATTAGCCTCCATGCTTATTCCGATGGCGGCACATCCTTAGTTCCTACCGAGGACTTGGCTTCGGCAGTCTATGCATCGGACATTGTCGGCTTTATGGGACGTGGCGATTTCTCGCAGATCGAACTTAGTAAAGCGCTCGCCGGTAAAAGTGCAAGCATGAGCACCTCGCTCGATACCTACCAAGACAACCTCTGGGGAAACTCATCCGTCAAGGATTTTGAGACGATGCTGCAACTCGTCTATCTTGGTTTCACCGCACCGCATCGTGACGAGCAGGCGTTTGAGACCTGGAAAGGACATGTCCGCAACAGTTTGCTCAACCGTGAGAAAAACCATAAAGCCATCTTTGGCGACTCCGTGGCACTCACATCTACCGGACATTCCGACCGCACCTTTATTCTTACGATGGACAAGTTGGAACAAATCAATTTGGACAAAGTGCTGTCTATCTACCGCCAGCGCTTCGCCAACCCCGGCGAGTTCACCTTCGTGATAGTAGGTAATATCGATCCTCAGAACGATGCGACGCGCAAAGCCGTTGCCAAGTGGATTGGTGGATTGAAGACCCAAAAAGGACGCGAAAACTGGGTGGATCACGGCGCACGCACACCTTCCGGTAAACTGAAGAACTACTTCACCCGTGATATGGAGATTCACACTGCCACCAATCGTATCCAATACACCTCCTATGATATACCTTTCACCTTGTCCAATGCCTTGAATATGGAGATGATCGGCCGTGTCCTCTCAACCCGCTACCTGGAGTCTATCCGTGAGCGCGAAGGAGGTAGCTATGGTGTAGGCTGCGGCGGTAGTCTCGGACGACTTCCTGTTCCCTGCGCACGCCTCATTATGCAGTTCGACACCGACCCCGACAAGCAGGAACGGCTCATGCAGATTATCCACGAGGAAGTAATGACCATCGTCCAGAACGGTCCTCTGGCAACAGATCTCCAGAAAGAAAAAGAGTCTATGCTCAAGGATTATAAGGAGCATCTGGAGCAGAATGGTTGGTGGCGTGGAGTGATAGAGACCTATTACAAGTACGGCGAGAACCGTGTAGAAGACTATCCCAAAGCCGTCGAGGCTATCACGCGTGAGAGCGTACAGGCAATGCTGAAGCAATTAGTCGAAGCAGGCAATGTATTCGAAGTGGTGATGTCACCGGCCAACAACTAACACAGGTCAGCCTTTCTTGCTGCGGCACACATCGCACGTGCCGCAGCAAGGGGCGTCCGTCTCTCCGAAATAGGATAACAGGAGTTGCGAGCGGCAACACGAAGTCTGCTCTGCGTATTCCAGCATAGTGTGAAGACGCTTTTCAAAAAGGTCTTCACGCTCTTCATATATACGCCTGGGTAAATAAACTTCTGTCTGCCGTTCTTGCACAAAAGTCACACGGCAGGCGCGCGTGCGAGGTATATAGGTGATGATATGGCGCGCAGCAAGGCTGGACAAGGTCTCGTGAATCCTGTCGGTTATCTCACCGTGCAAGTACTTTAGTTCCGTCATCACACCGGGATACTTGCGCAGAATAGAATGTAACAACTCTTCTTGCTCAGCACTTAGTTGGTAGTCGCGTAAGGCGTGCAGAGACACATTCACCATCACTCTTGCCTGATTGTCTTGCTCTTCCTGAAAGTCTATATACCCGGCTTGTGACAGCAGATGCAGGGCAGAGTAGGTTTGCAGCACAGGCAGGCGCATCGTGTGGCACAACTCGTCTATATGTAGTGCAAACGAATGCCCTAATCCACTACCGGCACCGACGCACAGAAAGTCTGCCATCTTGTGATACACATCCTCCACAAACGCGCGCGGTGGATAGTTGTCTGCCACGCGTTTCTGCACCTTACCTTTGTCTTCAGGCGCATATAGCAACACGGCATAGGCGTCTTTACCGTCTCTACCGGCACGACCGGCTTCCTGAAAATACGTTTCGGGGCTATCCGGCAAATCATAGTGAATCACCACGCGCACATCGGGTTTGTCTATCCCCATACCAAAAGCATTCGTGCACACCATAATACCGTCCCACGCTTCCTGTCTCCGCGTACGTTCTTCCGGTGACAGACCTGCGTGATAGAAGGGGCAACCTAATAGATTGGCGAGCTCTTCCGCCCGTTTGCGATTCCGTACATATACAATGATGCGGCTCCGTGCCATCCTACTCACGATATGTTGCAGTTCCTCCGTCTTCGTTCGCCCTGCCGAATGTGTGTCTTGGCTGTTCTTGCAGTAGCGCACCAGGTAACTGAGGTTCTCTCGTGCAAACGACTGACGGATCACGTTCGGCGCACGGAACATCAGTTGCCTTTGGATGTCTTCGGCCACTTCCGGAGTGGCGGTGGCTGTCAATGCCAACACAGGCACTTGCTGCGGCAGCAAAGCTCGTATCTCGCTTATTCTCAGGTAACTCGGACGGAAATCATAGCCCCACTGACTGATACAATGTGCTTCGTCCACGGCTATCAGCACGATAGGTAGTGCCGCCAACTTATGCCGAAACTCTTCGCTCTCCAACCGTTCGGGCGACACATACAGAAAGCGATACGGACCGAACATACAGTTGTCGATGGCGGTCTGTTGTTGGTCATAACTCATTCCCGTATAGATTGCTGCGGCGCGGATATCTCTCCGGCGTAGGTTCTCCACCTGGTCTTTCATCAGCGCAATCAATGGCGTCACCACCAGGCACAATCCTTCCTCCTGCACCAGAGTCGGCACCTGAAAACAAATCGACTTGCCACCACCCGTTGGTAGCAAAGCCAATGTGTCTTTCCCCGCCAAAACGCTCTCCACAATCTCGTCTTGTAGGGGGCGGAACTGCTCGTACCCGAAGTACGTCTGTAGAGCGTCAAGGGCGGTCATCTCGTTTGTACGGTTGGTTTTATTGCAGCACCTCTAATGCCTTGCGGACACGGCGCAGTGTCTCTTCCTTGCCGAGTATATCGGTAATAGCCCAGATATGCGGACCGCGAGCAGCACCCACCAGACAAATACGGAAGGCGTTCATCACAACACCCACACCGTATTCCTTCTCTGCTATCCATGGCATAATCAGGCCATCCAGACCTTCCGCACTCCAGTCCTCTTGTGCTTCCAGAAGGTGCAGCATTTCTTGGATATGTTTGGGGCTGTCCTCTTTCCAGCGTTTCTTCAGCGACTTCTCGTCATATTCGCTCGGTGCCTCAAAGAAGAAATTGGTCTGTTCCCATAGCTCGGACACAAAGTTCACACGGTCTTTGGTCAGGCCGATTACCTTGGCTACCACGCTTTTATCGGCTTTTATACCTTTGCTTTCCAGGATGGGCATGTATAGGTCTGCCAATTCCTCATCTGTCTTCATCTGCAGGTATTGGTGGTTGAACCATTTGCCTTTCTCGTAGTCAAATCGAGCACCCGATTTCGATACGCGGTCCAGCGAGAATTGCTCTATCAACTCCTCCATCGTGAACATCTCCTGGTCGCCTGTCGTGTGCCAGCCCAAAAGAGCAAGGAAGTTAATCACAGCCTCTGGAAAATAGCCCGCTTCGCGATACCCGCTCGACACACTACCGTCTTTCTGGTTGTGGAACTCAAGCGGGAACACGGGGAAGCCCAGGCGGTCGCCATCGCGTTTCGACAACTTGCCGTTGCCGTCCGGCTTCAGCAGCAAGGGCAGATGAGCAAACGCCGGCATCGTCTCTTCCCAACCGAACGCACGGTATAGCAACACGTGCAACGGAGCCGAAGGCAACCACTCCTCACCACGTATCACGTGACTCACTTCCATCAAATGGTCATCCACTATATTGGCCAAGTGGTATGTCGGCAGGTCGTCGGCCGATTTGTACAGCACTTTATCATCCAAAATAGACGAGTTGATCGTCACGTCCCCACGAATCAAGTCGTGTACCGTCACATCCTCGTTTGGCTCGATAAGAAACCGCACCACGTATTTCTCGCCGTTGGCGATACGGCGTTTGGCTTCTTCCATCCCGCAGGTCAACGAGTTGTCCATCTCCATTCGGGTCTGCGCATCGTATTGGAAGTTGTTCACGCTTGCACGTTTGGCGTCCAACTGTTCGGGCGTATCAAAGGCATAGTAGGCGTGACCGCTTTCTATTAGTTGGTTCACGTACGTATGGTATATCTCACGACGTTCGCTTTGACGGTACGGACCGTGACTGCCTTTGCCGTTAGGTGCATCTTTGCAGATACCTTCGTCTATGTCGATTCCCAGCCACGCCAGGGCTTCGATGATATATTCTTCTGCACCGGGCACAAAACGGGTCGAGTCTGTGTCTTCTATTCTGAGCAGCATCGTCCCACCGTGTTGGCGAGCAAACAGGTAGTTATACAGGGCGGTTCGTACCCCGCCGATATGAAGGGCTCCGGTTGGCGAAGGAGCAAAACGTACGCAAACTTTACGCATAGATGAATGATATTTTTTCGTTTGACGGTGCAAAAGTACAACAAATGTTGCACATACGCAAATTTTAGAACGATTTTTTGTCATATCGAACGTAGTTTGATGTTTTTAGTCGCTATTTCCAGTGCTTATGCTCGCATAAAGTGATGGAAATAGCGACTAAAAACAACGTGCTTTGCACGGACAAAAAATCGTTCCAAGATATCCCGGTGTATGTTCCGCAGGACGCGAACGTACTTTCGGCGGGCCCCGCTTGCGGGAGGGCCGAAATACGACAAATATATGCCCCGCAGAGTGCGAACGTATGTTCGGTGGGCGGAGCGTCCTTCCGCTTTCGGAAGGAGCGGCTTCCGCCTAGGATGGTCATTTATTTGCAGCCGGCGTCCGACGGTACTACAAAAACTCCTCCGCGTCGCGTTACGACGAGACGTTGTGTCAGTTCTTTTGTCGGGTGCTCCGGACGTCAGGCCGGAGATGTCTCCTCCTATTTGTCATAGTCCCTCCTAGTTCGTCCTATGACTTCCTATTTCCTCAAAAAACAACAGAGTTTTTATAAAAAGTACATTTTTCTTAAAAAAACCTCATAAAATATTTGCACAATTAAAATAATTGTTGTACTTTTGCAGCCTAAAAGTGAAAAAGTCTTTATACGTAAAAGAGCTATGAAACACATGTTCTCCCCATCTCAAATGGTAGTAGCAAGGCAGAAATGTCGTGCGAATACCTTAGGGGGGGGGGCAAATTATCGCTCTTCGCAAGTCGCCTCTTCGCAGGCCTTTGCTGCGCATAAAGTCTCTTCACTCTCCGCACACCTTATATATTATAGGTATATATAGAAATTGGTGATACC
>JAGCEW010000005.1 GCA_017650465.1 Paludibacteraceae bacterium
ATCTTAACAACCAGAATTTGCATCTCTGACTGATTGGATTTGCTTCCAAGTGTGTTGATTTCGCGTCCCATCTCTTGGGCGACAAAGCCAAGTTTCTTGCCGACTCCGCTTCCTGTCTGTTCCATCACTTCACGGAAATAACGGATATGATTGGTAAGACGTACTTTCTCCTCTGTAATATCCAGTTTTTCGAGATAGTAAATCATTTCCTGCTCCAACCGGTTGCGGTCAACGGCTTGCTGTGTCTGTTCCGACAACTTCTGCAGGTTGCTTTCCAGATGCTGGCGGATATGTTCAATACGACCTTTTTCATAGGGCTCTATCTCTTCCAGCAGACTGGTGATGGCATCCAGTTTCTCGGAGAACATATTTTGCAAAGCCGCCCCCTCTTGTTTCCGGAAAGCGATGAATTCGTCTATGGCGCGATTAACTGTATCCGTAACCAGTGATAACTCTTGTTCGGTTAATTCGGTCATTCCGGTCTCTTGTTGCACATCTTTTATATGTAGAATCGAAGACAGTATATTGTCCGTAGGAATTTGCATCTCTGTGCATAAGGCAGCCAGTTCTTCATAGTGCCGCTGAAAGGCTTCCCGATTGATTTCAATGCGGGGAGTGGTGGAAGATAAAGTATTGTTGTTGGTCAGTAACTCTACTTTCACATCTATTTTGCCCCGCTCCAAACGTTGTGTAACAATCTGGCGGATTTCATGTTCGTAATCACGCAGTTCCAAAGCGATACGAGTGTTCAAATCCAATTGCTTGGAATTTAATCCGCGGATTTCAACAGAGAGGCAACGATTAGAGAGTTGGCTTTCGGCTTTGCCATAACCGGTCATACTTAATATCATAGCGAAATTGATTTTTACTATCAAAAACGCCGCAAAGATACTGCTTTTTTTTGAAATATGCAAATAAAGATTGGATAAGTGGAAAATAATTTGGATATTTCATTCGTTTGTTGTATCTTTGCGCACAAATTTGGGATGTTTGACAACTTAATATAGCTAAATGTATGAAAAAGATTGCCTTTTTTGCCACGATGTTGGCAGTAACTCTTGTTCCGTTGAATACGGTCTATGCCGATGGTGCACCTCAACTGCGTGCGGATAATATTGAGGAAGTTCTGCGTGCGATGACCCTTCAAGAGAAGGTGGAATTGCTGGTGGGACGTAGTGATGAGGAATTTGTTGGTTCATCCGACCAGATGGGCCATCAGATGCAATTTGTGGCCGGTGCAGCCGGTATCACAACTGCTATCCCTCGTTTAGGTATCCCCAATACGCTGTTTACCGACGGACCTGCGGGGGTGCATATAGATGCCACTCGTGAGGGTGTTGATCGCACATTCTATGCAACAGGTTTCCCTGTAGGATCGTGTCTGGCGTGTACGTGGAATACTGCCTTGGTGGAAGAAGTGGGTAAGGCTATCGGTAACGAGACGCTCGAGTATGGTTGTGATGTGTTGCTCGGCCCGGGAATGAATATCCACCGCAATCCTCTTTGTGGTCGTAACTTCGAGTATTACAGCGAAGATCCGTTTGTAACCGGCGAGATGGGAACGGCGCTGGTAAATGGCATTCAAAGTCAGGGCGTCGGAGTCAGTGCAAAGCATTATGCAGTCAATTCGCAAGAGACCGAGCGTACGCGTGTGGATGAACAAGTTAGCGAACGTGCTCTTCGTGAGATTTATCTCCGTGGATTCGAACGGATGGTACGAAAAGCACATCCGTGGACGATTATGTCCGCTTATAACCGTGTGAATGGTGTCTATGCGCAAGGCAATTATCATCTGCTGACCGAAATCTTGCGTGACGAGTGGGGGTTTGATGGTATTGTGATGACCGACTGGATCGGGAAACGTGCTGATTTGCCGATTGAACAAGTGTTGAATGCGGGCAACGAATTGATGATGCCGGGCTACAAAGTGCAGGAAGAGGATATATACAAGGCATTGGCAGAAGGTAGGTTGTCGCAAGATGTCTTGGACCGCAGTGTCCGCCGTATGTTGGAGTATATAGTAAAAACGCCTCGTTTCAAGGGATATAAGTTCAGTGACAACCCTGATTTGAAAGCCCATGCGGCCATCACACGACAAAGCAGCACGGAAGGGATGGTTTTGCTGAAGAATAACGGCGTGTTGCCTTTTGATGAGAGTATTTATGGCGAGAATGTGGCTTTGTTTGGTGTCTGCTCGTATGATTTCTTGTCGGGTGGAGTTGGATCCGGCTGTGTGAATGTGCCTTATGTGGTGGATATGGTAACAGGGCTCAGCAACTATGATATCAAGACCACCCCGCAACTTACGGAGATATATCGGAAATATGTGGACTACGCGAAGGTGAAGTTGCAAATGGACAAGAATCCGCTGATGTGGTTCTTGGATCAAGGGCAACCCAAATTGGATGAAATAGAGATTTCGGAGCGTTGCATTCGTCACGAAGTCAATGAGGCGCGTGCAGCCATCATTACCATCGGACGCCAGGCCGGAGAAGGAATTGACCGTGCCGTGGAAGGGGAATTCAATCTCAGCAGTCTGGAACGTGACATGATTCAACGTGTGAGTGATGTCTTCCACGAATATGGCAAGCCTGTCGTTGTGGTCATTAACTCCGGTTCGGTGATAGAGACTGCATCGTGGCGCGATTTGGTGGATGCCATTCTGATGGCATGGCAACCCGGTGAAGAAGGTGGCAATGCTGTGGCTGATGTATTAGTAGGAAAGGCCAATCCTTCGGGGCGCCTGACCATGACATGGCCCATTTCCGTATATGACCATTGGTCCACACGCAATTTCCCGCAGGATTATGACATGTATTCCTACCAGCGTCTGGAAAACCGCAACCGCCCTATCAAGGGTATAACCTATACACAGCATGAAGAAGGAATCTATGTGGGATACCGTTATTTTGATACATATAATAAGGAAGTGGCTTATCCGTTCGGCTACGGGTTGAGTTATACGACGTTTGAATATGGCAAGCCTGTGGTGAAACTCAAAGGTGATGCAGTAGAAGTGAAAGTGACGGTGACCAATACGGGCAAAGTTGCCGGTAAGGAAGTGGTGCAGGTGTATGTGCATGCCCCTGAAGGCGGAATGGACAAGCCTGCAAAAGAACTGAAGGCTTTCGCCAAGACAGGCATGTTGGCGGCGGGAGAAAAAGAGACGCTGACAATGATGATTGCCAAAGAAGATCTCGCTTCCTACGACGAAACAGCCAAAGCGTGGGTTGTTGCCCCGGGAGAATATACCTTTATGACAGCTCAGAATGTGAATGATGTGAAGGGCGAAGCGAAGTTAATGCTCAAATAAGGATATTCGATGTATATGGAACATATCTCGAAAGCACAAATCAAGCGCATACGAAGTCTGCAGCAGAAAAAGTTCAGAGATGAACAAGGCTTGTTTGTGGCCGAAGGAGATAAATGTGTGAACGAATTGCGTGAGGCCTTTGCGTTGGAGGTTCTGGTGAATCGTGAAAATGCTACGGACCAAGAGATAGCTCAGATGTCTTCTCTCCGTACGCCGCAAGGAACCTTGGCGGTGTTCCGGCAAAAGCATTATGGTGATGAGATGCCGCAGGGAGCCGTGTCATTGGTTCTTGACGGTGTACAGGACCCCGGCAATCTGGGTACCATTCTTCGTACTGCCGACTGGTTCAGTATCCGCGATGTGTATTGTTCTTTTCAGACAGCGGATTGTTATGCGCCCAAAGTGGTGCAATCTACGATGGGCGCGCTTGCACGGGTGCGCGTTCACTATGTGGATGTTCCACAGTGGATTGATCTTTGGAAGACCGCTACTCCGAACGGCAATGTCTATGGCACGTTGTTGGACGGAAAGAATATGTATTTGCAGGAAGCAGTTCCTGACAAAAAGCACGGACTGATAGTGATGGGCAATGAGGGCAACGGCATCTCTGCCGCGGTACGTGAGCGTATCACACACCCGATTCTTATACCGCAAGCCGAAACAGGTGGTGGGGAAAGTTTGAATGTGGCTATTGCTACAGCAATCGTGCTGGCTGAGTTCTTCCGAAGAGGTTAATGGTAGAGATAATATGATACGGGCAATTTACGGAGGGTCGTTCAATCCCATCCATTGGGGACATTTGGGATTGGCCCGGTGGGTGGTGGAACATACGGAAGTGGAAGAGTTGTGGTTGATGGTAACACCCAACAATCCGTTGAAAGACAAAACGATACTGACATCAGAGGAATCGCGTTACGAGGCTGCCAAAGCGGCTGTGAATCGTGAGGGATTGAAGGGAATAGTCGTGTCAGACTTCGAGTTCTCGCTTCCGCGCCCCAATTATACGGCACAGACATTGCGGTGCCTGTCGGCACGCTATCCGGAGGATGAGTGGATATTGCTAATAGGAGAAGATAATTGGCGTCTCATTTCGAAATGGCGGGAATGGCGATGGATATTGGAGAATTACAGGGTATATGTTTATCCTCGTCATTCGGGTGATGATATTCCCTTTTTACTTCCGCAAGTGAATGTGAAAGAAGTGCGATATCTTGCCGAGGCTCCGTATTTTGACATATCTTCCACGCAAATTCGTGAAAAAATGAAAAATAAGTGATGTTTTGCGAGTTTTTATTTGGAAATTCCAAAACTTTATAGTATCTTTGCACCAAATTTGAAAATAACTTAAGATATGATTAGAACAACATTCAATCGTTTGCGCGAGGTGAAAGATAGCCTTCCTCACGGAAGTATGGATGCGATTGCAGCAGAACTCGGCATTTCTGCAGAAACGGTCAGGGACTTTTTTAGAGGTTCGGAAGCATCTGTCAACGGCTATCATATCGAGCCGGGTCCTGATGGCGGTATTGTTACGCTGGATGAGACTCGTATTCTTGAGGTGGCTTTGCGTATCGCTTGGGCGACCAAGAATGCTCTTTAAGCAGACCTGCTTGAGACCCGCTTGAGAGGTGCTTAAGGTCAGCGCAAGGTCAGCATGGTAATGTGAAGTTAAACAATTCTGCACCCTGAACATTTTCGGAGTGCAGAGGTGGTGTGTAGAAATTAGATAGTCCGGCAAATATGGGTAAAAAACAATTGTGGATGGCGTTGTGTTTGGTGCTTTTGGGTGCAGTAATGCTCTTTTGGCCGCAGAGCGAAGAGGCTGAAATGCGTTATTTCAAAAATGAAGGTTTTGTTTTTGGAACTACGTATTCCATTCAGTACGAAGCCAAAGAGGATTTGTCTGCGCAAATCAAGTGTGCATTAGCCGATGTGGACACTTCGCTATCAATGTTCAATGAGCAATCGGTACTCTCTCGTATCAATCGTAATGAGGCGGTGGAGACGACAGATGACTTTGAAAAAGTCTATCTTGTAGCCCATGAAGTGTCGGAAGCCAGCGGAGGTGCGCTGGATATCACGATTGCACCGCTGGTCAACCTTTGGGGATTTGGCTTGAAGCATCGTGAACATGTCACACTGGCGATGGTGGATAGCCTTTTGCCGTTGGTGGATTACAAAGGAATAGCATTGGAGGCTCATCATTTGTCGAAAACCAACCCTGCTATCACGCTGGACTGCGGAGCGGTGGCGAAAGGATATGGATGTGACAAAGTGGCGGAAGTGCTGCGCGCAAACGGAGTGGAAAATCTGCTTGTAGAAATAGGAGGTGAGGTGGTGGCTCTGGGTAAAAACAGCAAAGGTCAACCTTGGGCTATCGGCATCACCAAACCGATGGATGATCCTACCGGCGAACAGCGTGACCTTCAGGATATCGTGCAGACAGAACATATTTGTATGGCCACTTCCGGCAACTACCGCAATTTCTATTACGATGGTAATGAGCGTCGTAGTCATACCATCGATCCTCGTATGGGCTATCCTGTGACGCACAATCTTCTGGCGGCCACCGTTGTGGCAAAGACATGTGCGCGTGCGGATGCGCTCGCCACGGCATGTATGGTGTTAGGTGCTGAAGAGGCGGTGAAAATGATTGACCGCCTGGACGATGCAGCCTGCTATTTGATCGTCTCCGGACAGGACGGATTTGAGGTGTTGCATAGTGCAAAATGGACGCTTACCGAGAAAAAATAAAAAAATATTTGCACAATTCAAAAAAAAGCAGTACCTTTGCGGGCTGTTTCGCAAGTTGAAGGATGAAACGATACACTTACATATTACTCTTTTTGCTCTTGCTGTTGCCTTCGTGCAGCGAGTATCAACAGGTCTTGAAGTCGAGAGACCCCGAATACAAGTACCAGATGGCTTTGCAGTATTTCGAGCAAGGGAAGTACGTTCGCTCGCAAACATTGTTGGATGATGTGGCACCTTATTACAAAGGTACTGAGCGTGCGCAAGATGTGATCATTTATCAGGCACGTAGCTATATGGGGCAGAAGTCGTACACCTCGGCAGCGGAGTATTATTCGGCATATATGCGCAATTATCCCAAAGGCAAATATGCGATTGAGGCTTGCTATCAAGTGGGACATTGCTACTATCTGGATGCGCCCGACCCTCGCTTGGATCAAGAGATTACTTATCAGGCCATAGATGCATTCCAACTATTCATAGAGACGTATCCTGAAAGTCCGTACACGTCGCAGGCGTACAAGGAGCAGAATGAGATGTACGATAAGTTGGCGTACAAGGAGATGCTGAATGCCCGATTGTACTATAATTTAGGTACCTATCTTGGCAATAACTACCAAAGTGCGGTCATTACAGCCAAGAATGCCCTTAAAAACTATCCGAGTAATGCTTATCAGGAAGAACTGAATTGGATTATTCTTCGAAGCAAGTACCAGGAAATGGTCAACTCTATTGAGAGCAAGAAAGTGGAACGCGCAAGGGACGCTGATGATGAATGCTATAGTTTTCTCACCGAGTTTCCCGAAAGCAAACATCGCAATCAGGCAGAGAAAATGGCGAAAGATATTAATAAAGTGTTGAAGAAACAGAACTAAAAGATATATAATTATGGATTATAAGAAAACAAAAGCGCCAACCAATACGGTGACTCGCGACATGAATCAATTGACGGAGAAAATCGGCAATGTCTATGAAACGGTAGCCATCGTGGCGAAGCGTTCTAATCAGATTGCAAACTCCTTGAAGCGTGAGTTGGACGCCAAACTGCAGGATTTCTCTATCCCGCAAGAGGCTATTGACGAAACCTTTGTCAACCGTGAGCAGATTGAAATCAGCCGCAGTTACGAGCGTCTGCCGAAACCAACGCTCATAGCAACACAGGAGTTGGTGGATGACCAACTCATTTTCCGCACAACCAGTAAGGACGACCAATTGAAATAATTGTCTCCCTATGGCTTGTTTGCAAGGTAAACATGTCTTGGTGGGTATAAGCGGCGGTATAGCCGCTTATAAGATACCCGAATTGATACGTCTTTTGGTTAAACAAGGGGCGGATGTTCGGGTCACGACCACCGCGAACGCCTTGCATTTCGTGACAGAACTAACGCTTCGCACGCTTAGCGGACATGAAGTCTATAGCGATGTGTTTGCGGCTGTCAATGCACATTCCACCGAGCATATCTCTTTGCCCGACTGGGCGGATGTGATGCTGGTGGCTCCGGCTACGGAGAATGTTCTCTGTAAGATGGCTACGGGCATAGCCGATGACGCCTTGACCACCACTATCGCTGCCTCTGTGGCTCGTATTCCTGTTGTCGTGGCACCGGCCATGAACGACAAGATGTACGACAATCCTGCCACGCAGAATGCTTTGCGCACGCTCTCTTCTTGGAAAGGGCTCACGGTGCTTGACTGTGCCGAAGGGTTCCTGGCGTGCGGCACAACGGGGAAGGGCAGGATGCAGGAGATTGATGTCCTTCTGGAAGCCGTTATTGCGGCTCTGACTCCGAAGACAATGCTTGGCAAACATGTTTTGCTTACGGCCGGTCCTACGCGTGAGCCTCTGGACCCGGTGCGTTATCTAAGCAATTACTCTACGGGCAAGATGGGTTATGCCTTGGCGCGTGAGTGTCTCCGTCGTGGGGCGGAAGTTACCTTAGTTAGCGGACCTTGTACGGCTTCGTTGGAGGGGATAGCCGCGCATCCCTGTCTGCATTTCGTGCCTGTTCAGACGGCGGCTGAGATGTATCAGGCGGCAATGGACGCATGGCATGTGGCGGATTGTGCCATTCTTTCTGCGGCGGTCGCAGATTTCACGCCTGTCGAGGTGGCGGAACAGAAACGCAAGAAAGTGGCGGGGCAAACCACCATGGCGTTGCAACTCACTCTCACGCATGATATCGCAGCCGAACTGGGACATGCCAAGCGACCCGGTCAGCAACTTATCGGCTTTGCCCTGGAAACAGAGCATGAGCAAGACAATGCTTTGAAGAAATTGCGCGACAAAAATTTGGACATGATCGTCCTTAACTCGTTGCGTGACGCAGGCGCAGGATTTGGTTGTGACACCAACAAAGTGACACTTCTTCGTGCCGATGGTTCTCGAACCGAATTGCCGCTTATGGACAAGCAAGAGGTGGCAGCGGCTATTCTCGCTGTGATGGCATGACCCGTGTTTCACGTGCATATTACCTCCTTCTTTTACTCTTTTTTCCTTGTGTGTACACAGCTGCACAATCTTCCCTTGTGCAGCCCGATTTGGATCGGGTGTCGGACAGTATTGCGCGGCAGTTTTCTTTGGAGGAAGTTACGGTCTCGGCGCGTCGTCGTGAGGAACCCGTCATTCCTGTCCAGAAGTTGCAGGGTGCGCGGCTGGAGGGACTTTCCACGCAGAGCGTAGCCGATGCGGTGCGTTATTTCTCAGGCGTGCAAATTAAAGACTACGGCGGAGTAGGGGGACTGAAGACGGTGGATGTGCGCTCTATGGGAACCAACCATCTGGGGGTGTTCTACGATGGTATTGAAATAGGCAATGCGCAGAACGGCACGGTTGATTTGGGTAAATTCTCGATGGACAATATCGAAGAGATAGCCCTTTATAACGGCCAGAAATCCGAAATCTTCCAGTCCGCCAAGGACTACGGTTCGGCGGGTACGCTTTATATCAAGACGCGTCGTCCCAAGTTTGCGCCTGACAAATGCTTCAATCTCAATGTCACGATGAAGGCCGGCACCTTCGGGCTTGCCAATCCTTCGGTGCTGTACGAGCAGAAGATAACCGACAATATCC
>JAGCEW010000006.1 GCA_017650465.1 Paludibacteraceae bacterium
AGTTGGTAGAGCACGACCTTGCCAAGGTCGGGGTCGCGAGTTCGAGTCTCGTTCATCGCTCCAATGCAGGACACGTCCTGCATTTTTGTTCTAATCGGAAGTGATGGCCCAGATGGCGGAATTGGTAGACGCGTGCGTTTCAGGTGCGCATGCCGCGAGGTGTGCAGGTTCGAGTCCTGTTCTGGGCACAAAGCGTTCTTTTGAGCGCGCGTTGACAACCGCAACGCACGCGCAGGTGGTGAAATTGGTATACACGCTACTTTGAGGGGGTAGTGGCAGCAATGCCGTGTGAGTTCGAGTCTCATCCTGCGCACCAAGAGACAGGTTCTTCGGAGCCTGTCTTTTTTTTTGCAAAAATATTTGGTCACGTCAAAAAAAAGATGTACCTTTGCAGCGTGAAATGATTTTATCAACCAACCAAACGTTAAGTATCTAATTATTATGAAGAAGATGTATTCTCTTTTGCTTGTGCTGCTGATGGCGATGACAGGCGTGTGGGCAACCAATTACGACGTGAAGTACGAGTTTGTGTATTACGACTATCCGACTTCCACCAATTGGGATTCCGAAAAGTTGGCTGAACTCTTTTTGGAAGAGGACGCTTTTACCATCAACCTCGAAGCGCTGAACAAGTGGAAAAGCGTCAAAGAAGGAACGAATGTTATTTTCAGATGGGATGGTTCTCAGTATTTTGCTTTGGAGAGTATCCGTTACGGAAAGGCACAGACGAAAGTCACCAATGAAAACAGTATTGCCGTTCAAGTGACGAGCGAAAATGTCAATCAACAAGGCCAGTTTGAAGTGCGCGTCTTCGTACGACACAAATACCTGGTGCCAAAGACCGACAACAGTAACACCTACTGCTACCAAGCCTATGGCTCATATACGGGTCAGAACGGCGACCAGAGTTGGGGAAGACCGGTGCTTCCGATGGACGAATGGTGGAGTAACACATATATGGAATATCCCGCAAAAAAGGATTGGTATGTCTATTACACGTCCACAGCAAAGGCAGCGGGTCAGTTTGAGTGCTGGGTACCTGCGAAGTGGATTACGGCGTCAAGTAATGAAGCGAGCGCTAAGGCGCGTTTGACTACAGAACAGAACGCTGTAAGCCAATCTTCTATTGAGTATCAGATCTACCAAAAGTTCAGAAGTGCCTCCTTTAAGATCACTGCCGATGAGTGGGAGAAGTTTGTCGAGATCTGCGGTGTGTCGGCTAATCCAAATAACAGCCTTGAATCGCTGTTAACAATGCGTCCTGTCTTCAAGGCAAAGCCTGACTTTGAAGTGATTGCGTTTGCGCTGCACGGAGAGATCTATTGCACCTACGGAGGGACGCTTACCGACTCGAACGACACCACGTGGTACTACACCGTACCGCCAACCGGTGACAAGCAGATCCAACTCGGTATTCGTAACGTGGAAGACGGTTGGCAGTTCGACCACTGGACTTTCAACGGAACGAGTGTCAGCACGGCAACTTTGAAGACGTTCGACCTGACAGGAAACGCTTATATCACGGCAGAGTTCACCAAGACCACACCCGTTACCCCCACCTACTACAAGGTGTTTGTCGTTTCCGAACACGGAACCGTGTATGACGTTAACGGAGAAGAGTTATCCTCCTATCAGGGCGATCCTTGCTTCTATGCAGATGGCACGCTCAAACTCGCGGTCAGCGATATTGACGACGGTTGGGAGTTCGACCACTGGGAGTTGGATGGAACAAGCAAAGGTTCGTCGACATACTACGAATATACTCCGACCGAAGACAACCACGTTGTAACGGCTGTTTATAAAGAGGAAGAGACGCCTGTTACTCCTCCCGCAGCCCAACGTTATGTAGTGGTAGCACGCAGTGGCAACACCGCCAACTGGTACTATATGTTAGCTGAAGAGACCTCCACTTCCACCAAACGTTATGTGGCTGAAAGTACCGGAACGAACGACCTGAGTAAAGTTGTCACATCCGGTAAGGCCAACAAGTACTACTGGGAGTTCGAAACCGATGGAGACGACACGTATCTCAAGTCGAATAGTTCATACTGCTACAGCACGTCAGATAAATCGGCAAAATTAGGCACATACGGCACACCGCTGACAATTGATAGGACGAATAGTTCGTATTACCAAATCTATTATACCTCCGGTTCGGACGACCGTTACCTGTCGTTCAATGCATCAGCCAGTTCGTTCGCATTCTACAAGTCGACTCAGATCCGCGACCTGTACTTCCTGCCAGAAGGTAGCGGTTCAGCAACCGGAATAGAAGAAGTGATGGAAGCACAACCTGCCACATCCGCTGTACAAAAGGTGATGATTGACGGACAAATCTATATCCTCCGCGACGGCAAGATTTACAATGCGATGGGTGCAGAAGTAAAATAATCACTTTTCAAGGAACACATTTGACACTTTGATGTTATCTTTGCAGCGTCTTTCGTAAGAGGGACGTTGTTTTTTATCTCGCTATCGTCGGCTTTAAGGAGTTCTTATCTCGCTACGCTCAAACGATTATTTCTATGTCAGCTCTGCTGACTCGCGCGGCGCATTTACTCCTTCAAATGTCCACCGGACATTCTCGGTGCGCTTCAATCGCTTCACGTAACTCGCTCATATCTGTCAATCTGCAATTTCCTATGTCTTCTTAGGTCATCTTAGGGCGACCTATTCCTTTCTCCGGTATAAAAAAAATGACATGACCATCTTGACCAAGTTGCCCGCAGTTGGTCAAGTTTGTCAACTTGGTCATTACATTTTTTCAAGAACTTCGTTTTTTCATTGCATCAGCATTAGTTATCGTTAGTGATTGCTTATATATTCCTTGAATATTCAGTAGTGATTATCGCACCAATCACCTTTCCCGTTCTTCCTTCCTCCTTTCAATCTATCGTCTCGTATCTCTCTCGTAAGTCTCTCGTGAATGACAAGTAACGATATCTCAACGATATCTGAAAGCAATACAACCTCTGCTGAAAAGTAGCGTAACATTTCTTCTATTTTTTTGAAAAAATATTTGGAAGTTCCAAAAAATTGTTGTACCTTTGCACCGATTTTCGGAACAAGAAAAAAACAACCAAACAAACCCAATAAATCAACCCTAAAAACAACAAAAAACAATGAAAAAGCTGACCTTGCTCATGAGCGCACTGCTCATTGGTGTTGTGGCTTTCGCCGCCGATGCACCGAAAGTAACTCTGGATTTCTCAACTGCTTCCACTGCCAGTGCTTGGAACTTTGGCACGACCAAACTGAAAGCGGATAAGGAATTCACAAACGGCACCTACACGATTAAGATGATTGCCGACACCAAAAACGGATATGGCATTTATTCGGAGAAAGAGGAGAGATGGCTCCTTATGGGAAAAACGAATGCCGCTCTCCAGTTACCTGCTTTTGATTTCGCAGTGTCCAAGATTATTGTTTACGGACAATCAGCTGCTTCTACGAATGTGAAATTCAACATTTTGGCAGAAAAAACAGAGGATGAGACCACAACTTATGTAGCTGTAAGCACTGAAGCACAAGATGCACAGAAAGATCATACTTTCTTGATTTCTTCCGATTATCAGGCTGCAGGAAATATCTATCGCATTAAGGTGACAAATAGCTATAACACACGTATATCGAAGATTGAGATTTATGAGGCAGTTGCCGGTGCTCCTGCAAATGTAGAATTCTCTCTGGAAGGACAAGCCTATATTGAACAAAAAGTGCTGACCCTTTCTTGCCCCACCGATGGTGCTTCTATCTATTACACCACCAATGGAACCGAGCCTAGCGCTTCTTCTACATTGTATGACGGTGCCATCACAGTGGATCAAACCATGACCGTGAAAGCTGTTGCTATCAAGAACGGCGTTTCGAGTGAGGTAATCACCAAGACCATCACCATTGTTTCTACAGAAGGACAAGGTACGAAAGAGAATCCTTTCACCATCGCAGACGCCAAACTTTTGAACGACAAATACCCCGGTGCACACTGGGTTATCGGCCGGATTATCGGTGTATTCGAAGAAAATGTTCCTGTTGTTGTTGATGCGACTGCCGGCACAGAGACAGTAGCAAACCTTGCTATCACAGATGGCACAGACACCATTGCCGTTCAATTGCTAAACGGCAGCGACATTCGTACCGCTTTGAATTTGAAAGATCACAAGGAATTTGTTGGTAGAGACATAAAAGTGCACGGTGAAATTTTATCCTATTTCCAGCGCGCCGGTATCAAGAACACGGATGATTATGACTTTGATGGGATTTCTACCGCACTGGAAGAAGAGACTGCTACCGAGCAGAAAGACATGAAACTGATTGAGAACGGTCAGGTGATCATCATCCGCAACGGAGCACGTTACAGCATCACAGGCGTGGAACTGAAGTAAAGACAATCTCCTATTATGAAAAAGACAATCCTTTCACTCTGCGCTCTTGTTTTGAGCCTGATGGTTTTGGCAGACACGCCGAAAGTGGTACTTGATTTCACCACCGATGACGAATGGGGCATCGGCGGAAGCAGTAGTGAGAAGAACACCTCCAACGCTTCTTTCACCAACAATGACAATTATACCATCACTATGTTGGTGGAGAATTTGGATGGTATTGGCGCATACTATTTTGACCAAACTGGTGGCAATCTCTTTTATGGATCGGCAAAGGGTGTTGCTCTTCAGTTGCCGACTTTTGATTTCAAAGTTTCTCGTATTGTCGTAGATGCTAATGCAGCATCCACTAGTGTGAAGTACGATCTTCTCTCTGTTCCTACCGATAAGAATACGTCTGTAACAGTCGAAGGCGCACACCAAGGAAAAGGTCTCGTTACTTTCACCATTAAGGACGATTATCAGGCAGCCGGAACCGTTTATTACCTTGCTACCACAACGAAAGGCAATAATATGCGCGTATCGAAGATCGAGATCTACGAGGTAGTGGAAGGTGCTCCCGAATCCGTTACGTTTGGTACGGAAGGTGCGACCTTTATTACTTCGCAGTCGGTTGAACTGTTCTGCGCTACTGCAGGTGCGAAGATCTATTACACTCTGGATGGTTCAGAGCCTACCTCCGCATCGACGCTCTACACCGGTGCTATCACCATCTCTGCTACCACCACTTTGCGCGCCGTAGCTGTGGTGAACGGCATTGCCAGCCCCGTAACAGAGCAGACCTATCGTATTGTGAACGTAGCTCGTTTGGGCACAGAAGAAGACCCCTTCCTTCCTGAAGATATCATCACGATCGGTGAAGGACTGGCCGGCAAGTATTGGGTGAAAGGTACAGTGGTTGGAACGTATCCGAAGTACGACCTCGACACCGAATGCGACACTGTAGCCTCCAATATAGCAATCTCCATTGGAGAGACTACCGTCCCTGTGGAGTTGAAATCCGGTTCAACCGCACGCACAGCGCTCAACATCAAGGAGAACCCGTCGATAAAAGGACAAGTAGTAGCCGTATTCGGTAATATCGAAGCCTATAAGAGAACTATCGGCGTGAAGAATGTTACCAATTATGCCATTCTTGGTGGCGGAGCATCCGGCCTCATTGAGACCATTCGCGAAGCAGAAGCCGGCAAGAAGATCATGCTGGGCGGTCAAGTATATATCCTGCGTGACGGAGAACTATACGACCTGAACGGCGCACGCGTTGAATAACTTGCAGGCATGTTGCATTGCAAGAACATATCAATAAGAGTTTGTGCAACGATTAGCGTTGCACTGCTCTTTTCGTTTGTACTACTCACGTCCTGCAACCGTCCATCCAAAGTGGAGCAACTGCGGGCAGAGAAAGCAGCCAAGGACTCGCTGCAACGCAAGCAGGCACAGCAGACCTTAGTCTATTCCGACTCGCTACTGCAAACGCTGACACCCAAAGCGGATTCACTGCTGAAGTTTTTCCGTTACGAGAAGAACGAAGCCTACGAAGACCACGGCACCTATGTTCATCGCTTGCTACAAACGACCCGCAACGACCGTCGTTGCTATCTACAGGCGTATGTTACCGATGACCGTCATCTGGTGCTTCAAAGTTTCTATTACGGCGAAAAGCCTATTCAACAGCAATATCTTCGTCTCACGGTAGATTCACTCTATCAAGAAGCCGAAGGCACCAATCATCGCTTTGAGGCAGAAGGTTGGCATGAAGTGCTGTCTATCCCGGAAGAAGAAGCAATGAAGATGTTGGCATTCATCTCCGCTCATGTGAACGAACGTGTGAAGGTCACACCACGTGGCAAACAACAGACGGTTTATTACCTGCAATCCAACGAGAAAGAAGCATTGATTGCCACCTACCATCTGGCACTTGTGATGCGGGATATAGCCACCCTGGAACGCGCCATCCGTATTGCCTCTCTGCAAGAACAAAAATATCAACACCGTTCGCTGTCTGAATCGCAATCACAGACCGCCAACGAATAACCCCGAAATGCCATGTCAGAATCAAAATACGAAAGCAAAGTCAGTTCCATTCCTTGCGATGCCCATACGGTGTACCAGTCGCTCGGCAATCTGGAAAACCTGAACCGCGTCCGCGATTTCATTCCTCAAGACAAAGTGCAAGAACTGGAAATCAGTTCCGACTCCATCCGTATGAAAGTGGACGGTCTGGGACAGAAAATCACCATCCGTATCGTGGACAGAGAAGAGAACAAGATGCTTAAGTTCGGACTGGACAACATTCCCCTGCAAGCCAACTTCTGGATACAACTGGTGGAGGTAAGCCCTACCGACACGCGTATTCGTCTGACCTTACATGCCGACATACCTTTTATGTTCAAGATGATGCTGGACAAGAAGATTCAGACCGGCATGGACCAAGCCTCTGAGATGCTGGCAAAGTTCCCGTATCAACTTTGGGCACAAAACAGTTAACCCCATACCCACCCTAAAATCTCCCGATCTATGCGTGCAAGAATACACCGCGAAGGAAGAAACGCCATCATTGGCATCGTTCTACTGCTATTCCTCATCAATGTGCCGGTATTTATTATGTTCGGCTACCACTGGATCTTTGCCATCACCCTCGTGTTGATGGCCACCCTATTGGTGTTCGTCACCTATTTTTTCCGTAACCCCGTTCGTGTGATCGAAGTGGACGACCCTGATTTTGTGGTTGCTCCGGCTGACGGACGTGTTGTGGTAGTGGAGCGCGTACATGAAGACGAATACTTCCACGAAGAACGACTTCAAGTAAGCATTTTCATGTCACCGTTTAATGTACATGCCAACTGGTATCCAATTGAAGGGACAGTGATTGTATCCGAGCACCAGAAAGGCCGTCACCGCGGTGCCTGGTTACCCAAATCGTCCACCGAGAATGAGCGTAGCCTTGTGGTTATTGAGACCGAAGACAAGGTACGCATTGCCGTACGTCAGGTGGCCGGAGCGATGGCACGTCGTATTGTCACCTACGCGAAATCCGGAGGCAAAGCAGTGCGCAACTCGCATCTTGGTTTCATCAAACTCGGCTCACGCGTAGACCTGTATCTTCCCCTAAACACAGAGATGTTTGTGGAAGTAGGTGATGCCGTTCGCGGCAATGAGACTATTCTTGGGCGCATCAACGCACCGGAAGAGGTAAGTTTCGACACTCAAAATCAATGAATATGAACCAAATAGAAGAATTGTTTGCTTGCTATCCGTTCACGATGAGCGATGAGCAAGTCAAAGAGGCCGTTACAGCACTGTTGGCGGCTCATTTCGCTGAAAACAACAACAAGGAAGTTTGGGCACAGTGCCTCCATCAGATAGACCTTACCACGCTGAACGGTGATGACACCGAAGCAAAAGTCATTAAGATGGTTACAGCGGTGAACTATTTCTCCCACCATTTCCCTGAATTGAAGAATGTGGCAGCAATCTGCGTTTATCCCGCATTGGTGGAGACCGTACGCACCCATTTGACCGAGCCT
This sequence comes from Paludibacteraceae bacterium, assembly GCA_017650465.1. Classification (GTDB taxonomy): domain Bacteria; phylum Bacteroidota; class Bacteroidia; order Bacteroidales; family Paludibacteraceae; genus Colicola. The sequence continues at coordinate 7,910 of JAGCEW010000006.1, forward strand.
ATCGGTATAGCTGCTTGCTGCGCCGGATTCCCTGCCAGCCAGACCTTCCCGGAAATCAAGGTGGCTGAGTCAGCAATGGCCGTAAAAGCAGGCGCAACGGAAGTGGATATTGTCCTTTCCGTAGGTAAGTTCTTGGAAGGCAAATACCAGGAAGTGTGCGATGAGATTTCAGAGATTAAGGCTGCAGTAGGCGATGCTCATTTGAAGGTCATCCTGGAGACAGGAGCTTTGAAAACGGCAGAAAACATCTGGAAAGCATCTGTCTTGGCCATGGCATCGGGTGCAGACTTCATTAAGACCTCAACCGGTAAGATTGCCGTCAATGCCACACCGGAGGCAAGTTATATCATGTGTTCTGCCATCAAGGCATGGAAAGAGAAAACAGGCAAACAAATCAGTTATAAGCCGGCTGGCGGTGTTTCCACGGCCGATGAGGCAGTACAACACTACACCATCGTGAAAGAAATACTCGGTTCGGAATGGCTCAACAACACGAACTTCCGTTTCGGCGCAAGTCGTTTGGCCAATAATTTGCTAACCTCTATTCTGGGTACAGAAACCAAATACTTCTAATAGAATGAACAAAGTTATAGCAAAGAACTTCTTCTCGGAGAATGTCGTACAACTGGTTGTAGAGGCTCCGGAGATAGCGCGTGCACGTCGTGCAGGTCATTTTGTGATTGTTCGGGTGGATGCCAATTCGGAACGCATGCCGCTCACCATTTCGGAAGCAGACACTGAACACGGAACTATCACTTTGGTCGTACAGCGGGTGGGTGTCAGTTCGGCTAAACTTTGTGCACTAAATGCAGGCGACACGATTGCAGACCTGGTAGGGCCTCTCGGTCGTGCCACACATATTGATAAATTCGGCACCGTTGTTTGTGCTTGCGGTGGAGTGGGAGCCGCTCCCATGTTACCTATCGCGCAAGCATTAAAAGCTGCCGGCAATCGTGTGATCACCGTTCTTGCGGCACGCAACAAAGACCTGATTATCCTACACGACCAATTGGCTGCCACGTCCGACGAACTGATCGTCATGACCGATGATGGCTCGATGGGACAACAAGGAGTAGTCACTGTAGGCGTGGAGCAAGTGATCAATCGTGAACAAGTGAATCGTTGCATCACAATCGGTCCCGCTATTATGATGAAGTTTGTGGCACTTACCACGCAGAAATATAATATCTACACAGAAGCTTCACTCAACACCATTATGGTGGATGGTACAGGCATGTGCGGTGCATGTCGTGTTACGGTGGGAGGCAAGACCCGCTTTGTGTGTGTGGACGGACCGGAATTTAATGCGCACGAGGTGGACTGGGATCAAATGCTGACACGTTTACGCAGCTACAAGCCCGAAGAAGCCGCAGCCTACGAGCAATACATGCAATCCGTTCGGCCGATGACAGCCAAAGAACGTGCCGCTCTTCCTCGCGTCAAGATGCCGGAATTAGCACCGGAAATACGCGCACATTCGTTGCGTCAGGAAGTCAATCAAGGACTTTCGCTGCAACAAGCCATCACGGAGGCCCACCGTTGTTTGAATTGTAAAAAACCTACCTGCGTGGACGCTTGTCCCGTAAACATCAATATACCCGGTTTTATCCACCGTTTGGAACAGGGCGACATTATGGGGGCATCCGACATCATCCGCGCATCCAGTTCACTGCCTGCAGTCTGCGGACGTGTTTGCCCACAGGAGAAACAATGTGAATCGCAATGTATTCACCTCAAGATGGGACACGAGGCGGTAGCAATCGGTTACTTGGAACGCTTTGTAGCCGATCACTCTGCAGGGGCTGAACACACCGGAACTATCAACCAAATTACTACCCGCGTTGCCGTGGTTGGTTCAGGGCCTTCCGGACTTAGTTGTGCCGGTGATTTGGCAAAGATGGGCTACCAAGTGACTGTCTTTGAAGCACTCCACGAGATTGGTGGCGTACTGAAATACGGCATCCCTGAATTCCGTCTCCCCAATCGTATTGTGGATATGGAGATTGCTGCATTGCAAAAATTAGGAGTGGAATTCCGCAAAGATACCATCATTGGTAAGACGTTGACCCTTAATGATCTTAAGGCACAAGGGTATAAGGCAGTCTTTGTGGGTTCGGGTGCCGGTCTTCCGCGTTTTATGGATATTCCTGGGGAGAACCTGAATGGCGTACTGTCCAGTAACGAATACCTGACCCGCGTCAATCTGATGGATGCCTCCGCTTCCTCATCCGACACACCTTTGCTGTATGGCAAACGAGTAGCTGTGATTGGAGGAGGAAATACAGCTATGGATGCCGTCCGTACGGCCAAGCGGCTTGGTGCAGAACAGGCAATAATCGTTTACCGGCGCTCCGAACAAGAAATGCCTGCTCGTATAGAGGAAGTAAGACATGCCAAGGATGAAGGCATCGAATTCTTGACGTTGCACAATCCGATTGAATACCGTGCTGATGAGAATGGCCGTGTCTGTCAAGCCGTTCTACAAGTGATGGAATTGGGCGAACCTGATGCGTCAGGGCGTCGCAGTCCGGTACCTGTGGAAGGGAAAACACTGACGTTAGACATCGATTTGGTGATAGTCGCAGTCGGAGTATCTCCCAATCCGTTGATTCCGTCTTCTGTAGAAGGATTGGAGGTGACCCGTAAAGGGACAATATCCGTCAACGAAGAATCGCTTCAGTCCACCCTACCCATCCTCTTTGCCGGAGGCGACATTGTTCGCGGAGGGGCTACTGTCATTCTCGCCATGTCGGACGGACGACGCGCCGCAAAAGGTATTCATTCATTCTTAAGTAATCAAAAATAATCACTTGATATATGTCGAAAGAATTATATTTGTTTTTCGCTGCTGAGATTTTTCTCAATGTACTGACTTTTATTCTTTTCTACGTTGACCAACAGGCTCATCGCCGTCACCCTCATCACCCGCATGGCGTACCCAGCCATATCTTATTGACATTAGCTGTGCTGGGAGGTAGCTTGGGAGAGATATTGGGCATCATCTTTCTGCACCACAAACGACACCATAAGGAGTTTACGATTTCCCTCCCTATCCTCTTTGTGGTACAAGTGACAATTATTGTTATTTACTTAATGGGTTATTTCTCGGATGTGGTAACTTCCGACGGATTAGTACCCGCATAAGCATTGACGATACGACTCACCAACGGATGTCGAACAATGTCCTGTCTGGTGAAGGCTATATTGGCTATGCCCTTGATATTGCTTAGGCGATCAAGGGCATCTTTCAACCCTGATTTTTGACTGGAAGGAAGGTCGATTTGCGTCAAATCGCCCGTTATAATCATCTTACTATGCACACCCATGCGGGTCATAAACATCTTAATTTGCGGGATAGTAGTATTTTGCGCTTCATCCAATATCACCACAGCATCAGCCAAAGTGCGGCCACGCATAAAGGCCAACGGAGCTATCTGTATCACACCGCGCTCCATATACTCTGCCAACTTCTGCGGAGGTAGCATATCCTGCAATGCATCGTACAACGGTTGCAAATAAGGATCAATTTTTTCCTTCATGTCTCCGGGTAAGAAACCTAATTTTTCACCTGCCTCCACTGCCGGACGACTAAGGATAATGCGCTTTACTTCCCTGTTTTTCAGAGCACGAACGGCTAACGCTATCGCCGTATAAGTTTTGCCGCTACCCGCAGGACCTGTAGCAAACAACAAATCGTTCTCTTCATACGCATCCACCAAACGTTGCTGATTCTCGCTCCGTGCAACAATCGCTCGTCCGTTCACGCCATGCAGAATAAGATTGTCCTGAATACTTTCTTCCGTCTTTTCTCCATGCAGAAGACTGAGGATGTGTTTTTCTGTGAGCATTCCTGTCCTCACACAGAAATCCTCACAGAGTTTGAGTCCATTGGCAAAACGAATGATCTCCTTTTCCGAACCACTCGCCTTGAGATGATAACCGCGTGCCACAATACGGACAGCGGGAAACTGGTTCTTCAGGCACTGGATATTCTGATTATTTACGCCATAGAAAGTGGCAGTATCCAAAGCTTCATTCAATTCAAATAAGTTCTCCATAATCCGGTATGTGTGTCAAAAATCCGATTTGTTTATCATCTACCTTTGCCACCACTGATTGCCTTCCGTTGTGCAATAATAGATAGGGCACCCCCACTTGGCGGTTATATACTGCAGCTTGATCCAAGGTCTTTTGGGTAAGCGGCACATTCTCTTGCTTGAACTCAATCAGCATGAGGGGATGTAACATCTTATCATAAACAATAGCATCTGCCCGCTTATTCTCCAGCGCTACTTCCACGGCAATCAGTCCCGAAGGATACGCATGTTCCTCCACAAGACGATGGAGGAACAATTGCCGCACATACTCTTCGGGGGTCAGCCGAACATAACGCTTACGCCATTCGCAGAGCACGTAATCTTTGTGATTTCGTTGGATAATCTTCACTTCTGCCAGTTGTCTTTCAGCGAAGCCGTACGGTTGAGGACCAGCTTCTCTTCTGTAGTATCCGGGTCAACAACAAAGTAGCCTTGCTTCAACAATTGATAGTGGTTACATTGTGCAATACCGTTCACCACTTCAGGCTTGTGCATCTCTTTGCGCAGTGCACCCTCCAGTTTACAAGTCTGCACATGCAAACTATCCGGATTCAACAAGTCACGGAAATCTCCTTCTTCCGCACTCGGATTCTCCACAGCAAACAAACGGTCGTACAAGCGTACCTCTGCCTCGATACAACTGCCACATTCCACCCAATTGATGGTAGATTTAGTCTTTCTGTTACCGCCTTCCGTGCCGGATTTGGAATCAGGATCGTAGGTGGCATAGACTGTGGTGATGTTTCCTTCGGCATCTTTTTCACAGCCGGTGGCCTGAATGATATATGCATTTTTCAAGCGCACTTCGCGGCCGCCGGGGCTGAGACGGAAGAAATTCTTGTCGGCATTCTCCATAAAATCGCCACGTTCGATGTACAATTCGCGTGCCAATGTCATTTCACGTGTGCCCAGTTCTTCATGTCCATCGATGTTATACGCAACAATCGTTTCACTTTGGTTTTCCGGATAATTGGTAAGTACCAATTTGACGGGGTCGAAGATTGCACATACACGCGGTGCCGTTTCTTTAAGGTCTTCACGGATGGTATGCTCCAATAATCCCAAATCAATCATACCTTCCACTTTCGTGTAGCCAATCTTGTTGATAAACTCACGGATAGCCTCTGCCGTATACCCGCGGCGCCGTAAACCGCAAACAGTCGGCATACGGGGATCGTCCCATCCTGCCACCAATCCCTCTTTCACCAGTTGCAGCATTTTCCGCTTTGACATCACAGTGTATGTAATATTCAATCGGTTGAACTCATACTGATGAGGACGGTAATCTGAATCGGCAAATTGGTCAATAAAATAGTCATACAGCGGACGGTGAACCACAAACTCCAATGTACAAATAGAATGGGTGACACCTTCGAAGTAATCACTCTGACCGTGTGCAAAGTCATACATTGGATACACATTCCACCTGCGTCCTGTACGATGGTGCGGATGTGTGGTGATGATGCGGTACATAATCGGGTCGCGGAAATGCATGTTCGGGTTCGCCATATCTATCTTGGCACGCAACACCATTTTTCCATCTTCAATCTCGCCATTCTGCATTGCTTGGAAAAGGCGCAAATTTTCCTCTACAGGACGATCGCGATAGGGAGAGGCCACGCCCGGTTCCGTGGGTGTACCTTTCTGGCGGGCTATTTCCTCCGCGCTCTGTTCATCCACATACGCTTTACCTTCTTTAATAAAACGGATGGCAAGATCATAGAGTTTGTCAAAATAGTCACTTGCATAGAACACCTTTCCCCATTGAAAGCCCAACCACTGAATATCCTGCTGTATGGAATCCACATATTCGGTATCTTCTTTCACCGGATTGGTGTCGTCAAAGCGCAAGTTACATACACCACCGAATTTTTCCGCAATTCCGAAATCCATGCAAATAGCCTTCACATGTCCTATATGCAAATAACCGTTCGGTTCAGGCGGGAAACGCGTCTGTATGCGTCCTCCGTTCTTACCTTCCTGCAGGTCTTTCTCTACGATTTGCTCAATGAAGTTGAGGTTCTTTTCGTCTTCCATCATTATTCCTCTGTATTTGTCAGTTGTTTTTATATTCCTTTGATTACTCCGCGTGGCGAACTCTTAATAAAGTCCACAATCAAGTCCCTCTCCACGCTTTGCGGCATTTCCGTCATCACTTTTTCCAATGCCTGCGAGATGTTCAGCTTGGATACAAAAATGGTTCGATATGCCTGCTGAATGGTTTCCACCTGCTCTTTTGTGAACCCGCGTCGTCCGAGTCCGACACTATTGATGCCACAAAATTGAATCGGGTCACGTGCTGCCAGCACATAGGGAGGAACATCCTTATTGACATGCGAGCCACCCTGAATCATTACATGTGCACCGATATGCGAGAACTGGTGTACCAGTGTACCACCGCCAAGAATGGCCCAATCTTCCACCACCACTTCGCCTGCCAGTTGCGTAGCATTGGACATGATCACATGGTCTTTCACTTCCACATCATGAGCCACATGGCAATATGCCATAATCAAACAATTGTTGCCCACAACAGTCTTTCCTTTGCTGGCGGTACCACGATGAACAGTAGAGCATTCGCGGAGCGTAGTATCATCACCTATAAATGTGTAAGTCAACTCTCCCTTAAACTTCAGGTCCTGAGGAATAGCGCCAATAACGGCACTTGGAAATATATGGCAACGTTTTCCAATACGGGTGTGTTCACAAATTGTGGCATTACCATCCACAATGGTACCATCGCCAATCTCCACATCTCTTTCCACGATAGCAAAAGGGCCAATCTCTACATTTTCCCCGATTTTAGCTTCGGGATGAACAAATGCTAATGGTGAAATCATATCTTATTTTTTCTTCTTATGGTTTATTTCAATATATTTTTTCGTATCTCTTTACAGCACCATGTATTGAATCCGTGTCCGGGCTTTTCCGCTACCACTTTACCGCGAATACGAACACCCAGCAAGGCCATATCACCTATCAAGTCCAGCAATTTATGCCGTGCAGGTTCGTTGTCATACTTGAGTGGACTCATATATCCAAGTTTGCTGGCATCAACAGGGTCTTGTCCCATCTTCTTTGCCAAACGGTTCATCGACCACTGCCAGATTTTCTTGTCGTATATCACCAAAGCATTCTGCAAATCACCACCCTTAATAAGGCCAACATGCAATAAATGCTTTATCTCCCGTAAAAAGCAGAAAGTGCGAGCAGATGCTATCTCCGAAGGATAGGTCTTCAGGTCTTTTAGTGTAGCAACCTGTTGTCCCAGTATGGGCGAACCGTAATCCACTATCACTTCGGCTTCGTATTGTTCGGAAGGCAGTATTTTCAGGCGGCTTCCTTTGGCGTTGTGTAGCACCACGGGTTCGGTCACCACCCATTCTTTGGCGGGTTCGCCCTGATTTTCCAAGCCTGCCTCTTCAATGGCTTCCACCCAGGGTTTGGCACTGCCGTCCAGAATAGGCACTTCCGGAGCATCCACTTCCACTTCCGCGTTTGTTACACCCAGGGCATAAAGGGCGGACATCAGGTGTTCGATGGTGGATATTTTCCACTGCCCGTTTTCCAGAACGGTGCCGCGGGATGTTTTGGTCACCCACTCCACCAAGGCTTCGCACGAAGGTTTGCCGGGCAAGTCCACGCGGGTCATGCGGATGCCTGTATGCACGGTGGCAGGTTTCACGGTCGTATGAACCATTGCGCCGGTGTGCAGACCTTTTCCGCTGAGGCAGAACGCTTTTTTAAGGGTTTTTTGCTCCATCTTTTCGGGTTGCCTTACTTTATTGCATTTTCTTGTACATTTCCGGCAGATGCTTGAACACGGCTTGAGCGCGCATCCATTGGCGGGCTTCCATCGCGGGAGTACCCATATACTGACCGGGGGCTTTTATGCTGTGAGCCACGCCGCTTTGTGCGCCAAGCATGCAGCCGTCGGCTATCTCTATATGACCTGCCACACCCACTTGACCTGTCAATATGCAGTGACTGCCTATCTTGGTGCTGCCGGCTATTCCCACCTGACCGCATAGAATCGTACTTTGTCCTATCTGTACGTTGTGTCCTATTTGGCAAAGGTTGTCTATTTTCGTGTTCTTTCCCACGCGTGTTTCGCCCATCATGGCACGGTCAATGGCGGTGTTGGCACCTATCTCCACATCATCTTCTATCACCACATTGCCTATCTGCGGCACTTTTTGGTACACGCCCTGGGCATCCGGCTCAAAACCGAATCCGTCAGCCCCGATTACGGCACCTGCATGGAGAATACAATTCTGCCCGACAACGCAGTTATAATAGACTTTTGCACCGGCATACAGCACAGTGTTATCGCCTATCCGAACATTCTCCCCCACATAACTCTGCGGATAGATCTGCACGCCTTTACCTATTTGCGCACCTTTGCCGATATAAGCACCGGCACCGACGTAAACATCTTCAGGTATTTGCACACCTTCACTGATAAATGCGCCTTGTTCCACGCCTTTTCGGGACGGGTTCATCGCTTTGGCCACCAGCGACAGCAGTTGGGCCATGGCAAAACGCGCGTTCTCCACGAGGATGAGCGTCGCATCGGTCTCTCCCTCAAAGGGTATTGACGCGGTCATTAGCACTACCGACGCCTGAGTAGAGGGCAAGTATTTTATATATTTCTCATCGCAGAGAAAACACAGGTCACCGGCTTTGGCATCTTCCAAACCTGCCACATTACTAACCGTCCTATTGCCGTCTCCACGAAGTTTACCACCCAGAAGGGCACTGATTTGTTGTGCGGAAAATTCCATTATGTTCTAAATTGAAATAGGTATAACTTCTTAGGTTTGCGGGTAAGTGATTTCAAGTCTAATATCTCACTTGCTCCGGCTATATCTTTCACCGTCCCATCATTGTAAAGGATGTCAATCGAGTCATCTTTCTCAGAATAGGTGTTGCTCGTTGACACATGTTCTACAAAGAAATAATGGGCATCTTCAGGCTGAATCCCCAACTTGTCAACATAGAAAGTGGTCATCATCTCTTTTTCTTCTTCCTTCAGCGGCTCTGTCAGCAAGCGTGCCTGATACAACTTCCGATTAGTGAATGCCTCACTCAGAAGACGAAGCACTTTGTCTTCGTCAGACATCCACGCCTTGATAGCACTCAGCACATCACTGTCATCCAGCAGCGCATACTGTCGCATGGCTTCGCTGCCAAGGTAGAAATCCGAAGCACACACATGGTGGTAGAGGAAATAATGCAACGCGGGCGAACAGAACAGGCGATGACCTTTGTCCGCCAATTCTTTCGCACGGCTCAACACGGCTATCAGCAGTTGCTCGGCGGCAACGCTGGTCTTGTGCAGATACACTTGCCAGTACATCAGGCGGCGGGCCACCAGGAATTTCTCCACCGAGTAGATGCCTTTCTGCTCTATCACCAGCCTATCATCCACCACATTCAACATTTTCAACAGCCGTTCGCTTGCTACGCGCCCTTCTTGGACACCGGTAAAAAACGAATCCCTACATAGATAATCCATGCGGTCCACATCCAACTGACTGGATATCAGTTGATGAAGAAAATGCCTTCTATAGCGATCACGGAAAATAGCAATAGCCTCGTCCAGCACACCGCGATTATCAATCGTCCGTTGTTGATTAGGGGCCGTCAAATCACGGTTGATTTGCTCCATCATTAGCAGACTTATTTCCTCATGGGTAATGCCTTCCACCAATGTATGTTCCAGCACATGGGAAAATGGTCCGTGCCCTATGTCGTGCAACAGAATGGCAATCTGTGCAGCGGTGGATTCGCTGTCACTAATCTCCACCCCTTTCTTCCGCAGCGAGGCGATTCCCTCCTGCATCAGGTGCATAGCTCCCAACGAATGCAGGAAACGCGAGTGCATTGCCCCCGGATATACAAAGTTGCTCAATCCCAACTGTCGTATACGTCCCAAGCGTTGCACATACGGATGTTGCATCACGTCGTACACCAGTTCATTGGGGATGTTCAGGAATCCGAACACGGGGTCGTTGATTATTTTGCGTTTGTTTGCCATTATGCTTTTTTGCGGTTCTTTTTCGGTCTGTTTAGGCGTTTTTTGCACCGTTCTTGATTCAGGCCGCAAAGATACTGCTTTTTTTTCGAATATACAAATCTTTGGCCATTTTTTTTAATTTATCAATCACACTCGTCTTTTACAACATAAAAAAAGCGTAAGCTCTTGCATATTCGAAAAAAAAGTACTACCTTTGCAGCGCAGAATGAAAGACACCCTACAGATAGAAACAGAACGACTTCGCAACAAGCTCTGGCGAACCTTTCACGAGGCCTGTTCCCGCTACAGTTTGCTGACCGACGGCGACCGCGTACTGATTGGATTAAGCGGCGGAAAAGACAGTTTGCTCTTGCTCGAAGAACTGGGCAGGCAAGCCAAAATCCATGTCCCGCACATTGAAACAATGGCCGTCCATATCCGCGTGAAAGAACGTCCCTACGCCAGCGATTTGGCATATCTGGAGCAGTCCTGTCAGGAAGCCGGAGTCCGTTTTCATGTCATTGACACAGAGATCGGCAACGAGGAGAAGAAAGACCCATGTTTCCTCTGCTCGTGGTATCGCCGGAAAGCGCTACTGAAGGCAGCAGAAGAGTTCCAATGCAACAAAATCGCTTTGGGACATCACAAAGACGATGCCGTAGAAACGCTCCTGATGAACCTCATCTACCAGGGCAGTTTCTGTGCCATTCCGCCGATGCTGCAACTCGACAAAATGCCGCTTACTTGGATTCGCCCGTTATGCCTCACCGAAGAGAAAGACATCCTGCAATATGCCCGATTGAGGGATTATAAGCAGCAGACCGTCAACTGTCCTTTCGAGAAGGAGAGTTCACGGGCACGGGCAAAGCAACTTATTCAAGAACTTTCCGCTTGGAATCCTGACATCCGTTCTTCCTTGTGGGGAGCGATGGAAAACATCAAAAGCGACTATTTGCCGCACACCGTCCGCCAATCCGATATCGTTCACAAATCTTAATCACTCTATCGAATATGCAAACCGGAATTTATACCGTCCTTCTCCTTGTCGTTGCCAATGTCTTCATGACGCTGGCATGGTATGGGCACCTCAAACTCCAAGCCTTGGGAACCATCACCGACAAGACGCCGCTCATCGTTGTCATTCTCCTTTCTTGGGGAATTGCTTTGTTGGAGTACTGCCTACAAGTCCCCGCCAACCGTATCGGATTCGAAGGGAACGGCGGGCCGTTCAACCTTATGCAGCTTAAAGTAATACAAGAAGTTATAACACTCATCATCTTCATCCTCTTTTCGATGATCGCGTTCCGAATGCAACTCCGGTGGAATCACATGGTAGCGGCTGCTTTGCTGGTGTTGGCGGTGTATTTTGTTTTCGGATTCAAATAAAAAAGCGCACAACTCTTGCATATATCGAAAAAAAGCAGTAATTTTGCAGCCTCGTTTTGATAACAACATTCTAAATTTAGTATATAGTTCCATGGAAACCAGTCCTTTCAAAGTCTTCGCCGGTAGTAAAGGCGGGGCCATCGCCCAGCAAATCTGCGAGCATCTGAATTGTAAGTTGGGTAACATCAAAATTGACAACTTCTCCGATGGAGAATTTGCCGTATCGTTCGAAGAATCCGTCCGCGGATTGTCCGTCTATCTCGTCCAAAGCACTTGCCCAAACAGCGACAATCTTATGGAGTTGCTCCTCATGATTGATGCTGCCAAGCGAGCCAGCGCGTACAAAGTCATCGCCGTTATACCCTATTTCGGATGGGCAAGACAAGATCGCAAAGACAAACCACGCGTCTCCATCGGTGCCAAACTCGTTGCCAATATGCTCCAGACGGCAGGAGCCGACCGCGTCATCACCGTTGACCTTCATGCCGACCAGATACAAGGATTCTTCGATATTCCTGTGGACCACCTCTACGGCTCCAATACCCTAGCTGACTACGTCGAATCCCTCAACCTCGACAACCTCATCATCGCTTCTCCCGATGTCGGTGGTACCAAGCGAGCAGCCAAGTTCTGCAAGAAACTTCACATGATTACCAACCACGAAGTGCCGATGGTCATCTGCTACAAACATCGTCCCGACTTCAACCAGGTAAGCGAAATGCGCGTCTTGGGAGATGTGAAAGACAAGAACGTGGTGATTGTGGATGACATGGCAGACACGGCAGGAACGCTCTGCAAAGCCGCACAAGTTATGAAAGAACAAGGGGCACGCTCCGTTCGCGCAGTCGTTTCACATGGTATTATGTCCGGTAACGCGTGCGCAAACATCAAGAACAGCCAACTCGAAGAACTGGTATTCACCAACACCATTCCTTTTGACACCACACGCTGCGAGAAAGTGAGCGTTGTAAGCATTGCCGTCCCCATCGCAGAAACCATCCTTGCCATTCAAGAGCACCGAAGCGTCAGCGAGTTGAATATCCATTAAGGTATGAGAATCAGCATTGCATCTCTGCTGCTCGCACTCGTGTGCGCAACAGCAGGCTGTTCGTCCCCCAAACGGACACAAACCATAGCACGACCGGAGTTCTCCGCCGACTCGGCATACCAATACATTGAGACTCAGGTCAACATGGGACCTCGTGTACCCGACACCCGTGCGCACACCGAGTGCCTGCTCTACCTCATGCAGCAGTTGGAACGCTTTGGTGCGCTTGTCGAGTGTCAGCACGGGACCATGCCCGATTATGAGGGCAAGGACCAGCATGTCATCAATATCATCGGGCACTACGGCGAACCCGCCCAAAAAGGACGTATCCTACTTGCAGCCCACTACGACAGCCGCCCCTGGTGCGATGAAGAGGATGATTACGACTATCGGTTTATGGCAGTACCCGGAGCCAATGACGGAGCCAGCGGTGTCGGTGTCCTTCTGGAAATTGCCCGGCAATTAGGGCGTTCATTGGAAGATTCTACCGCCAAAGTCAAACCCGTGGACATCGTCTTCTTTGATTGCGAAGACATGGGGACCCCGTCTTTCTACACAGGACAGGAACGACAGGACACATGGTGCCTCGGTTCGCAACTCTGGGCAGGAGAACTTCTGAACGCAAAGGACTACCAGTTCGGCATCGTTCTGGACATGGTCGGAGCACTGGACGCCACCTTCCCGAAAGAGTATTACTCCGTACAGTACGCAGGGAACTATGTCGAAAAACTCTGGAAGAACGCCGCACGACTGGGGCACGGCCGCTATTTCGTGCAGAAAGATGCCTATCCTGTGACCGATGACCATTATTATGTCAATCGGAAGGCGGGTATTCCAACCTTGGACATCATCCACTATTCCTCCCAAAGCGGAACAGGTTTTCCTCTTTGGTGGCACACGCGAAAGGATGACATGACCAACATCAGCAAACCCACCTTACAGGCTGTAGGAGAAGCAGTTATGTCTCTACTCTAACATCTTCCCAAGCCTCGGACAAACAAAGCAGACGATACCATCGCCTGCTTTGTTATTACACGCCCATTTTATTGTCTTTTGTCTTTCGACTTTTATCTATTACTTTACTTCTTAGCCTTACGGCACGATTATTTCTGCACCTTGCAGGTTATAGGCTTTGCCGTCGCGGAGGATGTAGATTTGTCCGTCAATCATCACTTTCTGCGTGCCAGATGTGGCGGGCTGCGCTTCCATCACTTCCTCGATGCCGGTGGCAATTCCGTTGAAATAGCCCTTTTTGGCTGTCCCTTCGTCCGGACGGGCATACGTCTTGTCCAAATATGAGGAGTTATATGCAGTTCCTTTTCCACCAACCAAGTTGGTACATCCGTAGAACATATTGCTTGACTGGGTCAGTGTGTTGCTTGCACTCCAGTTGCCGTCACAATAGATGGTCTGAAGGGCGGAACAGTTATAGAACATCTGTTCCATCGTCCACACCTTGGAGATATTGAACTTCTTGAGGTCCAGCGAAGTCAGCGCCTTACATCCGTAGAACATGGTGAGCATCGTTAATACATTCGCTGTATTGAACTTGGTTACATCGAGTCCCGTCAGTTTTGTACAGTTGGCGAACATTGCGCTCATGTTTTCCACCTTGGCAGTATTAAATCCCGATACATTCAGCGATGCCAGATTATTGCATCCGCTGAACATGGCACGCATGGATGTGCATTCGGAGGTATTAAGATTGCTGATATTTTCTATTTTCGTCAGGTTTTTCATTCCACGGAACCACTCTCTACAGGTTGTCGGACGGGCATTTGCCACGGAAGAGTGGATATTTACTTCTGTGATTTTTTCCTTGGCAGCAGAAGTCATAAGGTATGCGCCGCGACCGTCCGCATTCCAATCTAAGTTGGCGTATTGGAGATTGGTATCGTAGTGAATATACATAACGGTGCCATCTATACTCATTTCGGCATAAATACATTTCTTCGTTGTGAAATAGCCGGGTGTATTGGACTTGTCCGGGCAAGCATATTCTTTGTTTGTTTTTGAAGAATTATACGCCGTATTGTTGCCGCCTTTCAGTTTGGTACAACCAGTAAACATTTCCGTTGATTCGGTTAACATGTCCCTTTCGCTCAAATACGCATTGCAATAGATGGTGGTAAGGTTCGAACACGAATTAAACATCTGCTTTGCTGTGGTCAATTCCGTAAAGCGGAATTTCGCGATATCCAAAGTAGTCAATGCCGTGCAGTTCTTGAACATATAAGCCATAGTTGTCACCTTTTCGGTATTGAAACTGCTGAGATTGATTGATTTCAGCGAAGTACAACCATTGAACATAGAGAGCATATTTGTCACATTGGAGGTATTGAATGATGCGAGGTCAAGAGAAGTCAGTGACTGACAGTCCACGAACATACATTGCATATTTGTTACCTTGGCGGTATTGAAACTGCTGAGATCGAGCGATTTCAGTGACTTAAGCCCGTCAAACATATAACTCATACTGGTCACATTGGCAGTATTGAATGATGAGAGGTCGAGCGATGTTAGCGAATGAAGGTTTTCAAACATCTCACTCATATCCTCTACATTGGCGGTGTTGAAACTGCTGAGATTGAGGGATTTTAGTGACTCAAGTCCAAAGAACATCGAATGCATATCAGTCACATTCTTAGTGGGGAGATTATCCAGCCCGGTGATGGATGTTGCTTTAGACAATTTATAAAGTTGGGAGTTAGCAGACCTGCCGTAGAACATCCTATTCATCGAAGTAAGCGGAGCATCCTTCATCGATTCATCAATCGCAATGGTGGTGACATCCTCGTTATAATTTGTCCAGCGCGCTTCGGTACTTGTCGGATCGTACTTCACCGAATTGGGACGGTTTTGTTTGGCATAGTCTTCGTCGTAGTAATAGGTAAGCGTGTTGTTAGAGGCGTTGTACGATGTGTACACCTGTTTTGTCGCTTGTGCGCCGAGGGTCATCATTAGACCGAGCGCAAGAGGGAATAATAGTTTTCTCATAATGATTTTGAGTTTTTTAGGGTTAATATTATGGGTTGTTTGTTAGTTTTATAGCGGACTAGTGTTCTAGTCGTCCTAGTTGTTCTAGAAAACAAAGCAAAGCGATGCACACAAGACGTGTACACCGCTTATGGTGTTGCGAATAAATTGATAATCAGCCGTCTGTACCCATTCGTATAGGGGGGGGGTAAAACGGAGGTTATATGTCGGGAGGGAAGGCATATAGATGGTTATTTTCCTATTTCGTACAGGTATTCGGGGGCAAAGCCAATTTCATTAGACCAATCTACGGAGAAAGGATCCAAAGTAAATTGACGAAAATAATCCATGTTTTGCAGTTTTGTGCATATCCCCTTCTGCGCTAACGGCCAAAGGTCCACAAGTTTAGTAGCGCCATCGTTAAATGATAGACGTAAAACATGGTCGTGCACATAATCTGCTTTTGTTACTTTTAAGATGGGATTCATAATAGCCTCCTTTCTTATTGTAGTGGATCAATTCTAATAGGTGATTCTGATTTACCTAAACGTTCCCAGTTCGCCATCAATTCCTCCTGATGTTGGTCTAACCATTCATAAACCATGCGCAAAGCCCGGCGAGGCAAAGAGCCTGTAATAATACCCTCTTTTATGGTAATGAGAGCCTCGTAATCTTTGTACCGCACATGAAAATGAGGAGGATTATGCTCGCTCATGTACATGTAAATAGTGATACCATAAAAGGAACTAATTTCAGGCATAATAGTAGTGTTTTTTCATTTCACGCTGCAAAGGTACTGCTTTTTTTTGAGATGTGCAAATAAAATAAGAAAAAAATGGTCTTATCTCGGTTTTCTCTCGGTTGAGGTGTCGGCAACCATCGCTATATCCTTCGTGTATCTTTCGTATATCTATCGTGTATCTATCGTATATCTATCGTATATCTATCGTGTATCTATCGTATATCTATCGTATATCTATCGTATATCTATCGTATATCTATCGTATATCTATCGTACCGAGTCCGAGATTCGTGTGAGAAATTAGGGGGATACGTTCGCGGGCTGCCGGGGCATAGGCAGGGATGTTTTTTGTTGTAACTTCGGCCCTCCCGCAAGCGGGGGATACGCAGGGATGGGATTTTGTAGTACCTTCGGACGCCGCCTGCGCTTCGCGCATTCCCCCGAACATACGTTCGCGTCCTGCCGGGCATACACAGAGATATTTTGGTGACTTTTCTGCCTGTGCTATGCACCACTTTTTTTTACACCGCCTGTCGCCTGCTTATGCGAGCATAGCAGACTACAGACAGCATAAAAAAACTCGGAAATATCCGAGCCGACAAAAAAATCACCAAAATATTTGCGTATGTGCA
>JAGCEW010000063.1 GCA_017650465.1 Paludibacteraceae bacterium
CCTGGCCGCACGCGTGGCTGATGGAGTGGGGCTTGCAAACCGCCAAGAACATAGTCAAACGCTATCTTATCAATCATCGTAAATAAACCTTTTGACGCTTATGAAACGCTTTTTCTTTTTTTGCTTGCTGCTCGTGCCCTTGATGGCCTGGGCTGACGAAGATGTCAATATCCGTGTCCGCCGTATATGGCAGGGCGACTATTGCGCCTTCACTTCGCTGATTCACCATAACGGCTATTTCTATTGCTCTTTCCGCGAAGCCGATACGCATCATGCCAATTCCGAAGTACCCGGCACGCTCGGACGCTCGCGTATACTACGCTCTAAAAACGGCAAATCGTGGCAGTCGGTAGCCTTGCTCCGGAAGGATGGTATCGACTTGCGAGACCCCAAGCTCTCTGTGATGCCCGACGGACGTTTGATGGCTATTCAAGGAGGATCGGTGTACGAGGGAAAGAAACTCGTGGCGATGTATCCGCAAGTATCGTTCTCTGACGATGGAAAGCATTTCTCCGACCCGCAACCTGTGCTCCTCGATACCGCTATCGCCAAAGGATATGAGTGGATCTGGCGGGTGACTTGGTATAACGGAGTAGGCTATGGAGTCATTTATGGAAGTGGCTTAGCGCTTGTCTCCACCACCGATGGTGTTCACTATCAACTCGTCACCCGTTTCGACCTGCCCCGCAATCCCGGAGAGACTTCGCTCGCTTTCCTTTCCGATGGCACAATGCTGTTGATCGCACGCTGTGAAGGAGAAAACAAACACGGCTTGTGGGGACGCAGTCTGCCGCCTTACACCGATTGGCAGTGGACCGATATGAACATCCCCCTGGGCGGACCGGATATCTTGGTCTTGAACGACAGCACCACTATACTCGGCTCACGCTCGTTGTATGCCAGCGAGAAAACGATGATGTTCCGTGGCAACACATCGGGGCAGTTCGAAGAATGTTGTCTCTTGCCGTCGGGGGGAGATGACAATAGTTATAGTGGTATGGTGGTGCGTGGTAAGTATCTTTATGTCTCTTATTATTCGCGTCACGCCACACCCAAAGCATCTATCTACTGGGCACGTCTGCCCCTGTCGATGTTCACACAACCCCGAACCAACACCTACTATCCGCAACGGTGGTAATAGCCGTCACGCAGCGGTGCTATGATCGTTCGTGGACGGATATTTACAGCATAGGGTTATTTTCTGCAAAATTATATATTCGACATTGCATATAGCGGCAGAATATCCATGCCATCTTGCTCAAGACGAGAGAAATTCTCTAACGAACAGCGGATAGCATAGTGCAAATGCTTCTTCTGCATGAATACGCGCAGACTCTTCATCTTGCCGCTGGTGCCCGACTTAACCTCTATCGGAACCACTTGCATGTTGCGATTGATGATATAATCCACCTCCGATGTGGTACCATTAGACAAGTTCTCCCAATAATATAGCTCCGGTTTTTGTATGGGTGAACTATATTTGATTAACTCCAAACCCGCCACCATCTCCGTCAGACTTCCTTTGTTTACCAAGTCAGCTGCGGTATCAGAAAGGATGGATGCAGTTAGAGGATTACTGCCGTAATTGCCCATATTAAGCAGGCATAGCAACAAGCCGATGCTCTTCACGTTGATCCACAAATTCAACTACGACAAGAACTGCACCCGTATCGCTTTCTCGCAACGCTATAAGAACATCATTGATGCGTATAACAAAGGCGGCAGCGAGAATGAAGATAATTACGAGAAACTGCTTCAATTCATCGAAGACCTCAAAAAAGAACAGGCTCGCGCAACGGATTTTGATTTGACGGAGGAAGAACTGGAGATTTTCGATTTGTTGATTAAGGATAGAAAACTTACTAAAGCAGAGGAACAAAAAGTCATCCTTGCCTCCAAGAACTTGTATCACAAACTCGTTGCGGAGAAGGAACGCATCATGGTTATTGATTGGTACAAAGATGAGCAACCGAAGCAACAAGTCATTTCGCTGATTAAGACATCGTTAAATCAAGATTTACCAGAGAGTTACGACAAACAGGTCTTTGACGATAAAACCATGCTGCTGCTTAACCATTTTATCGACATGGCCGTCCAACGATACGGCTGGCTCGCAGCGTAATGCAATAGACAATTCAAGTATAGATGAAAACTTCTTGCTGCAGTTCTCCGCTATCAAATATGTTACGCAGATGCTCAGAGATTTTGGCGGAAGACCGATCGCCCACAAGGGGAGTTATCTGGCAATCCATTTTCGGTTCAAGAGGTCTCCGTCGTCGGTGGTGAAGAGCACAACATAGTATCCTGCCTGCGGGAAGGTGATATCTGGTGCGCCGTGGGCCTCTCCAAACAATCCTCGAAGGACGATGCGTCCTACGGCATCATAAGCCACATAGGAGCCTGATGAGGCTGTGACCACTTTTACGCGTCGTGACTGATTGGGATAGCGCGGCACCATCTGCACATCGGCAGAGAAAGCCGTCTGGTGGCTATAGATATCAGCGGGAATGACATCACAAGTGCGGAAAGTCTTTCCATCATCGGTACGCGTGAGCAACGCCCAATAGCGTTCGCCCATTGCCAGTCCGCCGGGCTGATAGAGGTACGTGTTCTGCTCGCTATGTCCCTGAACGGATGTACCTTCGTGGAACCACTCGATGTGTGAGAAATTGTATCCACCGTTATAGTTGCTATTATTGACCGTGAGCACGTCGTGCCAACGCTGGGTGATGACGGAAGCGGGATAGCGTGCTTGGAAGGGGGTGGAGAAGGGAAAGACCTTTCCGAGACTATCGCTGATGGCGAGCGTGAGGCTGTAGTCGTCCGGGCGCACAAAGCGTTCGTTGTCGGGCAAGCGTACCGGCACACTATGGTTGAGTTTCATTCCTCGCGGGAAACGGCAATGGATGGTGTCTGCGAAATAAGGAGCGGCGTTGTCCGAGAAGCGGATATCGTAGTAGGCGGGTAGACCTCCGGTGCAGTCAAAGAGGACGGTGAGTGCCGTTTCGTCTCCGCAGATGGTGTCCACCCTCAGTTCGCCGGTGATATCGGGCAGAACGAGGTTGAGTGTGAAAGTGACGACAGAGTCGCAGCCGTACACAGACGCCAGGCGGTGGGTGCGCGTAAGGCGGTTGTCGTACCAGTCGTTTTCTGTGAAGGTCTCCAGCACCTCATTGCCGTGTCTCCATTCATAAGGCAGGGCATCGGGTAGGACAGTAAGAGCTTCGGAACGGATAAAGGTGTCGCGCACCAAGAGGGTGAAGGTGACTATGCTGTCACATCCGTCGGACTCGGCTTGCAGGGTGTCGATGGCAGAAAGGCGTTGAGGAGTGAATGCGTGCGTGCCCCAGCGGTATAGTTTCAGTTCGTTGGCACAGATAGTGTCTTGGAGCTGTGTGCGATGTGTCTGAAGCCATGTGACAGAGAGCGCGTAGGTGGAGAGGCATTGTCCTCTTCCAGCGGTGAGTTCATATACTTGTGCTGGCTGCCCGGTATAGCGAATAGTAGTGTCGATGGGTAGGGTCAGACTATCCCAACGGAGCGTTCCGTGCCAGGGATGCACGGTGTCGGTCTCGCAGAGAACGAGCGAACCCGTTTGTTGCTCTACCCGCACGACGTGCAGATTCATGGTAAAACAGATGGAGTCCACCTGTGTGCGATCGCGCAGGGTGTCGGTGAGGACATAGTCGAAGGCCGTGCCGAAAGAGAGTTGTTGTCCGTGCCATTCGTAAGAGGCGTCGGACGAGCATACAGTGTCGTGCAAGGTGACGAGTTGTGGCAGGACGGTGAGCTGTAGATAGACGATGGAGTCGCAAGTGCCTTCGTTGGGGAATTGTCGCGTGTAGATACCGGGCGATGTGAGCGTGGTGTCCCGGAAGATGCGTGTTTCTCCATTGATGATGGTGTCTTCCATCAATTGTCCGTGGAACTCGTGCCCCATGGTGAGATAGAGCCACACCACTGAGTCGCATCCAAGTGCATTGACCAGCGTATCGCGGTAGGTGTCGGGTGTGTAGTAGGTCTTGCCGTTGAGGGTATATGAACTTCCTTCGCAGAACGAGGCGTGCACTTCGGCCTGCGTGGGCTGAGCTACGAGCAGATCGACACCGATGATGGAGTCGCAGTTGAACTGGTTGAAGATATTGACATAGTGCAAACCTTCCGTCTTGAGTGTTTCTCCGAAGAAAATGAGGGAGTCCCCCTGACAGATAGTGTCTCGGAAGACGATGGTGTCCTTGCCCACCTGGTGTTTGAACAGTTTGAGTGTGAAATAGGCGCTATCACATCCGGTGGTGTACCGCAAGGTGTCGTAGCAGACCGTTGTTTCGGTGAGATGTTCGTAGCGTTCTCCGTGCCCATCCCAGGTATAGAAATCACCCTCGCAGATGTCCGCACGAGTGATCTTAGGTGCACCGATAGGTGCTTGGACGGTGAGGGTGAGATGCACCATGGAATCACATCCGTGCAGGACGGTGTGCAAGAGTCGATGGTAGGTGCCGGACTGATAGAGCGTCGTGTCGCCCAATTGGAATCCTTCTTCCTGACAAATGGTGTCGGAGAGCGTGATATCGTAGGTGGGGTTCACCTGCAGTTGGAGGATATAGACGGTGCTATTCCCTTGATTGTCGGTGTACAAGCTACGCAGTCCGTTATCTTGTTGGGAGCGGATGGTGTGTTCGTGCCATGTGAGAGGCAGTTCGTTATCGCAGCAGGTGACGGTCTCCACCTCTTCTTGTGCGATGATGATGCGCAAGATTGGTACACTGTCACATCCGTAAGAGGAGGGAAGTTTGTTACCTCTTACCTCTTTGTCTCCCGGTAGCACGGTGACGCCGTTGAAGGTGAAGGGCTCGAAATTAGGGGTGGACTTATAGACGGTGTCGTAGCCGAAGATGCGGTCCTGAATCTTGAGGTCGAGTGTGATGATGCTATCACATCCGGTGCTAGATGGAGCGGAATAGGTGAGTCCGTTGCTTTGTGGTCCTAAGATAAGTGCGCCGTGCCATGTAACACCCTGACTAATAGCACTGGAGCAAAGAACAAGATGGTCCTCTGTGTGAATAGCGGAGATACGCTTGAGTTGCAAGTGATAGCGTATACTATCGCATCCGAATCGGCTTCGGATGGTGTCGTAATAATCCTTCTCTTCGTTCAAACGAGCGAACGCGGGTCCGTGTCCTTTCCATGTGTAGGTGCTGTTTTCACAGAACGTAGCTTTCTCAACCGGCATATCGGTAGGATTTTGGACGGTGAGATGCAAACAGGTGGTGCTGTCCAAACCGGAGGGTAGGTGTGTGACCTGTTCGTAATTGCCTGTTTGTTTGAGGTCTTGTCCGTTGAAGGGGTAGGAAGCGCCGTGACATATCGTTATGTTGAGATGTGTCTCCGGATTACACTTGGGTGTTGCCTCCAAGACAAAACTATCTGACATTCCTTCTTTGGCGCGTAGTTGGCAGCAGTAGGTGGTTTGCCCATTGGCATTTTTTACTTCCATCACTCGCTCGGTGCTGAGGATCACGGAAGGGTTGTTTTTGGCGTACCATTGATAGGTGTACCCTTCCGGCGCTGTAAGGCGTGCTTTGTTGCCTTCAAGACATTCCATCTCCAGCGATTTTTGGGCACAGTCCATCGAGAAATAGAGGTATCCGAAGTGATTTCCGCAGTAGGTGAAGTTCTGTGGTGCCACCCAGTTGGAGATACATTCGTAGTTCTCGACATGGAAACGCAATGTGCGTCCGACATAAGCCGACAAGTCGAAACCGACGGTGGACCAGTCTTTCCAATAACTTCCTATGTTTCCTGTGCGTGTGAAGGCGTACCACTCGGAATTAGATAAGAGCGTGTTGTTACCTTCTCGCTTGAATGACAAGGCGTTGGCATTGACGGGATGGTTGTTTAGGTCTGTGACCTGTATCTGGTAGAAGGGCGGTTCGTAATAATTATCGGGGTATCCTCCCTGGTTGGGGTGGCTGGAGGGAACATCTAGAATACCTGCATATTTGAACAAGACAATAGGATTGTCCGCTGTTACCGTAAACTCGAAATACACTGCCTCAGCCTGTGGGTGCCAAACCGAGTACTGGTTAGGTTTGGATGAGTAGGTTCCTTTTCCGCCTGCGCGGGGGTTTCCGAGACGAATGCTGTGGTCTTCTCCTGGCGGCAGCATATTCAATGCCGGTTGCAGATAGTCCGTTCCCTGCGCATTGATGACCGTTTGGCGGGTGGCGAGTATATTGTTCACCTTGTATGTATCGTTGTGTCCCGTCAGACCATAGTCTTCTTTGGAATTGTTGACCCACCTCCAATCGAAATAAGATATATCCGCACTAATATAAATAAACTCGTGGTTAGCACAAGCGCAGTAGGTTCCGTCGGCGTCCAAGGTGGTCATATCAAAACACTGTGCGGAGACGCGGTTACTGCCTATGAAGAACGCGCATAGTAATCCGATAAAGCGCAAGCAAGCGCGATTAGAAGAGCGGTGGTTCATGTGGTTTGTGTCAATTGAGAGATTAGATAGTATTAGGTGGATATATTGTTATTTTTATCGATTCGCGCGTTTACGCTCTAATTCGTCAAGAATAATCTTGCGGATACGCATATTATGAGGTGTCACCTCAACATATTCATCCACTTTGATATATTCCAGCGCTTCTTCGAGCGAGAACTTGATAGCGGGTGGCAAAACGGCCTTGTCGTCAGCCGATTTGGAGCGCATGTTGGTCAGGTTTTTGGCTTTGACCACATTGATGACAATGTCTCCTTCTTTGGCGTTTTCGCCCACGACTTGTCCGGCATAGACTTCTTCTTGCGGTTCGATGAAGAAACGTCCGCGGTCTTGCAGTTTGTCCAGAGCGTAAGCCGACGCTGTACCTGCTTCCATGGCAATGAGACTACCGTTTATACGCGTAGGCATTTCGCCTTTGTAAGGTTGGTACTCTAGGAAACGATGTGCCATAATAGCTTCACCGGCACTGACGTTCATCACGTAGGTGCGCATTCCCATTATACCGCGTGAAGGGATGGTGAACTCAAGTTGAACACGGTCATTGACGAGTTCCATCTTGGTCATTTCTCCTTTGTGCACGGTGACGAACTCAATAATCTTACCGGAACAACTATCCGGTGTGTTGACTGTGAGTTGCTCTACGGGTTCACACTTGATGCCGTCAATTTCCTTGATGATCACTTGCGGCTGTCCGACCTGGAGTTCGTATCCTTCGCGGCGCATGGTCTCAATGAGCACAGAAAGATGTAGGACACCCCGACCGAAAACGTGCCAAGACGAGTCGTTCAGACTTGGCTCAACGCGCAAGGCAAGGTTTTTCTCCAGCTCTTTCATCAGCCGTTCGTGAATATGACGGGAAGTGACATACTTACCGTCCTGTCCGAAGAAAGGTGAATCGTTGATGGTGAACACCATAGACATCGTCGGTTCGTCAATGGCGATAGGCTGGAGCGGTTCCGGATTGTCGGCATCGCAGATAGTGTCACCTATTTCAAATCCTTCAATGCCGATAAGGGCACATATATCTCCGGAATTGACAGCATCTGTCTTGAGATGTCCCATTCCGCTGAAAGTGTGCAACTCCTTAATCTTCGTGCGTACGCGCGTACCGTCTTTTTTGGCGAGCGTGACTGTTTGTCCGTCGTGCAAGGTACCACGATGGACACGTCCCACTGCGATACGCCCCACATAAGGGCTGTAGTCAAGAGATGTGATAAGCATCTGCGGTGTGCCCTCCAGTATTTGCGGGGCAGGGATATACTCCACTATGGCGTCCATCAAGGCTGTGATGTCAGAGGTGGGTTTGTGCCAATCGGTGGACATCCATCCGTTTTTAGCCGAACCGTAGATGGTTTGGAAATCCAACTGTTCTTCCGACGCATCGAGGTTGACCATCAGATCGAAAACAGCCTCTTGCACTTCATCGGGACGGCAGTTGAGTTTGTCCACTTTATTGATGACTACGATGGGCTTCAGATTCATCTGGAGTGCCTTTTGCAGCACGAAACGGGTCTGTGGCATCGGTCCTTCGAACGCGTCCACCAGTAGTAGAACGCCATCTGCCATGTTAAGCACACGCTCCACTTCTCCTCCAAAATCGGCGTGCCCCGGAGTGTCAATGATGTTGATTTTGTATCCTTTGTATTCGATACTCACATTCTTGGCAAGAATAGTGATACCGCGTTCGCGTTCCAGTTCGTTGTTGTCAAGAATGAGTTCTTTCTGTTCCTGAAAATCGCCACGAGCTTCCTTTACGACTTTAGCCGTATAGAGCATTTTGTCAACCAGTGTGGTTTTACCATGGTCAACATGGGCGATAATAGCAATATTACGAATCTTTTGCATTGTCTGTAAGATGGGTTAAAGAAGTGTCTCGGCAATCTTCTCCAAATCTGCTTTACGGCAAGCACCAACATGGCGCTGTACCAATTCTCCATTTTTAAAGAAGAGCATCGTGGGAATGTTCATGATACCGAATTTTTCGCATGTTTCGGGGTTTTCGTCCACATTCAGTTTTCCGATGGAAATTTTTCCGTCGTACTGTGCTGCAAGTTCATCCACAATGGGCAGCATCATTTTGCAAGGTCCGCACCAAGGTGCCCAGAAATCAACGATAAGGAGTTTCCCCTCTGCCAACAGAGTAGAGAAATTGGCGTCTGTAATTTGTAGTGTCATTTTAGTAAAATATTAAAAGGTTTATACTATGCTTGATATTTGAATGTTTTTCTTTTCAGGATGGAGCAATATGCTATCTGTAGCCACATCCTCCAGGTAGGCTTGCACGGCTCGTTTGACCGGTCTTGCTCCATTATGCGGGTCATAGGCTTTGGTCAGGAGTTGTTCTCGCGCTTTGGCAGTTACGGAAATCCGATAGCCTACAGCTGCGACGCGTTTCTGGAGTTTTTTGATTTCCACGTCCATAATTTGAGCAATTGTTTCTCGTGAGAGAGGATAGAAAGTGATGATATCATCAATACGATTAACGAACTCGGGTGGAAACGTCTTTTTCAACTCCTTCATAAGTGTTTCCGTGGCAGTTTCTTTGGTGATCTCACCGGCTGCAAAGCCAATACCCGCTCCAAATTCCAGTAATCGGCGGGTACCTACATTCGAAGTGAGGATGATTACTGTGTGGCGGAAATCAACTTGTCTTCCTTGACGATCGGTAAGTCTTCCTTCGTCTAACAATTGCAAAAGGACATTAAAGATATCGGGGTGCGCCTTTTCTATTTCGTCAAAGAGTAAGACAGAATAGGGTTTGCGTCTAACGGCTTCTGTGAGTTTTCCTCCATCTTCGTGCGCCTGGTATCCAGGAGGCGCTCCAACGAGCAGAGATACAGTGTGCTTCTCGGTATATTCCGACATATCGAACCGAATAACAGCATCCTTCTTTCCGAATAGTTGTTCCGCTAACGATTGCGCCAGGAACGTCTTTCCCACACCTGTTGGACCAAGGAAAAAGAATGTGCCGATAGGGCGATTAGGGTCACTTAATCCAAGGCGCGAACGGCGAATGGCTC
Source organism: Paludibacteraceae bacterium (assembly GCA_017650465.1). Taxonomy (GTDB): domain Bacteria; phylum Bacteroidota; class Bacteroidia; order Bacteroidales; family Paludibacteraceae; genus Colicola. The sequence goes on from JAGCEW010000063.1 coordinate 9,529, forward strand.
GTACCACTTTATGAACAGCCTGATCTTGTCCGATAACAGTAGAGAGGAGATTTTGATCCAGGTTGAGCAGTTGCGTCTGCTCCTGGGTAGCGATGCGTTGAATGGGGACATTGGACATCGTGCTTATCACGGAAGCCACATCCTCTCGTGTGACAACATTGCCGACGTGAAGGAGTCGCATAGCACCGGCTTCGTCCATGGCATCAATGGCTTTGTCCGGCATAGAACGGTCGGAAAGATAACGCTCGCTCAACGTGACACAGGCCTTAAGAGCCTCCGTGGTATATGTGACGTGATGATGTTGTTCGTACAGCGGTGCCAATTTGGTGATAATCCGCAAGGTGTCTTGCTCTGTAGGCGGCTGAATGGTCACTTTTTGGAAGCGGCGTTCCAGGGCTCCATCTTTCTCAATGGATTTGCGATATTCGTCGGTAGTGGTGGCCCCGATACATTGTATTTCACCTCTTGCCAAAGCCGGTTTGAGGATGTTCGCGGCATCCAAAGAACCTTGTGCGTTACCGGCTCCGATGATGGTGTGGATTTCATCGATAAAGATGATGATTTCCGGATGTAGAGCCAACTCGGAGAGAAGATTCTGAATGCGTTGCTCGAATTGTCCGCGATAGGAAGTACCTGCCACCAAAGCAGACATATTCAGCGATAATATGCGTTTCCCTTTGATAAGAGGAATGTTGTTTTTGACCAACATTTGTGCCAATCCCTCCACGATGGCAGATTTTCCAACACCGGGTTCACCGATTAAAACAGGATTGTTTTTCTTGCGTCGACAAAGGATATTAATAATACGGTTGATTTCGTCTTTACGTCCGATGATAGGATCCAGTTTTCCTTCTTGTGCCAATTGGGTGAGGTCACGGGTATATTTGCGTAAAGTAGGGGTTCCTGAGCGCGATGGCTGTTGCTTGTCCGCAGACATCATCACAAATTGTCCTATTTCGGTATTTTGCCCATTTGATTCGTCATCGGGCGTTTCGGGCTTGGGATACAAGTGTTCAATACTTTCGTAAGTGATGTTACTTTGGTGCTCCAAAATCATGGATGGCAAGTTGATCCGTTCCCGCAAAATAGCTAAGAGAAGATGTACTGTTCCTACCGGTCCGCCGAAATATCCGGCTTCGATAGCTGCTAATCTCATCAGTCGCTGCGATGTACGTGACATAACAGCCTCTGTGATGGTTTTGGGCAGATAAGTCTTGTCTATCTCTTTCTTCAGAGCGTCAGGATTACTGCCCGATTGTATAAGCAACTGATAGGCCATTCCTTTGCTTAAACGAAGAATACCCAACAAGAGATGTTCAGGTTGGATTTGATCACTTCCCAACCGTTGGGCCTCTTGTTTGGCATACGTAAGAACACTATTTAGATTTTGAGTTATTTCCATGATTTAGTTGTAGAAATGGAATGCCAATCCGGCACGGAATACGTCAGGATTGGTTGGATAATATGGCATAGAATAGTAATTCCTGTCCATAAATGAGGCATTGAGATGTTGATATTGTGCGAAGAAACGCAAGTGCAGTAGCCGCACGTAGAAATTGGCATAGACGCTGATACGAGGATAGTTGCCGACTTGGATATTATCCTGTGCAGCGAACTGACCGATTGCGGCATTGAGATATGGTGCGTAGTATTCTGTGTTGTAGGTGAGATCTACCCCTATCTGTGTATCAAGAGCTTTAAACCAAGTGCCATGGTAATATAGATTGGAATAAAGAGCCACTAACGGAAGTGCTATCAAATTGGAAGAACTGTATTGAATGGCTACCTGATTATCCAGATTGATCCATGGTGTTGTGAGGTCTGCCTGTATCATACCCGCTAATACATTGATGGTTCCGTCGTGCTGACGGGGTCCGTTAAGGTCTTGGAAGTAAATATGGCGAGTAATGGATTCGTAATCGAATTTAACAGCGGGTTTGAACCACGTAGTAGGATAGGCTATTTGTCCACCGACATGGAAATGGTAAATCTTTTTGAAGTCGTTGTCCCACACATAATGGTTGCTGACAAAGTGTTGTAAAAAGTAATCGGGAGTTTCGTTTCGCACTTCGACATTGGCAGCAATAGTCATACTGTCTTTTCCTAAACGGAATCCGACATTTATGTCGCCATTGATATTGAATTCTCCAAGTTTGCGTCCAGCCAGACAGACATTTCCTCCGGCTTGATAATGTATCCATTTACCGGTATATTTATGAATGGACCCTCCCACGAATGTATTGTTAGACCAGTGGATGGTTTCGCGTTTGGTATCGGTAGAAGTCAGACTTTTTGCTTCCCACAGCCCGGTATTAGGAATGTCCGGATCCTGCACTTCGTATTCGGGAAGGCGGTTTTCTGTATGCCGTTGAAACTCATTGTACGCATAAGCCGTAATACCAAAACGCAGTTTCCGGTTGAATGCCTCCTCAAAAGTAACAGCCAATGTGTTGCGAATAGTAGTGGTACTCATTGTGTCCTGTGTATTAGCGGTGTTGAGATAGCAATCTGAATAGATTCCTTGTCGTGGTTCGTGCTCAAGATAACGTCTGGCAGCATCGTTGCCTTCAAACACATGCCGGAACGTAATCACAGGTATGATTACACTATCCTTAGTCATCTTGGTAATGCTGTAGTAGTGATTAAGGTAACCGGCTAAATAGCGGAAACCTGACATGGCCTCAAGCAAAACCGGCATATCTTCTGTCTTGAGGTCTTTGTTTTGCAAATCAGCAGGATCACTAAGACCACCGTTCTCAAAGTTACTTAATGTGTTGTAAGTAAAAGATGCCTGCAATGAATAGTTATCGCCATTGTATGATCCGAAGAACGAACCATTGACAGTCTTACCTGCCTGATTTTTGTAATGTCCTCCTGCATCAATATAGTTTATCGTTGTTCCCAGATTGGTGCGTTTGTTTATGTTTCCTGTAAACTGGAACCCTAAATCATGATCCTCATGGTAGGTCGTAAATCCCCGTTTGTAGGAGATAATAGAATAGGGGGTCGTTGTGTTGTAGAACCGTACGTCTTGTGGCGTTGTGGTGTAGATGTCATATGCGGTGGCGAAAATACAATCCGTCTTTTTTGTCCGGTCGAAATAAATGGCGGATTGCAGGGGGGACACCAGATTTCCATTGTAGTGGTTGAGGATAGAATGATCGTATTGCACGTTGCGCATCGGGAAATTGATGTAGGTGGAGTCAGTAGTGCCCACCGAATCGGCGAGTGCCAATGGATGTGGTAGTTTCCAACCGCGAATAACGGTCTTGGGTAATGTGATTTTTCCCTCAACGGAATAGATATTCAAGATAAAAAACAGAATACCCAAACTTCGCAATATGTATTGCTTTGTATTCACTTTTTCTTTTTACGCAGTTTTTCGATTTCTTGTTTCAGAGAGACAATTTCTTTTTCCTGGTTGTTGATGGTCTTCAGCAGACTGTTCAATTCTTCGTTCTCGATGGTATCGGGATATTGTTCATTGACCAATTGTAAGAAATCGGCAAGTACATTCATATAGTTGATGAACGCATCGTAAGCCGATTCGTAAGATGTGCTTCCGTGGTCAATATGATCCATGTAGTGCATGTGATTGATGTCTTGCAACAAGAGCCAATTCTCTTTAATGCGACGATCTTTACATAAATGCACGCGCTCAACAACTGCATATAGTTTCTGCAAGGCTTCTTGCTGCAAATCGTTACCCGTAAAAACGCTGAGGTCTTTGCTCTCACCGGCCCAGGAAACGGTTTCGGGAACGCTTACCCTTTCTGTGCCAGTAAGTTGTTTTGCTGCTTCGGAAGGCGTGACGAAGGTCATACCCTGTTCCAATGCATAGTAGGGTAAGGCTTTAAGAAATTCAAAGATACCAGTTTCTGCATTTTGCCAGATACCGAAAGTTTCTGCCCCCATCCAAATGTTGAAAAGTTCTTCGGTGTCGGGGAACTGCGCTAATGTATGGATATATTTTTCTGCATCCATAGGGTAGTCCGGCCAGCGAGAATCCGAAAAATGGAATGTGAGGTTGTCGGAGAGTGTCATGTTTCTCAATAATACCCGTTGCTTGGGCTGTACTGCTGAAAGATAGAGATAATTGGGTGACTTCCATGACAGGATATGTTTTGCTCCTTCGGTCATAACCGTCTTGTATCCCAGTTTCCATGCAAGTAATGAGATGTCGTCGGAGTAGAATAATTCGGTGTTCCACAACGTAGTTGATGATTGTGAAAAGAGTTCGCTGATTTTCTCTTTTTGTCTTTTCAGTTGCTCTGTGAATTCGTTCTCGTTGTATTCCGATGCCATACTGTAAGAATAAGGCATGGCTACAAACTCCACACAATTGGTGTCAGCAAGTTGTTTGAGCACGTCAATCATTTCAGGAGAATATTGTTCCAATAGGTCAAGCGTTGTACCCGATATGGCGATGGCACAATGAAACTTACCCCTGCTCAGCCGAATCATATCAGCAAGTGTTTGTCCCAACGGCAGATAGGATTGTTGCACCATGCGTGTAACCTGCTCTTCGGTTTGCATATCATCGTAGTAGTAATGGTTACTTCCAATCTCGAAAAAACGATACCGTCTCAACCGATTGGGGATATGCATCATAAAACAATAACAAATTCTTCTCATATCTTTTTTAGTTGTGTTTCAATACATTGTCATAGATTGCTCTTACTTTTTTTCCTGCATCTTCCCATCGGATGTTATTTACTTCCTGTCTGCCGAGTTCGCTCAACGACTTATACATCGCGGGATATTTTACAATGGCATAGATGGCATCGGCTATTGCATCAATGTCCCAATAGTCTGTCTTGATGGCGTGATGGAGAATCTCTGCACAACCAGACTGATAGGATATGATGGACGGACAGCCCACTTGCATCGCTTCCAACGGGGATATGCCGAAAGGCTCACTCACTGACGGCATTACGTATACATCAGAGTCGGCCAATAGTTCCTGCACTTGCCGGCCTCGCATAAAACCAGGGAAATGAAACCGGTCAGCAATGCCGCGTCTGGCGACGAGGTCGATTGTTTCCGTCATTTTGTCACCGCTACCTGCCATTACAAACCGTACTCCTTGTGTCCGTTTCAGCACTTTTGCTGCTGCTTCCACAAAGTATTCCGGTCCTTTTTGCATCGTGATGCGTCCGAGAAAAGTGACAAGTTTGTCCTTTCGGGGATGCTTTACGTATGTATCAGCATCGGCCAGCGGTTCTACGGCATTATGGACCGTAGAAACTTTATTCGGATTTTGCCCGTACTTTTCAATCACGGTCTGCCGCGTCAGGTTACTTACGCAGATGATATGGTCTGCTTCATCCATTCCTCTGCGTTCAATGGCATAGACGGTAGGATTCACATGCCCCCGTGAACGGTCAAAATCGGTGGCATGCACGTGAATCACCAACGGCTTGCCGCTGATGTGTTTGGCAGTGGCACCTGCGGGATAGGTCAGCCAATCATGGCTGTGGATGATGTCAAACTGTTCTTGTCGTGCCAACACGGCTGCCACTTGTTCATAGTTTCCGATTTCTTCTACCAGATTGTCGGGATAACGTCCCGAAAATTCAATACACCCTCTGCCCGGGACCGGCACGCTATTTGCACCAATCATCCGCAGAAAAGACTGGTCTTCATCGCCCATTGGACGGGGCATCACGAAAGTGATGTCCATATCCTGCTGTAGGGACATACCACGAGTGAGCCCGTAGCAGGCTGTTCCCAATCCACCTAAAATATGGGGTGGAAATTCCCATCCAAACATCAGTGCTTTCATGGTCTTTCCTCGTTTGCTATATTCCGATTTGGATTGTTTTCGTTTTCTTTTTGCAACTGCTTGAGCGTATTGTAGAGGCCCAATACACCGCTTACGCTGGGGGCATAACTCATGCCTCCGTGTCCCGAGAATGGGGGATTCCCGTCGTATAGTTCGTTCAGCGTGCCGATGGTCAATTCGCCCATTTCGCTCTCATATTCTCCCAGTAGCCTTTCAATGAAACTTTCTCCGCTATGTCGGTACACACGCAGATAGGCCCTTCCATAAGCCGCTATTGTGAGAGGCCATACCGGGCCGTTGTGCAGATTCCAGTTGCGTTCCATGTGCCCTCCCACGTACATGGGGCGGTAGCAACCGCTCTTTGGCGATAGGGTACGCAGGCCTTTGGGGGTGTAGAGTTCTTTGGTGCATATATCCACTACGGCTTTTTGCTGTTTCTTGTCTAATGGGGAATAAGGCAGACTGACCGCCCATATCTGATTGGGGCGTACTTCTTTGTCTGCGCCATTATCGCTGACGAAATCGTACAGATAAAATCCGTTCCAAAAGAGTTTTTGGAAACTTTCTTTTATCAATTCGCTTTGATAATCCATCAAGTCAGCCCGCTGTTCGTTGCCTATATGTCGCAACATTTCTGCCGTAAAACGCATGGCGTTGTACCAAAGGGCGTTTATTTCCACAATGTAACCTGTTCTGGGTGTGATGGGGTGGTTTTCTTCTATGGCATCCATCCATGTGGCAGGTCGTTCGTTGCCGTCCGTCCAGAGTAAACCGTTTCGGTGGACAAATAAGCGCGGATGGCATTGTTTGCGGAGAAAATTGATGATATCCAACAATAGTTCCCCGAATTCCTTTGCAACTTCTTCTGCCGGCGTGTAATCGGTATATTCCTGAATGGCGCGTACAAACCATAACAATGCATCAGGTTCTTCGATTCCTTTCAGTTCAATGCCCTCTGTCCGTCCTTCCAGGAACGCTCGCACTTCGTGAACTGCCGTCTTGCGCATAATAGCATCCCAATATTCGGGTCGTCCGATGCCCATTGTGCAGTCGGCAAGCGAAAAGAACTCTTCTCTTGCAGATGCGTGATACCATGGATAACCGGCCAGCAGCCAACATTTGTCGCCTACGCGTTTGTAGAATTGGGAGGCACTGTTTTTGAGGAAAGTGAACATATCCGTTTTTTCTATCACGCGGAACTGTTCTTTCTTCCACATGCCTGCCAAAGTGTTAGGAGCCACTTGGCTTATGCCTGCGGAAAAAATGACAGACTCACCTTCTTTCATTGTTATCTCAAAACTGCCGGGAACCAACAAATCCTCTTGATACTCATAGCCGCGTTCCCGTTCTTTGGCATAATAGATGTTTTTGTACCATTGCGGCTGATGTACATATTGGTTTTTCCGTGAGAGTTGCATGTATAGCATCGGGAATGAAGAATACATGCGTATGCCGCAACCGTTGTCTGCAAGTTCAGCCTGTGTGTCTGCACTTGCGTTCTCGTGCGTCAGCGCGTTCACATCGCGGAATGCAAGAAACGGTTTCAGCCGCAGTGTGGCGGGCGAACCGGATTCCACCATCGTATAGCGAATGAGTATGCGCGGCTCAAAACTGACCAGCATTTTTTCTTTGGTCAGGATAACGCCACCTACGCGGTATGTTGTGCGCGATAGCACGGTGCAGTCATATTCGCGAATGTACTTGTGTCCGCGCGGGGCATAAGTTGTTTCGTCATATTGGTGCAAACCGAGGTTGAACTCAGCACCATGTTGGATAACCGTCTCGTCCAGTTGGCTGAGCAAAACATAGTTGCTGTCACCTACTTCAGGAAGCGGCATTACCAGCAGACCGTGATATTTGCGTGTGTTACACCCTACAAGTGTGGAAGCCGAATATGTGCCGGCGCGGTTGGTCAGCAGTACTTCTTTTTTGAGACTGCGCTCCAAATTAACCAATAGGGCTTTGTCAAAATTCAGATAACTCACGGTAGATGAAGGTTTAGATGTATTTGTCCTGATGTTTGGCCTCTACGTCCATCACAATCTGGCGGATTTGTTGTTCCTCCGAGCGAGGGCAAATCAGCAGAACGTTGTTCGATTCGACTACAATCATGTTTTTCACTCCGCGAAGTACGGCCAAATGACCTTCCGGAAGTGCAACTGCATTACCTTCGCTGTCATAGTACATCGCATCGCATTTGAAGGTGGCGTTCTGTTTTTCGTCTTTTTTGCTCAAGTCGTATAGTGAGCCCCATGTCCCCAGGTCGCTCCAACCGAAATCGGCTTGAAGCACATGTACCGACTCGGCTTTTTCCATGATGCCGTAGTCAATGCTGATATTGGGGCAGGTCGGGAACATTTCTGCAATGTACGCTTCTTCTTCGGGGGTGCCGATGGTATGTTCGCCGGCGAGGAATTTCTGTGCCACTTCAGGAAGATGTTCACGCATTTCGCGACGGATAGTACGCAGGTTCCATAGGAAAATGCCGGAGTTCCACAGGAATTCTCCTGTTTTCAGGAATACTTGAGCCAGTTCCAGATTGGGTTTTTCGGTAAATGTCTTCACCTCGTACAAATCTTCCGCCACTGTGTTGCCGGATTTCTGAATATAGCCATAGCCTGTTTCCGGACGGGTGGGAGTCATGCCCAGCGTCAGCAGAGTGTCGTTTTTGCTGATAAAGTCCAGACCTTTACGTATGGTCTCTTGGAATTTCTGTTCTTGCAGAATAAGATGGTCGGAAGGGGCAACGATGATGTTTGCATTCATTTTGTCGTCCTCCCAGTCTGCCACATCACCTTTTCCGCAGATGCGTTTCCGTACGAGGTGCTTGATGTGAGCCACTGCGTAAGCAATGCATGGGGCGGTGTTACGTCGTGCCGGTTCGCAGAGTATTTGATCCGGATTCATATCGGGTATTTGTTCCAAAATCATCTGTTTGTATGCCACATTGGTTACAATCAGCATGTTTTCAATCGGCACAATCGGACGGAAACGGTCCACTGTCATCTGTATCAGGGAATGACCGGTACCGAAGAAGTCCAAAAACTGTTTGGGACGGTTGTTTCTGCTGAACGGCCAAAAGCGACTCCCTATGCCGCCTGCCATTATGACGCAGTAGTTTTTGTTGCACGTTTTTTCCATAACATTATCTTGTTTTAATGGATGATTATTTCTGCATGTTCGGGCTCATTTTTACAATGAGCCTGCAAAGATACAACTTTTTTTTCATATACGCAAGCGCGCGTGACTTTTTTTTGAATTTTTGGTCATTTCCTTGTTTGTCTCATCAAAAAGTAGTATCTTTGCGCGGTTTTTTAATAGGAATGATGCGGCAGTGTATGAAGCATAGTTGGATTTGTCTGTTGGCGGTGTGTTTGTGTGCTGCCTGCAGCAAACCGCCAGTCCCCAAAGAATACGGTTACTATAGAATCGAATTGCCTTCGCATAACTATGTTTCATTTCAGCAGTTCTCAAGCACCTCTCAAGCGGGTCTCGACATACCGTTTCCATACACTTTTTTACTTTCTTCCGAAGCCGAAGTGCGTCCTGTGAAAAGTGCAGGGGATAACTTCTGGATTGACATCGTTTATCCGAAGTGGAACGCCGTAGTCCACTGCAGTTACAAACCCGTGGAAAACAATCTTTATCTCTTGAGCGATGATGCCCAGGAGTTTGTCTATTCCCATGCCATAAAGGCATCTGCCATTCCCGAACACGAATATGCCGATCTGGAACACCGAGTGTTTGGGCTTTCGTTTGATTTACAGGGGAATACGGCATCTGTAATGCAGTTCTTTCTTACCGATTCTACGCAGCATTTCTTCCGTGGTTCGCTCTATTTTAACAATATCCCCAATCAGGATAGCATTCAGCCTGTCGCGCAATTCATTCGTGAGGATATGATTACGCTGATTGAATCGTTCCGTTGGGTGAAGCCGAATGGTGAAATTGTACAAACCAAGTGATATGTCCCTGCTTTCTTTCATACAGCAATCCCGTTCCGAAAAGCGTAAACTGCTTGCCGTTCTGCTTGACCCCGAAAAGGTGAAGGCGGAGACCTTGCCTTTGTTGGCTGATGTTGCGGATTTGTTGTTCTTGGGGAGCAGTACAGGAAACGGCACCGGTGAACTCGTGCGCACTTTGCGAGGTATAACTTCCAAACCCTTGGTTTTGTTCCCGGGACAGATTGACCAGTTTACGGAAGAGGCAGATGCACTTCTGTTTCTGTCTGTCCTTTCGTCACGCAATCCGGAGATGCTGATTGGACGCCAGACGGCTGTCGCACGCAGGGTGAAAGAGAGTAGGATTGAGGCTGTTCCGATGGGCTATATTCTCATTGACGGAGGAACGGAAAGCAGTGTGTCAAAAGCCTCGTGTTCCCAACCCATTGCGGCATGGGATACGGATACAATAGTTGATACTGCAATAGCGGCGCAACTGCTTGGTAAACAACTTGTTTATCTCGAAGCAGGCAGTGGCGCAAAGCACCCTGTTTCATTGGATACGATTGTTGCTGTCTGTTCACGAATAGATATTCCCCTGATAGTTGGCGGTGGTATTCGCACCCCTGAAATGATGCGGGCCGCTTTTGCTGCCGGAGCCGATATAGTCGTTATCGGAAATCACTTTGAGCAACACCCTGAAACAGCATTGCAATTCCGAATACAGAACCAGATATGACAGATGACGAAAAATACATGTCTTTGGCTTTCTCCGAAGCGCAGAAGGCGTTGGATGCCAATGAGATACCGGTGGGGTGTGTCATTGTTTGCAACGGGCAGATTGTCGGACGAGGTCACAATCTGACGGAAACGCTTTCGGATGTGACAGCGCATGCCGAGATACAGGCCATTACGGCGGCTTCGCAAACATTGGGAGGCAAGTATCTAACGGATTGTACCCTTTATGTCACAATGGAGCCTTGTGTCATGTGTGCCGGAGCCATCGGATGGGCGCAGGTGGCCCGACTGGTCTTTGCGGCGGAAGACCCGAAGCGGGGCTATCAAACCTTTGCTCCCCATGCCTTGCATCCAAAGTGTCAGGTCGCTTCCGGAATTATGGCTGACGAGTGTCGGCAGATTGTTCAATCCTTTTTTCAGCAACGGCGTCAATGATACATACATCTCGTACATCGCTTGTTATCAAGATTGCTGCCTTTGTGATGGTGGCTTTGTTCGTTATCGTACTGCGACCTTTTTCGATGTACACTTTCCCGTATCATTATGAGGAAGGAAAAATGTGGCTCTATAAGACACTGACGGCCGAATTTGATTTCCCTGTTTATAAGTCGGAAGAACGCTTGTCAGCGGAGAGGGAAAAGGCATTACAGGACTATGCTCCTTGTTTCCAGACGGTGGGAACGGCTTCCTCCATGATTATTATTTCTGCCGAGGATATGGAGAAAGTCAAACAAGGGGGGTATGATCATATTGCGGTGGTCAACCGCCGGCATGTCTCTACCGATATTCCCGTCGAAAAAGTATATACGCCCAAAACAGCATATCTGGTTGAGAAACGCGAGATGATGCCTACGTTGGTTTATGACAGCCTCACTTCCGAGCGTGTCTATCGCAATATCCTTGAGTCGGTATCTCCTACCGAGGGTGCTGTGATGGCGGGAGAGACCATTATTGAGCACGGAGAACTGATTTCCAATGAGGATTTTCTGGTTCTTTCGTCTTTGGAGCGTGCTTATCGTGACCGTGGTCTGAACCGTGAACGCTTGCTGTACATCCAATGCGCGTATGCCATTCTGATTTGTCTGGTCATTTTGTTGTTGGCGGGTTATCTCTTTATTTTCCGCAAACCTCTATGGGAAGAGTTGCGTGCTGTTCTTTTCTTCTGCCTGTTGATTGGAATGGTGGCAGGTGCCGCATTACTGATACTTCGTTTTGCATCGCCGGAATTGGTATATATTGTTCCGTTTGTGTGGATACCTATATTGGTGCGTGTCTTTTATGATTCGCGTACGGCGTTTGTCATCCATCTCACTACGGTGATGCTGGTTTCTTTCTCTGTGCCCAATCCATATACATTCCTTATTCTTCAGTTGTCGGCAGGCATGATGGCGGTGGACCTGTTGAAGGACATCACGCGTCGTTCCCAACTGGCCATTGCTGCTTTTTATGTCACGTTGGTGTATAGTGTCGTTTATACATTGACCCTTTTGCTCGTTTCCGGCGATTTCTCCCAAGTCAACGGTTGGATGTATTGCTATTTCCTTATCAACGGCATTTTGTTGGTGATTGTGTATAGCCTTATTTTCCTCTTTGAGCGTCTTTTCCGCCTGGTCAGCAGTATCACATTGGTTGAGTTGAGCAATATCAATTCCGACTTGATGCAGGATTTTGCACGTGTGGCCCCCGGTACATTCCAACATTCGCTGCAAGTCAGTTCGTTGGCTTCCGATGCGGCCAAGTGTATCGGTGCAAAAGCGTTGCTTGTCCGTGCCGGTGCCTTGTATCACGATATCGGTAAGATGGTACATCCCGCATGGTACACTGAAAATCAGGCAGAGGGTAACAATCCTTTGCTGCAAATGAGCAACCGCGAAGCGGCGCAGGCGGTCATTTCCCATATCTTGGACGGAGAAGCCATCGCCAGAAAACATAGTCTTCCTGAGATTATTGTCACGTTCATCCGTTCCCATCATGGCACATCGCTGGTGCGCTATTTCTATAATTCGGAAATCAACCGGTTACGCAAAAGTGCTTTGCCGGAGAACCTGATAACGCCGTCCGATTACCGTTATCCGGGGCCCAAACCTTCTACCAAGGAAGCCGCTATTCTGATGATGGCGGATGCGGTAGAAGCGCGCTCCCGTTCTCTGGACAACTATTCCGAGCAAACCATCTCTGACATGGTGGATGAGATGATTGGTTTGCAGATTCAGGACGGACAGTTGGCGGAGACTTTGCTCTCCTTCCATGATTTGGAACGCGTCAAACAATCCTTCAAGGAACGTTTGCTTGCCATTCATCATCATCGTATTCAATATCCTTCCATAGGGGTTAAATAATCAGTTTCTCTTTCTATGCTTGACCGCCCGCTATATCTCGCTCCTATGGAGGATGTCACAGACCCTGCTTTCCGGTTGCTGTGCAAACGGTTCGGAGCAGACCGTGTCTATACCGAGTTCGTCAATGCTGATGCCTTGGTGCGGGATGTGGCTTCCACCATGCGAAAATTACAGATTTCCGATGCCGAGAGACCTGTCTCCATTCAGATTTATGGCAAGGACCCTGTCTCAATGGCTGATGCAGCGCAGATTGTGGAGCAGGCAAAGCCTGATTTCATCGATATCAATTTCGGCTGTCCTGTCAAGAAAGTTGCGGGAAAGGGTGCCGGTGCAGGATTGTTGCGCGATGTGCCCCGTATGCTTGAGATTACACGTGCCGTGGTCGATGCTGTTCATCTGCCGGTTACGGCGAAAACGCGCCTTGGATGGAATGACGATGACCTACACCATTCATCCATCACTCAATCCGATACGCCTTTCATAGTCGATTTGGCGGAAGCCCTGCAAGATTGCGGTATACGGGAAATCTCCATCCATGGACGTACCAGGGCGCAGATGTATTCCGGTCTTGCCAACTGGGATTTGATTGGAGCCGTCAAAGCCAATCCGCGGATGCACATTCCTGTCAATGGGAATGGCGATGTCGCTACGCCTGAACGGGCAAAAGAGTGTTTTGAGCGTTACGGAGTGGATGCTATTCTCATTGGGCGTGCAACTTTCGGTTGTCCGTGGCTATTTGAAGATATCAAAAAGGGCATTTCTTCCCGTCCGATGAAGTGGTGTGTGGATATTCTGAAAGAGCATGTGTTACGGAGTATTGAGTGGGTGGGGGACGAACGGAAGGGTATTGTCCATAGCCGTCGTCATTTTGCGGCTTCGCCGGTGTTTAAAGGCCTGTTTGATTTCAAGCAGACGCGTATTGCCTTGTTGCGTGCGGATACGAAGGACGAGGTCTTCGCTATTATGGATCGTATCGTCGATCAGTGGGGATCTAATGACTAAGCGGTACGCTACAAGCGAACGAAAGATATTCAGAGAGAAAGTGCGAATTTACAACGCTTTCCCGCTAAAGGACAAGTGTTTCCCGCCAAAAAGGACATTAAAACGCAATGTCTGCTTTGTCGCAAGGCCTTTCATCTGAGTCGCAATGCGCGAAGGATGTGGCTTCCCATTTACGGTAGGTATCATTCCATCTCCACCGAGTTCCACCCCCGCAGAAGCCGATGTGAGACGTACATCCGGTATCACAACATCCACACGTAACGGCATAAAACGAGAAAACTTGACATCATACAAAGTAAGCGTTCCCTCTGAAGATAAAGAAACGCGCACCTCATCCATCCTGTATTTACCTTCACCTACTATCATTTGCCCTTTATAATCAGCGGCCGATGTACAGAGCATCATCAATAGGCTTACTATCACGAGCGACATTCTTTTCATGCGATGTCCTATGTTGGATTTATAGATAAGGGTTATATTCTACTTCGTGTCCGATAGTTGTCGGATAGCCGTGTCCGGGATATACCTGTGTGTTTTCCGGAAGTTCGGCTATACGACGTAGCGATTGGAAGAGCGTATCCATATCTCCACCCGGCAAATCGGTTCGTCCGATGGATTCCTGAAAGAGCGTGTCACCGGTGAAAAGTGTTTGTTCTTTTGGAAACCAGAAACATTGCGAATCTTCTTTGTGACCGGGCGTATCGAGCACTGTCAGCGCATAGCCTAATAGTTCTGCAGGAGCCGTTTGGTAGATTTTTCCATATACGGGTATTTGCGGATATTGCTGCTGCAGATATTCCAGTCCGCAGATATGGTCAGGGTGTGTGTGGGTGATGAGTACGGCAACAGGTGTGAGTTGCTTTTTGTCCAGATATTCTGCAAGGCGTTGCTGTTCGCGTTCCCCATACATACCGGGGTCAACAACTACGCATTGCGGTCCGTTCTCAATGAGGTAGGTGCACTCGCGATAAGGGTTGAAATAGAAAGTTTGTATCTGCATGGTAGCGGTTGGAAAAAGGAGAGTTACAGGGGTAGGTATAGCACGCGCTTTTCTGCGAACCAGGGCAGGTGGAAGAATGTTTCTATTTCACTTACTTCCACGGATGTCCGGAACGGCCGTATCTCTGCCTGCAGTTCTCCACCTTTCAGTACGATGAGTCCGTTTGGCAGGGCGTTCTTGTGTTTGTGGTGGATGTTTTTGCGCACGAGTTTCACGAGGTCGGGTAGGGGCATCACGGCGCGTGAAACGACAAAATCAAATTGCCGTTTTTCCTCTTCCACGCGCTCGTGGATACATTCTACGTTGGTAAGTCCTATCTTTTGGGCGATGTCTTCTGCGACTCTTACCTTTTTGCCGATTCCGTCAATGAGCGTGAAGCGGCATTCGGGAAACAATATCGCCAACGGTATACCGGGAAAACCGCCTCCTGTTCCTACATCCAGTATCTCTGTACCCGGCGCAAAATGAAGCACCTTGGCAATTGCCAGTGAGTGCAGTATGTGATGTTCGCGCAGGAATTCGATGTCTTTGCGGGAGATGAGGTTGATTTTTTGGTTCCAGTCCGGATAGAGAACCTCAAGCGCAGCAAACTGCTGCGCTTGAAGGTCTGTCAGTTGGAAGTAATCACTAATCTGCATATATGCGTGATTTGTCTTGTCGGACGCTTATTCGGCGATGTTGGTAAACACGTTCTGTACGTCCTCGTCTTCCTCAATTTTGTCGATGAGTTTTTGTACCGATTCGCGTTGCTCATCGGTCAGTTGCTTGGTGTCGTTCGGAATACGTACAAACTCGCAAGACTGGATTTCAAATCCGTGTTCTTCCAGATATTTCTGCATACCGGAGTATTGGTCGAAATCGGAATAGATAACGATGGTGTTTTCCTCTTCATCTACGCCGAGTTCCTCTACGCCGAAGTCAATGAGTTCGAGTTCCAGTTCATCCAGGTCGATACCGTCTTTCATCGTGATGGTAAAGCAAGCTTTTCTGTCGAAGAGGAATTGCAAACATCCTTGGGTGCCGAGCGTACCGCCGTGTTTGGTGAAATAGCTACGAATATTAGCTACGGTGCGCATATGATTATCGGTGGCTGTTTCCACGAAAATAGCCACGCCATGCGGTCCGTATCCTTCGTAGTTGATTTCCTTATAGCCTTCCGATGATTTGTCGGTAGCTTTTTTGATGGCGCGGTCGATGTTGTCCTTCGGCATATTTTCGCGTTTGCACTGCTGAATGAGCATACGCAGCCTCGGATTGCCGTCAGGATCCGCACCGCCTTCACGGGCAGCGATAGTAATTTCTTTACCCAGTTTGGTGAATGTACGGGCCATGTGACCCCAGCGTTTCAGTTTGGTCGCTTTGCGATATTCAAAAGCTCTTCCCATAGTGATATGTTGTTTTATAATTAATGTTCTGATGTGTGTGTCGCGACTATTTGATACCCAGTATGCTGCGCACGAAATCCTCGCGGTTGAATTCTTGCAGGTCGGTCATTTTTTCGCCCAGCCCGATATAACGGACGGGGATATGGAACTGGTCGCTGATGCCGATTACGACACCGCCTTTGGCTGTTCCGTCCAGTTTGGTGATAGCAAGCGAACTGACTTCGGTTGCGCGGGTAAACTGCCGAGCCTGTTCGAAGGCGTTTTGTCCTGTCGAACCGTCCAGCACCAACATGACATCATGCGGAGCATCGGGAATGACTTTCTGCATTACGTTTTTGATTTTGCTCAACTCGTTCATCAGGTTTACTTTGTTGTGCAGCCGTCCGGCGGTATCAATCAGCACCACATCGGCATTGTTGGCCTTTGCGGATGACAGGGTGTCGAATGCCACCGAAGCAGGGTCGGAGCCCAGTTGCTGTTTGACCACCGGCACACCAACGCGTTCGCCCCAGACGGTCAACTGCTCAATGGCAGCAGCACGGAACGTGTCCGCTGCGCCTAAATAGACTTTTTTGCCGGCTTGTTTGAATTGCCATGCCAGTTTGCCTATGGTGGTTGTTTTGCCCACACCGTTCACGCCCACTACCATGATGACGTAGGGTTTGGGTATGTTTTCATCATTTAGCGACTGCACGTTGCCTTTCTCGTTCTCTTGCAGCAATGCGCAGGTCTCTTCCACCAGGATTCGGTTCAGTTCATCGGTGCCGAGATATTTGTCCCGCGCAGCACGTGCCTGCACACGCTCAATGATACGGAGCGTGGTCTCTACGCCCACATCGGAAGTGACGAGGGCTTCTTCCAGATTGTCCAGTACATCGTCATCTACGGTGGACTTTCCGGCGATAGCACGTCCTATTTTGCTCAGTACAGACTCTTTGCTCTTTTCCAAGCCTTGGTCAAGCGTCTGTTTTTGCTCTTCTTTCGATTTGAACAGTCCGAAAAATGCCATACGTTATCGCAGATAATAGTCTATGGTTGTCACCACGCGGATATGTTTCATCCACGGTTGGTATTGGTCAGATTCAATCGTGAACTGCCCTTGGTTGGCGTGGCGTATCGAACCGAGGCTGCATTCTGCATCATCGGCAAACTTCTGCGCCACTACGCGGGCGTTCTTGGTCGCTTCCTGTATCATTTCGGGCTTGATTTCGGTCAATCCGTTGAACTGATAGTCCAGTTGCCATTCGTACGAATGAATGATCACACCTTCACTCGCGAACTCATTTACGCAGTCTTGATTAGCCACTACAAGATCCACATTAGCGGTACTGACCACCACCGATGAGGTCAGTGTGTACTGATTTTGCGGACGTTGACCATAGTAGTTTTCCCAGTTGTCTGTCACGGATATCTTGCCGTGGCGGATATCTTCCTCAGTAAATCCTTTGGCTTGCAGTTGTTCGCCAAGCGATTTCGCCAACTCGGCTTCACGGGCATAAAGTCCTTTCAGGTTGCTTCCACTGATGGTGAACGACAGCGGCCATACAGCGTAGTCTGCCTTTACCTCACGGGTAGCAAGTCCTTTCACGGATACGGCGCGGTCTTTGGCGGAGATGTCATGCAATCCGCGGCATACGGATAAGCCTGCCAGCACGATGCAGACACCTACAATAACGGAAGCGGTAATAGTATGTTTCATAGTTCCGATATATCTCCACACCCTCACCCTTGCGGGCACGAATGTGGAGATACTTAGTTTATGTTCAACTTACGTGTTGTTCTGCTTATTGTTCGTCTTCCACAGCGGCTTGTGCAGCAGCCAGGCGGGCAATAGGTACGCGGAACGGCGAGCAACTTGCGTAGTTCATACCTACGCGTGCGCAATATTTCACGGAGCTGGGCTCACCGCCATGTTCACCGCAGATACCCGTACGCAGAGCCGGACGGATGGCGCGGCCTTTTTCTACGGCCATCTTGATGAGTTGGCCTACACCTTTCTGGTCAAGAACCTGGAACGGATCGGCTTTCAGAATCTTCTTCTCCAGATAAACGGGCAAGAAGGAAGCGATGTCGTCACGGCTGTAACCGAAGGTCATCTGGGTCAAGTCGTTCGTACCGAAGCTGAAGTATTGTGCTTCTGTAGCGATACGGTCGGCGGTCAGAGCAGCGCGAGGAATCTCAATCATCGTGCCCACTTCATATTCTACTTCTACGCCGTACTCTTTGAATACTTCGCGAGCTACGCGATTGATGATTTCCTTTTGCTGCTTGAGCTCATATAGGATACCGATTAGCGGAACCATGATTTCCGGCATCGGGTTCTTGCCTTCTTTCTTCAGTTCGCAGGCTGCGGACATGATGGCGCGAGTCTGCATGGCGGTAATCTCAGGGAAGGTGATTCCCAAACGGCAGCCACGGTGACCGAGCATCGGGTTGTTTTCTGCCAGAGAGTCTACGCGTTGACGGATTTCCTCAACGGTCACGCCCATTTCTTTTGCCATCTGTTCTTGTCCGGCCATATCGTGGGGAACGAACTCGTGCAAGGGTGGGTCAAGCAGACGGATATTAACTGGGCAACCGTCCATAGCTTCCAGAATACCCTTGAAGTCTGCTTTCTGATAGGGCAGCAGTTTGGCAAGAGCTTTTTCGCGACCGGCTGCATCTTTGGCGAGAATCATCTCACGCATGGCAACGATTTTCTTGTCGTCGAAGAACATGTGCTCCGTACGGGTCAGACCGATACCTTTCGCACCGAAAGCGCGGGCAACCTGTGCATCATGCGGAGTGTCGGCATTGGTACGAACTTGCAGACGGGTATATTTGTCGCAGAGGTCCATCAGGGCTTTGAAGTCACCGCTCAACTCGGCAGCTTTGGTTGGAATTTGACCTGCATACACTTGGCCGGTCGAACCGTTCAGTGAGATATAGTCGCCTTCTCTGTAGGTCACACCTTCGATGGTCACGGTCTTTTTCTCATAGTCAACCACGATAGCACCTGCACCGGATACGCAGCACTTACCCATACCGCGGGCAACAACGGCTGCGTGACTGGTCATACCGCCACGGGCGGTCAGGATACCTTCGGCTGCTGACATACCTGCCAGGTCTTCGGGAGATGTCTCGATACGAACCATCACCACTTTGTGACCGTCTTTATGCCATGCCTGTGCATCATCTGCATGGAACACGATTTGGCCGCATGCGGCACCCGGACTGGCGGGAAGACCTTGGGTTATCACTTGGGCTTTCTTCAGAGCGTCCTTGTCAAATACGGGGTGGAGCAGCTCATCCAGCTTCTGCGGTTCGCAGCGCATGATGGCTTCTTTCTCGCTGATAACGCCTTCGCGAACCAGGTCCATGGCAATCTTCACCATAGCCGAACCGGTGCGTTTGCCGTTACGGGTCTGCAGGAACCAGAGTTTGCCTTCTTGTACGGTGAACTCCATGTCTTGCATATCGCGATAGTGGTCTTCCAGTTTCTGTTGGATTTCGTTCAGTTCTTTGTACAGCGCGGGCATTGCCTCTTCCATCGAAGGATATTTGGCGGCACGCTCTTCTTCGCTGATTCCTTGCAGTTTAGCCCAACGGCGGCTGCCTTCCAGCGTGATTTGTTGCGGGGTACGGATACCGGCCACAACGTCTTCACCTTGTGCGTTCACCAGATATTCACCGTTGAACAGGTTCTCACCCGTTGCGGCGTCACGGCTGAAGCATACGCCTGTAGCGGAGGTCTCACCCATGTTTCCGAATACCATTGCCATAACGCTGACAGCGGTTCCCCATTCGTCTGGAATACCTTCCATCTTGCGGTACAGGATGGCGCGTTCGTTCATCCAGCTGCGGAATACGGCGCAGATGGCACCCCACAACTGCTCAATCGGGTCGTTCGGGAAGTCCTTGCCGGTTTGTTCTTTGATGGCTGCTTTGAAGCGGGCAACCAGCATCTTCAACTCATCTACATTCAGGTCTTTGTCCAACTTGATACCGCGGATTTCTTTCACCTCTTCGATGATTTTCTCAAACGGGTCAATATCGGTCTTGTTCACGGGTTTCATGCCCAGAACAACGTCGCCGTACATCTGTACGAAACGGCGGTAACTGTCATACACAAAGTGAGGGTTGTTTGTCTTGGCTACCATACCTTCTGCCACTTCATCGTTCAGACCCAGGTTCAGAATGGTATCCATCATACCCGGCATCGAAGCGCGGGCACCCGAGCGTACGCTCACCAGCAACGGGTTCTTGGCATCACCGAACTTGCTGTTCATCAAGGTCTCAATGTGCTTTACGGCGGCCATTACATCGTTGTTCAGAAGAGCAACAATCTTCTCTTGACCTACCTGATAATACTCGTTGCAGACATCAGTCGTAATCGTAAATCCGGGAGGTACAGGTACACCTACCAGGTTCATCTCGGCGCAGTTCGCACCTTTGCCGCCCAATTGCTCACGCATCTGGGCATTTCCTTCGGCCTTACCATTTCCGAAGGTGTAAACGCGTTTCTTGTTTTCCATTTGGTAATTAAATGTTTATGTTGGTTAATAATTCGTTGCTTGTGACGCTTGTTTCATTTCAGCCCGCAAAAGTACCACTTTTTTTTGATATGTGCAAGTTTTTTGGGCATTTTTTGTAGAAAAATTGAAAAAACAACCGAAAAGTGTCATTTTTATTTGGTAAATCCAATGTGTTTTTGTACCTTTGCACCCTCAATTTATAAATTAAAAAGGAGACTGTTATGAAAAAAATCGCCATTTTTGGTTACGGCAATGTCGGCAAAGCTGCCGAAGAGGCCGTGCGTGCCGCCGAAGATATGGAGTTGGCGGGTGTTTATCATCGTAATGAATTGGACCGCCTTATCGCGGAAGCACTGGGCAAAATAGATGTTGTCCTGCTTTGTACGCCTACGCGTGAAGTGCCGCGTTGCGCCAAACAGTTGTTGGCTGCGGGTATTCCCACGGTGGATAGTTTTGATATTCATACCCGGATTGGCTCTGTGCGCCGCGAATTGATGGAAGTGGCGCGTCAGGGGGGGGCGGTCAGCATCCTTTCCGCCGGATGGGATCCGGGCTCGGATTCTGTCGTTCGTTGCTTGATGGAAGCGATTGCGCCTAAAGGATTGACTTATACCAATTTCGGTCCGGGCCGTTCGATGGGGCATACGGTGGCTGCCAAGTCCAAAGCGGGTGTGGCGGATGCGCTGTCTATGACCATTCCGTTGGGTACGGGTATCCATCGCCGCATGGTTTATGTACAGTTGCAGCCGGGCGCTGATTTTGCCGAGGTGGAGAAGGCTATCCTTGCGGACGATTATTTCGCACACGATGAAACGCATGTCATTCAAGTGCCGGATGTCAGTGCGCTGAATAATGTGGCGCATGGCGTTAATCTCGTCCGTAACGGCGTTAGCGGCACCACCCACAACCAGCGGCTGGAGTTCAATATGACTATTGACAATCCCGCACTGACGGGGCAAGTCATGGCGGCATGTGCGCGTGCGGCATTGCGACTGAAACAGGAGAAGCGCTTTGGTTGCTATACCATGATTGAACTTGCGCCCATCTACCTGATGGCTTCTGAAGAATACGCCTTATCCCTCGTATAATTTCCGAGTAACGATTAGGCTATTATTGGGTGATTATTGGGTGATTATTGGGTTATTAGTAGGTTATTTAGCCAACGAAAAGCAGAGGAAAGCCTGCTTCAGCCCAAGATTCACAGAGATGTAACGTATGCTGTACCAATGGATTATATCGTTGCCGATGATGGTATGCTTCTTCTGGAGCCTGTTTTTCTGCATCCGTCTGTTTCGGCAGGACGATGAACCACGGGTTAAAGGAACGATTCTCATTTTTTACATAGCTACCTCTGTGCTTTACACCGACCATTGGTTCTATTTCTCCGGCCGGCCGAGTTTCGTCGGAGAATGGACCTATTCGGTGATGAATTTGTGTGTCTATCCTTTGTATTACGCATACTTGTGCGCGCTGACGCGTGAGAAGAAACGGCTGGAAGTGGGAATTCTCCTTATTCCGGCACTCCTCATCGCTATCTTGTTCCCGCTCAACAAATGGTTGGGCTGGAATGCGGGCGAATCCATGCGTATAGCTGCGCGTATTTGTTTCGCCTGTTTGGTTATCTGGGTATTGGTGCGTGGTTATCACTTGCTGAATCGCACAAAGCGGCGTATGGATGACACCTATTCGGATGAGCGTAGCCGTCTCTTGCGCCCATTGCATATTTTGCTTGTCTTGTTCGGTATTACGGCGGTGGTATCTATACTGCTCAATTTTGCCGGACGTGACTTTTTCGAAGAGAATGTGTTGCTGGGGCTTCCGGCAGTCATTATGTCCACCTTGCTTTTCGGTTTGGGTTATGTGGCGGCGCATACCACATTGCCTGTCGAAACCGTTTCCATCGAAGAGAATAACGAGGAAGATAAGGCTACAACCCAAGAAACCGATGAATTGATGTACAGGATTGCAACGGTGTTGCGCGAAGACAAACTCTTTGCCGATACACGCCTTACCATTCAGGACCTTGCCACGGCGATTAGCAGTAACCGTACTTATGTCTCTAACTGCATCAACCGTCGCACGGGCCTCAGTTTCTCGCAGTATATTGCGCGTTATCGCGTGGAACATGCGCAAACCATTCTCTGCGACAAACGTTATACTTCCGACCACGATGCCATTGCGGCTGCTATTGCTTTGAGTGGCTTTACTTCCGACCAGACGTTTTATCGCGTCTTCAAGGAAATAACAGGCACAACCCCTCTCCAGTACCGCCAACAAAATAAGCAAAAGTAATACTTTTGTACGATTTGCGAATCGAATTGTACGATTTGTGAATGATCTATACAAAAAAAGCAGTACCTTTGTGCGCTATTTCTAATATCGCACGTAAACATGTTGCATCGTACACGTAGAATACTCCTTCTCCTCGCACTCCTCATCGGCAGTGCAGGGGCATCCTATATGCAGGCTGCAAAAGCGATACTAGCGGCTAAAGCCAATAATGCTTCGTATGGTAGAGTGAGAATAGGAAACGGTAATTGGACTACCACGCAGAATGCTTCGACCTCTGTTACTACAGCGACCGGCCAATCTCATGTCCTTTACGCGAGTCCCTTTACGGGTTATCATTTTGTCAATTGGACCAACAACATTAATACAACCACCAGTACCAGCACAAACCTTACGGTAAGGGTCACGACTACTTCGGCATTATACACGGCAAATTTTGCGATTAATACTTATACCATTACCGCCAGTCCCAATAACACCAATTATGGTACAGTTACCGGAGGCGGAACATACAACTACGGTGCATCGGCTACTTTGAAGGCCACACCGAAGACGGGCTATCATTTTGTACAATGGAACGATGGCGTCACTACCGCCACGCGTACAATCAGTAACATCACCGCCAATGCGACTTATACCGCGACCTTCGCCATCAATACCTATACGATCACGTTTAAGAATGAAGACGGTACGACGCTGAAAACGCAGACGGTTAATCATGGTGTCACGCCAACGGCTCCGTCTACACCTACCCAATCAGCTACGGCGCAATATACCTATACCTTCAAGGCATGGTCTCCGACTATTGCGGCAGCTACCAAAGATCAGACTTATACAGCGACCTACACCGCTACCGTACGCAGTTATACGATCCGCTTCATGAATGGTAATACGCCCTTACAAACCAACACCTTAAAATACGGAGCGACTCCCAATTATACCGGTTCCACTCCGACCAAGGCATCTACGGCGCAATACTCCTATACTTTCAACGGTTGGAGTCCTGCCATCTATGCCGTCAACAAGGCGCAGGACTACGTGGCGCAGTTCACAAGTACCACGCGGAGTTACAAGATCACCGGCGCGTCCGCCAACACCACCATGGGAACGGTCAGCGGAACGGCGACGAAACAATA
>JAGCEW010000064.1 GCA_017650465.1 Paludibacteraceae bacterium
AACGAAATCAATACCATCATTGTCGAGGACGAAGAGCCGTGGGCGAACGGCGAGATTGCCTACAAACTGGGAGATGCCTATGGTCAGCAAATCGGTGTCGACCCGCTTCCAGTACTCGGAGGAATGACTGTGTACGAGATTGAACTGGCAGACGGCAGAAAGGTTTATACCAACGACCCGTACGAAGAGTATCATCGCGGCGGTCTGACGCCCGGCAATATGGGAACAATCTGCTTGCCGTGGGCTTCTGACCTCTATATCGGTGCCACCTTCTACCGCCTCTTGCATAAAGAACTGAACGAATCGGGTGAACCCTACAATATCGTTCTGGAGGAAGTAACCGAACTGCAAGCGGGTGTGCCGTATGTCTTCATTCCGGAAGAAAATCAGATTCATGTGTATTACCTTGAATCCACGGAAGTTGCCGAAGAAGGAAATTCCAATGGCCTGTATGGCACATTTGAGGATATTAACGATGGCGAAGCTGGTAATCTCGACAACAAACTGGAAAACAACTATGTTGTTTACAACAATATGTTCCAGCATTGCGGCGAATACTGCTGGTTGAATGCGAACCGCGCTTACATCCGCATGGATGATGTGGCTCTGCAGGGTGCACAGAATGCGCCAGCCCCTGTGCCTGGCCGCAGACATGTGATGATGGGAGGAACAGTACCCCACAAAACGCCTACCGATGTGCAGTCGGTGGAATGGGATAGTACCGACAGCGGAACCTATGATGTTCTTGGTCGCCGCATCAACGGTCAACCCAATGCGCATGGTGTATATATTATTAATGGAAAAAAAGTAATTAAATAAGTATGAAAAAGGAATATGCAATCCCGCAAACCCTTCTTCTCCCCTTGTGTGCAGCCCATGTGCTGCTCACAAGTACGGAAGAAGATCCCAACAATCCTTCGGGGAATGTAGAATATCAACCCCAATCAAGCATAGGGGGTAACTGAGAACAAGGGATACCGGACACTTCGGCCTAGGGCCGTATAATTAAGCAGGCGGCAGAAAATGCCGCCTGCTATTATCTGGTTTCATTCATTCGCCCCAAGTGCTTCTGTCGAGACTCCGATACGAAATGGCTTCCATCAAGTGCTGCGGCTGAATAGTAGGGGAACCCTCCAAATCGGCAACCGTCCGCGCTACTTTCAAGATCCTGTCGTAGGCTCGTGCACTGAGTCCAAGCGACTCCATCGCCTTTTGCAGTAAGGCACTCCCCATATCGTCTATCGAACAATAGTGACGAACTTGGCGAGAGGACATCTGTGCATTGCAGTAGATACCGGAATTGCGGAAACGTTCTTGCTGCACGTTGCGCGCCCTTATCACACGCTCACGCACCACAGCTGAACTCTCTCCCGCCTGTTGGCTTTGTAGCATTTCAAACGGAACGGCTTGCACCTCGCATTGAATATCTATTCTGTCCAACAAAGGTCCCGACACGCGGCTCTTGTATCGGTGTACTTGCGCCGGATTGCACGTGCATGTTCGGAGAGGATTACCGTAGTTGCCACATGGACAAGGGTTCATCGCGGCTACCAGCATAAACGAGGCCGGATACTCTATCGTCATCTTGCTGCGTGCTACGGTTATCTTCCTGTCCTCAATAGGTTGCCGCAGTACCTCCAGCGTGGTACGCTTGTACTCCGCCACCTCGTCCAGAAAGAGCACTCCGTTATGCGCCAGACTGATTTCCCCTGGGTGAGGATTAGTTCCACCTCCAATAAGGGCTACGTCCGTCGCTGTGTGGTGAGGCGAACGGAATGGACGAGTCGTTACCAACGATTGACCAGCCGGTAGCAGTCCTGCTACCGAGTGAATCTTAGTGGTATCTATCGCTTCCTCCAATGTCAAAGGAGGCAGAATGGTCGGAAGACGCTTGGCAAGCATCGATTTACCGGAACCGGGAGGACCTACCATAATCATATTGTGCCCTCCTGCGGCAGCCACTTCCATCGCTCGACGTACATTCTCCTGACCACGGATATCCGAGAAGTCAATATCGCTTGCCCCCTCTTGTTGTGCAAACGCCTGTTCTATGTCAATGCGGGTGGGCGCAATAGGTTGGAGACCGTTCAGGAAATGCACCACTTCCAATAGTGTTCCTGCGGCAATCACATCTATCCCGTCCACCACAGCAGCTTCACTCGCATTCGCTTGGGGAAGAATAATACCCTTAAAGCCGTGTTCCTTCGCACAGAGGGCAATAGGCAATACACCGCGGACAGGTTGCAAAGTACCGTCCAATGACAATTCGCCTACCATCATATATTCGTCCAACCTACTACGTTGCACATCCTCAGTTACGTGCAGCATTCCAATAGCCAGAGGGAGGTCAAAACCCGCCCCCTCTTTCTTGAGGTCGGCAGGAGCCATATTGATCGTTATTTGCTTCACAGGAGGCTTATAGCCGTTCACCATCATGGCTGCACGGATACGATCACGACTTTCTCTCACAGCATTGTCCGGCAGACCGACCAGTGAAAAATCAGAACCCGCTACAGCGTGTAACTCAATCGTCACAAGTTCGGCACGAATACCCTGTAAAGCCGCAGAAAAACACTTGATAAGCATAGTATGTAGTAGTTGATAATTACTGTTTGTTACTTTCTTTTTGTCGTTGAGCCTGTCGCTTGCGGCGGGCATCTCCCCAATTGAAGTCATGACGGAATACCAGACCTACACCTTGCACAGTGTTAGCCTGCTTCAGCGAATATTTGTCCACTGTATGAGTGAACGCCCGTGCCCGGAGTTTGCCGTTAGGGGTTAACTGATACTCTATGTCCACATCACCAAAGAAAGGCCGGTTGGACAAATCATTGTAGCGATAACCGAAATTACCGTTAATACTCAGTCTGTTCACAGGGTGTATCTGGAACTGTGTCTCATACTCTTGTGATGCGTTGGCACCTTCTCCATCGCTTCGCACATTAAACCCTACCGACACAATGTCCGTCAATTTGGATAACCATTGGTTGATCTGTCCCGTCACGGTGGAAGAGAGCAGCGAATAGGTGCTGTTGGCTCCTTGTGATGAACTGGATTGCAGATATTCAGGAGTGAAAAAGCGATTGAATACCAGCAAATATACCACCTGTCGCATCAGCATCTCATCTGTATTGATAATCGCTTTCACTTGAGCAGCTACTGCCTCATCCGATTGAGGTAGCTCTATGCCGAAACGAAGGGTGGGGTCAAACAGTTTGTCTGTCATGTGTAATATACACTCTACGGGCACCGAAGTGCGGTTCGTGGCAAGACTGGTGATATCCGAACCAAACAGGTCTTTCAGCGAGGCTGTCAGGCGGTAAATGGCTTTCACATCCAGCACCGGCGTCAACGGATTGCCCCCCCAAGAGATGGACGAACCTTCGGCTATGGCAAACTCACGACGGATAATATTGCCTATGGCGTATGAGAATGTGCCGGATAGTAGTGAGTAGGAGCCAAATAGACCAATATCTCCACCTCCGTCCATCGTTAGGCGAAGAATACCTTCTCCTCTGCCCACAATACCATCACCTGTATGAGGATCTAGTAAAATATGTACTTGGGCATCAGGCGTCGCTTCTATACCAAGCGACAAACGGAACTTGGCAGGCTCAACGGCAATAGGCACATTACGAACAGGCTTCTTCTGCTCTTCCGGGTCAACAAAGTTGATAAAACTGTTGTCCCTCGCATCCGAGGCGGTCGCTACACACAAGTAGAAATCTGTCTTGCCGCGAGTGGCCGCGGATATGTTGATGTCTGTCATGCTTTCATCACCATGTATATCCACCGACCCGCTTGCATACGCTTTGCCATAGAACATGGCCTGTGACGAGTAAGGAATATCCAATGCCAATAGGTCTTGGAAATCGCCTCGGATATTAAAGCGGAAGTCTTTAAATTGATTGTGCTCCAGTCTCCCGTTTATCACACCGCCATGCCCCTCCTTATCCCTTATATGGATATTGTTAAAAGCCACATAGGTGGTGTCCATCGTTACCGAGTCGGAGAAGTAGTAACGAGCACCGGTAAAAGGTATAGTCAAAGCAGCATCTTGGGCGTATGCTTTGGCAGTCACCCAAGTATTCAAACGTTTGCCGAATACATGTATATTGCCATATCCGCGCCCTTCAATGTCTTCCAAAATACCATCGGTCCAGAAATTGATAAAGGCGAGATTGGCCGAATCAGCCTGAATATACAGTTCCCAGTATTTGTCTTTGGGTATCACATTGCCGTCCACGTGCGCCACTCTTTTGCCACCCTCAATGGCATAGCCGTCTATTAGAATATGTTTGTGCGCTTCATCAAGGGTGGCGATGGCGCACACATCGCCCAAAGATACATCATTCAGCCGTGCATCAGGAATGCACAAATTGGCCTCGAACATGGGAGCACGGAACAGCGAGTACAACGTCGCCCAGCCTGAAACAAGTCCCTTGATGGAAATGGTTTTTTGCAGACCCACGTATTGCAAGAAATACTCCAAATCAAAGTTGTGAAGGTCTACACGGATCGAGTCGCTCTCGCGCATAGAAGCAATGCCATTGGCGCGCATAAATTGTGTGCCCGATACCGTCTGCATCGCAAAATGTTCGACGGACAATGCTGTGTCTGCCATACAATACTCGATATGTGAGTCTTCCATCGTCCAAGCAGTGTCACGAAGGTAGAACACCGATGGACACACATGTACACTATACAGCGGTTTCTGATGATAACGTCCCAAATGCGCGTTTATCAGTATCTCACCATCCTGATGTTCTGCATCCGTATTGCCAAAATGCAATGCAGTGTACACCGAATCGTGCTGCGCAATGGCTGTCAAATGGAATCCTATGTCACCCAAACGAAGTTGGGTGGAGTCCAAATTGATCGTGTGCTCAAGGAAGGAAAGTGCCATCAAGGCTTCTTTATTACGCTGTCGGAGCGATAAGGTTAAGTTCTGCCACGCAGCATTGTTGTTCTCTATGACAGGAACGAAACATTGTAGATCATATTGGTGCTCAGATTCATGAATGAAACCTTTCACGGTAGGAGAGTTAGGAACATGCATTTGTAAACCGCAGACACGCCAAATGGCATCCAAATTACGGAAGTAGAAATAGAAATCCATATCATTGGGCACACCGGACGCAACGGGCTTAGGTAGGAATTTGGGGAAAAGTTCATGGGCAAACTGTGCCATCGTTGTTCCGAGTGTGCTCCATTGGAAATCACCGGATATGCCTGCATTCAAAAAGTCCGATAGCAGGACAAGCGACATCTTACGGTTATCCTCGTTCCATTTCAATAGGAACGATCTCATCCGAAGCTCTTCGCCGTAGTTGGTCACATACAGCGAGTCTATACGCAGTTGCCCGTCCGATCGGTCAAGCCATGTGCCCGATTGCCCTTCCGAACCGAACGTCAATCTTATCCGACAGTGGGCATCCTCATCGCGACAATTGTCGTACAAATTCAATTCATGCAGACGAAGGTGATCCAACTGTAAAGCTACCTCGGCCCATGGGTCAGTTGACGAGAAATTCATCGTTCCTTGCAGCGACAACGTAAGATTGGGGTCAGCTATATCCACCGAACCACGGAAAATGTTATTCTTCGTCTCGCCCTTGATCCGCAGATTCCGATAAGTATACCCCTTGTACACCATCGATGTGATGTGTAGCAATCCTTGGGCTTCAATAGGCTGGTCTTTCTGTAGGCGTGCGGACGCAGTGGTCTTGAACGAAATAGTCCCGAATCCGGCATGGGGAAGAATACCTCCTATACGGAAACGCCGGGTGGAAACCTCACCCGTAAAGCGCATGTCGCGAAAAGTGGTGTCTGCCGACAGAGTGCCTATGGTGGTCAGCGTTCCCAGTCGGGTCACAAAAGCACCATGTAAATGCAAATCATCCAATGTCCCGCTCAATAACCCATGGTAGTGCATATCTCCCAATGTGCTTAAAAAGTCGGGAAGGGTTACGGGATGATGGTATATATCCGATAGAAAACAGGATAGTAATTGCCTGTTACAGAACAAGTCTTGGCAGTTGACGGCTACATTCGTTTGTTGCAGGTGTAATGGATCACGCACGGCCAATGTTCCTAACAATAGGCGTTTGTCGCGGTAAGTCACCTCCAGATGATCAGCAAAAATGGAATCCACATCTCCGTGAAACTCTGCTTTTATAGTGGCATCTACATCTTTCAGTACGGCTTGCAGTCGTAGCCCCACCAGTTGGGCGGATAGAGAGTCATTCCCTACGTATGGTAGCCGTACATCAGCATCCAATCCGCGGAGCATTACGTCGTTGCCGGACGGTATATGCTGATAGCGAACGCGTGCACCTGTAACAGTTATCTTCTCCAGCGAGAGCGGCATCGGAAGTTGAGTGGGGATGGTGTCTTCAGGTGCAAATGCACGCAGCAGAAAATCAATATTGGAGGAAGCTGTGTCCTGACGAATAGATACATAAGGTTCCGTCACCTCTATCTTAGGAAAACGTAACCGGTCTTCCTCAATGGCAAATGGATCAAACTCCACCGACAAATAAGGAACATATAGTAGCGTGTCACCTGCTTGGTCAGACAGATAGACTCCCTCTATGTCCAACGTACGGAGGGGTTTAAAATGTACTCGGTCAATGTGGGCATCTACCCCCAAACCGCGCGACAACTCTTCGGTCAATAGCGAAATGATGGCTGTCTGTACACGCGCTGAACGGGCTAATAACATCAGCCCGCCTGCCACCATAATAGTGCAGGTCAATATGATAATCCCTATGTACGCAAGCCGCTTCACCGTGTGTATTTGCTATCCATTTTAAGCCTATTACACCAATATAGCAGGCAAAAGTACTGCTTTTTTAGGATATATGCAAGAAGTATGCCTGTTTTTTTATAGATAAGGCGCTTATTTGTGTGTTTTTCTAACTTTTCTATAGAAAAGACTTGCACAATTGAAAAAAAAGTAGTATCTTTGCGGGCTTTTTATGGATTGCTTGCAAAAGTGAGTAAGAAGAAAGTATGAAGATTGCGCTTATAGGATACGGAAAGATGGGGCACATGCTGGAGACAATGGCTCTTTCAAGAGGGCACGAGGTGGTTTGTGTGCTCGATGTGGATACACAGCCGGCCGTGTGGGATTCTCCCGCGTTTCTCAGCGCTGATGTGGCAATTGAGTTTACCGCGCCTTCAGCGGCAGAGCAGAATGTCCGTCGTGCCTTGCAGAGAGGAATCCCTGTCGTTTCGGGCACAACAGGATGGACGATCCCGGATGATCTGCAGGCAGCGCGAAAGGAGGGGCGTTGGGTGTGGAAGAGTAATTTCTCCGTCGGGGTCAATGTCTTCTTTGAACTC
>JAGCEW010000065.1 GCA_017650465.1 Paludibacteraceae bacterium
CTTGCAGTTCCATACAGCGATCTGCCAACACATCCAGTTGGTCTTCCGTTATTCCACGTCCGTCACTTACGCCACGACGCATTTCTGACCATATTCCGTCGATATAGCGTTTGGTTTGTGCTTTATCCTCGTCGGACATCGAAGTGCGGAAGAAGGGTTCAACAGCCGATTTGAAGGTACCGACTTTCAGCACCTGCATTTCCACGCCTACTTTCTGCAGCAAACGGGTGTAATACATCTTCTGTGCAGTCAGTCCGTTCCATGCTACAGAACCCGTTGCATTGAGGAAAATCTTATCCGCCGATGAAGCAACGTAGTAATTCAACTGGTCGTATCTGTCCGCATACGCAATCAAGAATTTACCCGACTTCTTGTAATTCAGCAACTCGTCGCGCAATGTTTTGGCAGAAGCAGGTGCGATCTGCAGTTCGCCTCCACGCAATATAATACCTTTGATGCGCTCATCCTCCGCTGCCAGACGAATATTGCGGCAAAGGTCGTTCAATCCCACTTTTTCCACCGTTCTTCCCGCAAAAGGCATTTCGCCGAACGCAGAAGCAAACGGATTGTCCTCTTCACCCTGCTCTACTACCAGTCCCTTCATTTTCAACTGATAGACGGTATTCTTTTCCAACTTGGAAGATGAGGAGAACAAACTTCCCATCATCATTCCCATCAAGATGGACATTCCCAGATATGCCAATAAGCCAATAACGATAGCCCACAAGCATCCGTGATTTCTACGAGGTTTACCCTCTTCTGCCGGTTTTTTACAAAACATACACATAATTTTTACTCTATTATTGGTTAAACATTGTTTTCTTTCTTCAGCCGGAATGTCTTTCTGTGCCAAGGTGAGGGGCCGTATTTCGCCAAGGCTTGGTAATGCTCCGCTGTGGGATAGCCTTTGTTGTGGTCCCACCCGTACATCGGGTATTGCTCGTGCAAGCGGGACATATAGTCGTCACGATAGGTCTTTGCCAAGATACTGGCAGCGGCTATCGAACAATACTTTCCATCACCCTTTACCACAGTATTTACAGGAATTTCCATCACAGAATCTTCGGGCACATAAGGTTTCCATTTGTTGCCGTCCACGATGATATGTTCCGGCTGAATGCTCAGTTTTGTCAAGGCACGATGCATCGCCAAGATACTCGCGTTCAGGATGTTTAGGCGATCTATTTCCTCTGCCGTTACTTCTGCTACTGCCCAGCAGGTGGCATTTTGTTCTATCCACGGTCGCAATTCATAGCGCTCGGCTTCAGTTAGTTGTTTGGAGTCGTTCAGCAGTTGCAACATCGGGTCAGAAGTCGGCACATTGTTATTCCACACCACAGCTGCCGCAAACACGCTTCCAGCCAACGGTCCGCGTCCGGCCTCATCGCATCCGGCCTCCACACAATTCGGTATGTAATATGTTTTCAGCATCAGAACGGATAACCTATTGCAAAGTGGAACGTCATATCGTTTTTCCATCCGAGTCCGTTGGGAACGGTTCGCCAGGGATGGCCACCCGATTCGTACAGCAAACTCGGATCGTAGAGTTTCACGCCAAAATCGACACGGAATACGAGGAAGGTAATATCCAGACGCAATCCGACACCATAACTCCAAGCCAGTTCTTTGTAGAATGTATCGAATTTGAAGGCTCCGTGCGGCTGCGTTTCATAGTCACGAATGGTCCAGATGTTTCCGGCATCGGTGAAGGCTGCTAATTCGATGATAGACCACACTTTCCATCTGTACTCCAGGCTCAAGTCGAGATGGATATCGCCGGCTTGGTTGTCGTAGTCTATACGTGACCCCTTTCCTTTGTAGCCACCAGGCCCTAAGGTACGTGCCGTCCAACCGCGCACGTGATTGCTACCGCCTGCGAAATAGCGTTTTTCGTAGGGAACAACGGATGAATTGCCGTAAGGGATTGCAACACCTACAGCCGCGTGGTAGGCAAGGCGGTGCTTTTCGTTAATGACCTGTGTATAAGTGGCGTTGACATCCATTTTGGAATACTGCGAGAATGGGACATTTCCCAACATATAGACATCGTCCGTTTTCTTTAGATTGGCGGCTTTGGCTATGCCATACAAGGC
Organism: Paludibacteraceae bacterium; assembly: GCA_017650465.1. GTDB lineage: Bacteria > Bacteroidota > Bacteroidia > Bacteroidales > Paludibacteraceae > Colicola. Next base: position 2,094 of record JAGCEW010000065.1, read on the forward strand.
ATTACCCGCAGTCTCCACAAAGAATCGAACTTGTCCGTACGAACGCAAGGGATGGCGAGAACTATAGGAAGAATACTGTCCTGAGTAGCTAAGCGCTTCAATCAAGTGCGATTCGTAGGAATACTTCAGCGGATTGCTGTTATTGATAAATCTATCGCGGAACTCTGCACTCATCCAAGGCAGATGGACGTACGTTATATCAGGCAACAGGAAGGTGTGTGTCCATCGGCTGCGACGCTGACGCAAGGTGTAGCCCAAAGAGGCATTTGCTATCGTACGGGTGAATTCGTCAGGACGCGTTTGGTATTGGTAGTTGAGATCCAATTTCAGGCGTATAGGGAACGCAAGCGAAGCGTGTGCTTTCGCTTCGATGGCACGCCCTCCGTTCTGACGCCACTCGTAGCCGCCACTCACGCCGAGTTGGAGTTCTTCTGCACCACGGAATATGTTGCGGTTGATGTACCCTACTCCGGCCGAAACACCCCAATCACCACTGGAATATGTGCCTTCGACTTCGGCAGAGAAAGTATTGAGTTTGCTACGTGACATCACGACGTGGCAGTCTAATTCTCCTTCCGCCACCTCATCAAATGAGATATCCACGTATTTGACTATTCCTAACTGGTTGAGCCACTCGTAGGTCATTTCTACGCGTCTTTCGTTAAAATAGTCTCCCGGACGGATGGCGCAGTTTTGCCGCAAGGCATTAGGACGCATCAGGCGTTTTCCGACCCAAGTATAGTGGTAGTTTTTGGCTTCGGTGTGGTGTATCTCAGCCGAATCGGGAGCATAAGCCGGATCGTAGTCCAGATGGAACCAGACGTTTCGTATGGCATAGCGACGGAAGAGGTGGTTGAAGGAGGAATCGGACATTTGCTCTATGTACTCTTGCAGACGAATCTCCACATCTACTTGCCGTTCCTGGCGGGTGCTGTCCGCCAAATAACGAATCATGGATTTATCCAGATAGTAATATCCGTTACGGCGCATTCGACTAATGATGCGTGTACGTTCTTCATCCAACACATTCGCATCGAAGCGGTCTCCTTCTTTGAGTAGGGTGCGTTTTTCGTCTGTTGCGACCTTTTTCAGTTCCTGATTCGGCAAGACAAAACTGACTTGACGAATATAGTACGGTTCGCCCGCTGTCACTTTGTAGGTGATGTTCATTTTACGGTTCTTCACCTTTAGCGTAGTATCCACTTGGCAGCGATAGTATCCCAAGTTGTGCATCGCTCGTCGGAGTTGCTCCATACTTGTTTGTGTAAGTGCTTCGTCGTATATCTCCGGTGCTTCTCCCAATTTCTTGGCATTTCGCGCAAGTCGTTTTTTGGACTTAGTGAGGGTATCCAACGGGGCTGTGTTATAGACATCCAGTTGGAGTTTCCAGAAACCGAGTATTTCCGTGTTCTGTTTCTGCCTGAGATATGTACGCAAGGAAGAAGCAGGCACCTCTCGTGTGTCCGTGACTTCCACTTTTGCTTTGTTGAGAAGATACTTGTCAGCCGGCACGAATTTGGTGGTATTACAGCCGGCCAGTACCATACAAAGCAAGAGCAGATACAGAATGATGCGATTTGCTTTCATCATCTTTTCGCGCACAAAAGTACTACATTTTTTTGAGATAGACAAATAAATTGGCACTTTTCTTAAAAAAAGAGTCTGAAAGTTTGGTAATATCACAAAAATGCAGTACCTTTGCCCCGCAAAAACATAAATCAAGAATTAGTTGAACTATGGAGAATCGTAGAATTGAAGAGGGCAAAGAGCCGGAGATCGTTTATTCAAAAGCCGTTAAAGCAGGCAAACGTATTTACTATTTGGATGTAAAGAAAGCACGTAATGAAGATTTGTATCTTTGTATCACAGAAAGCAAACGTCGTCAAGGAATGGAGGATGAAGCGCCTCAATTCGAAAAGCATAAGTTGTTTCTGTACAAGGAAGATTTCAAGCATTTCACAGAAGGGCTGGAAGATGTAATTGGCTATGTGAAGAGCCAAATGGGTGAAATCGCAGACCGAGAAGAGTGGACACCTCGCGAGCAGAATGAAGAAACCGATGCTGTTTCGTCCGAAGAGCCTGAAGCAGAGGTTGCCGCCGAAGAAGAGAAGAAACCTCATAGAGGATTCTTCGGATTAGGACGTCTGAAGAAAGGATAAGGCTATTACTATCAAGATTTTTCATTAACCTATTTTTACTCAAATAAATCTGCATTTCGGTGCAGATTTATTTTTTTGTATTCGTTTTATGTAGGTCACTACATTTTTGAGATATCGGTGATGTCTCGGTGACCCCTGCTGTATCTATCGTGTATCTATCGTGTATCTATCGTGTATCTATCGTGTATCTATCGTGTATCTATCGTGTATCTATCGTGTTTAGTCCGAGAATAGCACAAAAAAATTGGGGAAAAATCCCCAATATGAAATAAAATAATTACAATAATTTATAGATATCCCCTAAGGATGCTAATTGAAACTATGTATAAGAAGGGAAAGGGATGTGGGAAAACTCAGTTGACGCGCGTACCAAAGGTATTGATGCGCGTGCCGACGGCATTGACACGGGTACCGTCAGACATTTGGATATAAAAGACACCATCCTCTATAATTTTGGTAGCGACCGAGCGGGTGCTATCGGACGTTTCTTCCGGCACAGGTGTGACATCCAATTCGGGCGTGTGATTGCCGGACTCCAAAGCAAAAAAGACAGGCTCCATATCCACAGGTGTATTGCCCGAACGGTCACAATCCACCCAGGCGGCAAAGACATCCATATCTTTGTCCAAAGTCCAAATCTTTTGATTAGAGTCGGTGAACTGCAAGCGAATGTGATAAATATATGCGTTGGGTTGAGAAGATTTTCCGACTTTTGTAATCTTCATTTCTGCCAATCGGATAGCCGCCTGAGCGTAGCCTTGTTCAGACTTGTTGGGGAACCAGAAATCGGAATGTTTTGCCCCTGCTGTGCAGTTGATATAGTACTTAATCTCAGGCGTATAGTCAGAACGATAGGTGCCCGCAATGGAATACTGCGTAGGAGCCAGGATTTCCAAATTGACCTGCGGGACAGCCGAATAGTCTTCCTCTTGTGCAAGGAAGAGTTCGGTATAAAAATACTGATTGTTCATATCACCATTGACCGGAAACTTGCTATCACAAGCATACATATTCGCCTGTGCATAATGAAAATCCAACTGGTTCTGCGCTTCAGCCTGCTCCACTTCACCAAGGACATAGAAAGCGATATTTTTCTTATCCGAATCATTCCATTTCTTGTTCTTGTCGTAATAAAAGCGGAAACGATTGGCTTGTTGCGAGAACAAGAAGCGACAAGTGTTGGTGTTGGTTTCAAGAATAGTATATGTTCCGTTCACATTGAGCGTACACTCGGTGGCGTTGCTTGAGATCGTGATACTATTCTTTTTTGCTTCGCCGCCGATGAATCCGTCGGCTGTTTTAAGTGTGTATCGATTAGAACTTTCTTGCGAGACAAGGACTTGATACGTGGTCAGTTGGTCACTTTGTATCTTGCCATCCGAGAGATTGACTTCCGTAAAGTTGGATACGTCATCCTTTCCGTTCCAGACGCGTGCTTTGGTGGCCGAAAGTTCATAAACAATCAAGAACTTATTTCCGCCCCACCCTTCGGTAGGCTTGCCATCAATGCGGGTGTAGACAGCCGTTGCCCAAAGCGGAAGCACCGCCCAACAAACAAGGAAAAAAAGAATGTTTTTCTTCATCTGAAATTCTTCTATAAGGGTGAACAACGATGGACGAAACGAGCTCGCCCATCGTTGGTGCTATCCTCTTCTGTCGAAATGAAAGAAGAGGCGAATGCGGTTTTTCAATTACTTAATCATCAGAGCAGCAACCAGCGCCAAGATAGCGTAGAACTCAGGGAGTGCGCAGTAGATCATGGTGTTGGTCATAACATCGTTGCCAGAACCGATGGAAGCGATACCGTTAGCAGCCGTTTGTCCTTGACGGATAGCAGAAAGGAGGAACACAACACCTGCGCAAAGACCGATACCGAACAAGAGGATGCCGTTTTCAGCCACCTGGAACTTGTTCATCAACATCAGGAAAGCCACAAATCCATACAGACCCTGCGTAGCAGGCAGAGCGGAAAGAATCATGTACTGGCTGCCCTTTTCTTTGTTTTTCTTGAGAGCACCTTCTGCTGCATTAGCGGCAATAGTGGTACCAAAAGCACTACCGATACCCGAAAGAGCCAAGATAAGACCCAATCCCAGATAACCTAAAATTAAAGTTGTCATAATTGTTTGTTGTTTTTAAGAGTTAATATTTTTTTTGTTTTCTATTGCTTATTTTTTAAAAGGAGTATATTCCTTACCGCTACCTTCATATCCGGCGTTTTTGAAATATTCCACGAAGGTGAGACGCAAAGGATGGACGAAGGCTCCGAGGCACGCCATCAGGAGGTTCAGCACGTGACCAATAACGACGATGAGCAAGAAGCCGACCCACGTTCCGACATTTGGCGTTTCGCCCAAGACCATAGTAGCCAACTGGTTGAAGGCAGCTCCTAACATACCGCCTGCCAAGCCAAGAGCATAGAGACGGATGTAAGAAAGGACATCGCCCATGATACCGGTTGCCATATTATAGGTATCCCACAGTCCGGCACCAATATTGATGAGCGGATTGCGACCAATGGTGTTAAAGATATAAATACCCAACGCGGAAACGGCACCGATAGCAATCAGCATAATTTTGGTAGCTTCCAGGCTGACGAGGTTGGTCATTGCCAATACAACGGTAATCAGTCCGCCCAAAATGAGCAGCAACCAAGCCCACGACGAAATAGTCTGCTTGAAACCAAAACGATTTGTATAGCAAATACACTTAACCACCATAGCCAGACAGATATGTACGATACCGATCACAAGGGCAGCAACCATCATGACATCATAGCCAGCAATCTTATACTCATTAGCAGGGTCGCCGAGGTTCTTGACCATACAAGTTTTTGCCCAATCAGGGAATCCCTCCATGAGGAAGAGATCCACGCCAAAGAACGTGCCCATGACATAGCCAACGAGCGTAGAACCGACACCAAGCGCCATAATAATAGGCCCCATACCATCGAACATCTCAATCTTCAGTTTGCCTGCTTTGAGGAGATATCCGATCAAGATGAGCAGCAGTCCGTAGCCGGCATCACCTATACAAAGGGCGAAGAAGAGGATGAAGAACGGTCCAAGAATGGCTGTAGGATCAAACTCGCTATAAGCGGGCATTCCGTACATCTTGGTAAGAGGTTCAAACATCTGAATAAACTTGTTGTTTTTCAGTTGTATAGGCGTTGCATCGTCCACCTGAGGATCGTTCTCTTCGTAATAGACTTCAGCCTTATCGAGCATCTCATTGAGCGCTTCGGCTTGGTCTGCAGGGCAGAAACCTTCCAGGAGTTTCAAACTTCCTTCTGCCAGCGATTGCGTATTGATATTGACGCGTTTCCAGTCGATTTGTCGGCGAACCTCCTCCAGTTGGGTTTTCACTTTCGGGAGTTCCGTTTGCTGCCAAGCCTCGATACGTGCGTCTTGTGCGACAAGGAGTCCGTTGAGATTAGCGATATCTTGCTGCAGTTCAGCAGCACATTTATCACCAAGCCGTTCTTCTTGCGCCCATTCGCTAAGGTCTTGCTGACCTTGCGCTGAGGTTGAGACTTCAACGAAATAGATACGACCGTCTTTTTCTGCGACTGTTATACCCCATTCCTCTCGGAATGCACTCTTTGCACACGAAAAGAAACGGAGTTGATAACCAGCCTGTTGGAGTTCATCCAGACGTTGTTTTTGGAAATCGCCCCACACAGCGACGCGCTTCATCTCCTGTTCCGTCTCTTTGATACGGGCTACAAGTGCGGCACGCTCTTGGATGAGTTGGTCAGGTGCTCCGGCACTAATGATACGACGCAAGTCATCAGCTTGCTGCAAAGCAGCCTGCAACTCCTCGTTATCCGCCAAGCCACTAGCTTTTTCCGTGATATGTACCACACCCTTTTCGCGCAATTGCTCCAGGAAGCGGTCGTAATCACGATGGAAGACCAAGAAGGTGTATTTCTTCATTTGACTAATCATACTGCGGCCTCCTTTCTTGCTTGCTCAGCCTGCATAGCTTCGCGCTCACGCTTACCTTTTACTATCTTTTGGCTGGACTTTGAGAGGTTCTCTTCGTCCTCCATAAAGCGTTTAATCTTACGTATAGCATCCTGATAACCAGGTATTTGCACTTTTTCGAAGAGGTTAACCTTTTGAGTAGTCTTTTTACGAGCGTACTCAAGCAGTTCGACCTTACGGCGCACAAACTCCTGACGGATACCTACATCGGCAATGGCCTTCAGTTGCTCGAACCCGTCTGCAAACCACTTTGGACTGGAAAAGAGGCTGAACTCCTTAGTGGAATAGACCACCTCATCCAAAACGGGGACACGAACACCGGCAATCTTTTTCACGGACATACGCACATCATCCACGTGAATAAGACTGGTATCGAACTCCCCCCAAAGTGCAAGCATCCGGTCGTAGTCCTTGATGCGTCGGTTGACCTCCTCATCCAAAGCAGCCACCTCATCCTTCGCACGTTTTACTTCCATACGAAGGGCGGATTCCTTGCTTTGAAGGGTCGGCAAAGTCCGTTGGCGCATCTTGAGGTTCTTCTCCAGCCCCTGCAACGATGTTTTATTGAATTGATACTGTATTGCCATAACTGATAATTACTTCCAGTATTTATCTACAAGTGCTTGTTTGATATTCACCTCTTCGGGTTTGAAATACTTGGCGAACAGTTCCCAAGTTATATCCAACATCTGCGTTGTGTCGATATTAACATCAATTGCCAAGATTGCCCGACTATAGTCCTTTGCAAAATTGAGGCAACGCTCGTCGTAGTTGGTCAGGTCGAAACCGTTCTCCAGTTTGGTTTTTGCATTGGCGGCGTCTGCGTACAAGCGAACGGCGGCGTTCATTACTTGCGGATGGTCTTCGCGGGTCTTTTTACCGGCAACTAATTGCTTCAAGCGAGACAGCGAACGGAACGGATCGACAATAACTTTACCGATGTCCGAGTCACGACGGAGGTACAACTGACCTTCCGTGATATAACCAGTATTATCAGGAATAGCGTGCGTGATGTCACCACCGGACAAGGTGGTAACGGCAATAATCGTGATAGAGCCACCGCCTGCTTCCTCCGGGAATTGAACAGCTTTCTCGTAAATCTTAGCCAAATCCGAATAGAGCGAACCCGGCATAGAGTCCTTGGAAGGAATCTGGTCCATACGGTTGGACACGATAGCCAGAGCATCGGCATAAAGGGTCATATCCGTAAGCAGAACCAAAACCTGCTGATGTTTTTCAACTGCGAAATATTCGGCAGCCGCCAATGCCATATCAGGAATCAGCAAGCGCTCCACAGCGGGATTCTCGGTGGTATTGACAAAGCTGACGATACGATCAAGTACGCCGGCGTTGGCAAATACGTTCTTAAAATAGAGGTAGTCATCGTTGGTAAGACCCATACCACCAAGAATGATGTTATCCACTTTAGCACGAAGTGCCACATTCGCCATTACTTGGTTGTAAGGTTGGTCAGGGTCAGCGAAGAAAGGTATTTTCTGTCCCGAAACCAAGGTATTGTTCAAGTCAATACCTGCAATACCTGTTGCGATGAGCTCGGACGGCTGTTTACGGCGCACAGGATTCACGGAAGGACCGCCAATTTCGATTTCCTTACCTTCGATAGCAGGTCCGCCATCGATAGGTTCGCCATATGCGTTGAAGAAACGTCCAGCCAACTGGTCACTAACCTTTAGACTTGGAGATTTGCCCAAGAACACTACTTCTGCGTTTGTGGGAATACCTTCCGTTCCTTGGAACACCTGCAAGGTAACATCGTTACCCATAATTTTAACGACCTGTGCCAACTTGCCATTCACCGTTGCCAACTCATCGTTACCCACTCCTTCGGCTTTCAACGAGCAAGTTGCTTTTGTGATAGCCGTAATCTCTGTATAGATTTTTTGAAATGCTTTAGCCATAACAAATTTCAATTTGGAAGTTTTACACCCACAAGTTAATCAGCAATCTGTTTTTCTGCAAGAAGTTCATTAAGTTTCTTCTGATAATCTTCGAAAGTATCGCTGTGGAACTCTGAATAGTTCATTTGCTTGCAATAGTTGATAACTTTCTTAAAGTATTCAGACACCTCATTGAAATTATCAAAGCTATAGTCATGCTTGCAAATATCCATTACGATGTCCAACATATAACGCTGACGCTCCAAAGGGCAGACAGCATCAATCTTATCGAAAGCGTCTTGTTGCAAAATGACGAAGTCAATAACTTCCGATTTCCAGAACTCCTCGTGATAATCTACAGGAACACCGTCATCACCCAAGATGTTGATTTGCTCCTGAATTTCCTTACCACGTTGCAGATAAGTCTTCATAGCATTTACCTTGGTCAACCAATTTCCGTCGATCAGGTTTGCCATATATTCTTCAAACTCAGGATATTCAATGTACTTGGAATAAGAGTCAATCGGGTTAACGGCGGGATAACGTTTATGGTCAGCACGGTTCTGCTCCAAAGCATAGAAGCAACGTGCCACTTTCTTTGTTCCCTCCGTTACAGGTTCTTTCAAGTTACCACCGGCAGGCGATACCGTACCGAGGAAGGTGATAGAACCCGTCTTGTCGTTATTAAGGTATACGTATCCTGCACGCGCATAGAAAGCACCGATAATAGCAGACAAGTCCATCGGGAATGCGTCTTGTCCTGGAAGTTCCTCCATACGGTTGGACATTTCACGCAACGCTTGTGCCCAACGGGAAGTGGAGTCTGCCATCAACAGGACGCGTAAGCCCATAGAACGGTAATATTCCGCAATAGTCATTGAGGTATATACTGAAGCCTCACGAGAAGCTACAGGCATATTGGATGTATTGGCAATAATAATGGTACGCTCGGTGAGTTTGCGTCCGGTGTGTGGGTCAATCAGTTCCGGAAACTCGGTGAAAGTCTCTACGACCTCGTTTGCACGTTCACCGCAGGCTGCGATAATCACGATATCGGCCGAAGCTTGTTTGGAAATAGCGTGCTGAAGCACCGTCTTACCTGTACCGAAGGGACCAGGGATAAAGCCTGTACCGCCTTCACAAATCGGATTGGCCGTATCAATAGCACGAACGCCTGTTTCCAACAATTTGAATGGACGCGGCTTTGATTTGTAAGCAAGAATGGCTTTCTTCACCGGCCATTTCTGAATCATTGTTACCACGTGATCTACGCCTTCAGCGTCGGTAAGGACAGCAATTTCATCCTCTATCTTGTATTCACCTGCTGGGACAATTGACTTAACGATATATGTACCTTGGAATACAAACGGAACCATAATTTTGTGCGGCTGATGGTTTTCGTCCACTTCTCCAAGCCAAGCGGCAGCTTCTACGCTATCGCCCACTTTGGCAATAGGTGTAAACTGCCATAATTTCTCTCTATCAAGCGGGAAATTATACTCACCACGCTTCAAGAATACGCCTGTTAATTTATCCAAGTCGTTCTGCAAACCGTCGTAGTTACGGCTCAACAAACCAGGTCCGAGCGTTACTTCCAGCATGTGTCCGGTGAACTCCACATGACTTCCGACTTTCAGTCCGCGAGTTGATTCGAACACCTGCACAAAGACATTGTCACCTGTTACCTTAATTACCTCCGCCATCAGTTTGGTTTCTCCGACGCTGATGTAGGCAATCTCATTCTGTGCTACAGGTCCATCTGCCTCTACCGTAACAAGGTTGGCGATGATACCTTTAACTTTTCCTGTTGTCATATCTTTTGATTATTATTTATTCGTTAATTAATCAGGCGTTGCTAAGATCAATACCTTTTTTCATATCTGCAACCATTTCGCGGAAGACGCGTTCACCTTGCTCTACCGTGAGGAGAGACCACCGGTGCAACATCTCCACTTGCAGATAATATGCCAACACCTGCTCTTTGGAGAACACATCAAAATATGTTTTCTCTTGCAACCATTCGAAACGAAGGGCATCCATACGTTTCTCACGTTCCATCAAGTTATCGATAGAAGCCAAAGCAAGTATTTCCTGGAAATTATCCATCACCTCGCTCAGTCCGAAATCCTTTTGCGATGTATGTGTCCGCAAAGTCTCTGCGACATCATTATGGCCAACAATCATTTTCTTCACATCAAAGCCGTGCTTACGGCAGATTTGTGCGACCAAGATATTGTTCATATCCTGATTGAAAGCAAACCAGGCGCGAACGAAGCGGTTCTTTGACTGAAGTCCCTGTTCGTAAAGCAACATTGCCCGAATATCGGCATCGCTGAGCACTGTACGCGCAGTTGTCCACCACTCGGGTTTTACAGACTCCGGCACATCCTCATCGTCATAACGAGCAATCAACGCATCAATAACGGGGTCACTCGTCGTCATTCGGAGTTGGGTGAGGAGTTTTTTATCGCACGGTTTCATCATCTCATCAAGCATAGTGAGCAAATCCTCCAGTTTGATTGGAGTATCTGCACCTGCTTTGAGATCAGGAAGACCGGCTAACAAACATTCGTACCCCATACTTAGAATAACATGTCAACCAATTGAGGACGGAGGAACTCTTTGAAATACGCGATAAACTCCTGCTCTCCAAAGCTGAGTTTATATCCGCCTTGTGCCGGTTTTATTTCGAAATCGGTTTTAATCCCTTTTACCTCGGTTATCTTCACTCCGTTGTCAAGAAGTCCCTTAGTATTTGCTTCAAAATAAGCACGCAATGCGTCGGCATCCTTTGCGGCGATTTCGACAGAACCTTGTTTAGCCATAGCTTCAGCCATTTTTACGATGACCTCCTGCATGAACTTTTTATCCGCCGTGGCAGCCTTGACGCTATCAGACACCACTTTGCCGTTTACTAGATTGGCTACTTCCGTCTTGATAGCATTCACACTCTGCTCGGCAAACAAGCGCAACTCCGCACGCGTATTTTTGTCTAATTCGGCCATTTTAGCTTCGGCTGCAGCGAGTTTTTCTGCGGCCTCTTTTTCGGCATTGGCAAGGATAGCGGCTGCTTCCGCCTTTGCTTTCTCAACAATTTGCAGCGCCTCGGCATTGCCTTTTTCTACACCTTCTGCGTAGATTTTGTTGGTAATTTCTTCGAGTTTCATATTTATAAGTTATTTATAATTTTGCATGAGAACATATATATTTTCGATCCTGTCTTTCTAAAACGCCAAAATCCGGTGCAAAGATACAATATATTTTCGATATAAAAAAATAAAAACGGAATAATTTACTCGTTATTGAACAATTTTCTTATTTTTACTTACTTTTTGACAGACAAACAGGCCAATTATCACAAGTACGATGCCTACAATCTTACCAAATGGCAATTGTTCACCAGAAATAAGCATCATTATTACAGCCGTGAAAATAGGTCGCACATTATTGAACACATTTGCTTGTGTAACCCC
>JAGCEW010000066.1 GCA_017650465.1 Paludibacteraceae bacterium
AAGCGGAAGGACGCTCCGCCCGCCGAAAGTACGTTCGCACTCTGCGGGGCATACGCAGGGATGGTTGGTGTCATTTTTGTTGACGCTACGCGTCCGGTTTTTGCGCCGTCAGCCTACGAACCTTATGCGAGCATAGGTACGCCGGCTGACAACACAAAAACTATGAAAGTTTTTCATTTCAACAAAAAAGACACCAAAATATTTGCGTATGTGCAACATTTGTTGTACCTTTGTGCCCTGAAAATAAAACAGAATGAAATATTCAAATCAAGGACTATGCATAATCACTTTTTTCCAGCAGCGACATGCTGCATACTGATGGGACTTCTGCTGACAGGATGTAACCAAAACAAAACCGCCACATGGCAGCCGGTAGGGGATAGAATCAAGACCGAATGGGCCTCAGAGGTCAATCCGGAGAACGTGCTGCCCGAATATCCTCGTCCACAACTTCAACGCGAGGAATGGCAAAACATGAACGGCTTGTGGCAATACGCCATCACCGACAAGGGACTGCCCCAGCCTACGGAATGGCAAGGCGAGATATTGGTGCCGTTTGCGGTGGAGTCGTCTCTATCCGGCGTAGGGAAAGAAGTGGGTGCAGAGCAAGAACTTTGGTACCGCCGTACGTTCCGTGTACCCTCGACGTGGCGCGGACGTAGAGTGAAGATGAACTTCGGAGCAGTGGACTGGCAAGCGACCGTATATATAAACGGAATAGCAGTGGGACAACACACAGGCGGGTATGCACCCTTTAGCGTGGATATCACTCCGTATCTGCACAAGCGCGGTGCGCAAGAAGTGACGGTGAGGGTGTATGACCCGACAGACAAAGGTTATCAGCCGACCGGCAAACAAGTGGAGAACCCCAGAAGTATCTGGTACACTTCGGTGACGGGTATATGGCAGACGGTGTGGATGGAACCCGTAGAAGCGAACAGTATTGTACGCGTGCAGACGGTGCCGGACATAGACAAGGGAGTATTGGCTGTGACGGCTGTGACGGAAGAAGAGAGAGACGGTGACTTGGTGCGCGTAGAACTGAAGAAAGACGGCAAGACAGTAGTTACGGGCAAAGGTCGTGCCAGACAAGCTGTGTTGCTGACAGTGAAAGATATGCAGCTTTGGTCGCCCGAACAACCTGAGTTGTACGATCTATGCGTGAGGTTGGAGCGTGAGGGGAAGACGATAGACAAGGTGCGTTCGTATGCTGCGATGCGCAAGATATCGCGTGCGCAAGACGCAGAAGGCAAATGGCGGATGCAGCTGAACAACAGGACCTATTTCCAGTACGGTCCGTTGGACCAAGGCTGGTGGCCGGACGGTTTGTACACGGCGCCGACAGATGAGGCGTTGGTGTATGACATCCAGAAGACAAAGGATCTTGGGTTTAATATGATACGCAAGCACGTGAAAGTGGAGCCTGACCGGTGGTACTACCACTGCGACCGTTTGGGAATGTTAGTATGGCAAGACATGCCAAGCGGTGACCTCGGCAACGAATGGGAACCACGTGAGATGCGTGGCGGCACCGACCGTGCGCGCACGGCAGAGAGTCGTAAAGACTACTACCAAGAGTGGGAAGAGATTATGGACTTCTGCTCTCCCCACCCGTGCGTAGTGGTGTGGGTTCCGTTTAATGAGGCTTGGGGTCAGTTTGAGACCGAGAAAGTGGTGGCTTGGACGCAAGAGAAGGATCCGTCGAGGCTGGTGAACCAGTCGAGTGGCGGTAATTTCCGTGACTGCGGCGACATCTTCGACCTGCACCACTATCCGCAGCCGGAGATGTACTTGTTTGACGAGGCGAGGGTGAATGTATTAGGCGAATACGGCGGTATCGGTCTGCCTGTAGAAGGACACCTGTGGTGGAACCAACGTAACTGGGGGTATATCCGCTTCAGCAATACGGAAGAAGTGACAGCTGAGTACGTGAAATACGCTCAACAGTTGGAAGAGCTGGTGAAGAAAGGCTTCTCCGCCGCCGTTTATACACAAACGACGGATGTGGAAGGCGAAGTGAACGGACTAATGACATACGACAGAAAAGTGATGAAAGTAGAAGAAGAGGTGGTGCGTGCAGCCAATTTGCGCGTGCGTGCTGTAGGTAGCGAAAGCGAAAAGACCGAGTCGGGGATAGACCCACAGAAGTTCCAAGACACAGTGGACGGACACAGGACCGGACTTTATACGTTGAGGAATACGAATGGGATGGAAGTGACGATCACTAACTTCGGCGGAAGGATTGTTTCTATCCTCGTGCCCGATAAAGACGGCAAGAAAAGAGATGTGGTGTTGGGATTTGACAATATCCGCGACTACGAGACTATCCCCAGCGATTTCGGTGCGTGCATCGGTCGTTATGCGAACCGTATCGCCAATGGGCAGATCACACTGGACGGTCAGACGTACCAACTGGAGACGAATAATTTCGGGCACACGTTGCACGGCGGTCCGAAAGGATGGCAGTATCGCGTATATCAAGCAGAACAAGCCGACGCCAAGACACTGACGCTCAAGCTGATATCGGAAGATGGGGATAACGGTTTTCCCGGCCGCGTGAAAGCGGGCTGCACCTATACGCTGACGGAAGACAATACGCTAAGGATGGAGTACTTCGGGGCGACGAATGCAGTGACGGTGATCAACATGACGAACCACACGTACTTCAACTTGACGGGTGACGGCGGAAAAGATATTCTTGGTCACTTGTTATGGCTCAATGCGCGTGAGACGACCCCTATAGATGCTACGTTTATGACTACGGGCGAGGTTCGCGAGATAGAGAAAGGTAGTGCGTTTGACTTCCTGAGCGCACCTAAAGCCGTAGGGCAAGATATTGACCAGGAAGACGAGCAATTGACCAATGGTCACGGCTATGACCATAACTGGATACTACAAGCGAGTCAGCAAGGGCTGACCAAGGCTGCGACGCTCTATTGTCCGGAGACGGGAATAGAGGTGGAAGTGCGGACCTCTGAACCCGGGATACAAGTGTATACGGGTAATTTCCTGGACGGCAGTGTGACGGGCAAACGCGGCGAAGTGTATGGTCATCGTCACGCTATATGTCTTGAGACCCAGAAATACCCCGACACGCCGAACAAGCCTGAGTGGCCTACCGCTGTGCTGCGTCCCGGCGAACGCTACCAAAGTACGACCGAGTTCCATTTCAGTGTAAAATAAGGAGTATAGGATATGAAAAAGATAGACTGGAAGAAGTTATTGCCCTATTTGACAGCGGCAGTGCTGTTTGTTGGGTTTGCGATGCTGTATTGCAGTCCTGTACTTGAGGGAAAGACCTTACAGGCAGGCGATGTGAATAACTGGAAAGGTGCTGCACAAGAGGCACGCGAATACTATAAGCAGACGGGTGAGACGACATTCTGGACGAACTCGATGTTCGGTGGTATGCCGACTTATCAGATCACGGGAAGTATGCCATCCGGAGTGCTTCGTAATAATATGGAGAAAGTGGCTCGGTTCGGGTTCGCCGGTGACAGGAACGCCATCGGTCTGCTGATAGCATATCTGTTCGGGTTCTTCTTTATGCTGCGCTGTTTCCGCGTGAATGCGTGGCTGAGTATAGCCGGTGCGTTTGCGTTGGCGCTGTCGTCCTATTTTTTCCTTATTATTCCTGCGGGACACATCACCAAAGCCGCAGCGTTGGGTTTCTTGGCGCCTATAGTGGGCGGTTTTTATGCCATTTTCCGCAAGGATTATTGGCTGGGTGCTCCGCTGGTGGTGGTTTACGGCATATTGGGTATCACCCAACACCCACAGATGACTTACTATGTGGTGATGTTGATCGGTGTGCTTGGCATCGGTGAGGTGGTGATTCATATCAGCGAGCGGCGTTGGAAAGACCTCGGCGTTGGTGTGGGTGTAGCGATAGTATGCGCACTGCTGGTGTTCGGAACCAAGTTGAGTTGGTTTGAGATGAACAACGCCTACCTGAAGGAGACGATGCGTGGCGGTCACTCGGAACTGACGAAAGCCGATGAGGATAAGTCTAAGCCCGCAGGTCTGGACATAGACTATGTGACTGCTTGGAGTTACGGAAAGGCAGAGACGTTCACGCTATTGATTCCTAATTTTATGGGCGGTGCGAGCGGCTACGATGTGGGTGAGAAGAGTACACTGTACGACAATCTGGTGAAAGCGAGAGTGCCTCGCAATAGTGCCAAACAGTTCTGCCAGCAAGTGCCGACCTACTGGGGAGAAAAAGCTTTTACCAGCGGTCCGGTGTATGTAGGGGCTGTGGTTTGTCTGCTGTTTGTACTGGGACTGATAGTTGTTCCGGGCGTGTATAAATGGGCACTGCTGGCGGCGACTATCTTCTCTATCCTTCTGGCTTGGGGCAGGAACTTTATGCCGCTGACGGAGTTGTTCTATAACTACTTCCCGATGTACAATAAGTTCCGCGCGGTGGAATCGATTCTGATTGTTGCGGAGATAACGATGCCTCTGTTGGGTTTGATGGGTCTGCAACGGATAGTGGAAAGCGAAGACAAAGAAAAGATGCTGCGTCCGCTCTATATAGCCGCCGGGATAACAGGCGGTATATGTCTGCTGTTTGCGCTGGCCGGAAGCAGTCTGATGGACTTCACCAGCAGTTACGATGCGCAGTGGAAAAGTCAGGTGGGGAATGACATCTACCAAATGATAGTGGAGGAACGTGCCTCAATGCTGACCAAAGATGCCTGGCGGTCGTTTGCGTTTATTGCGCTGGCAGCCAGTGCGTTGTTCATCTATATGAAAGGGAAGATGAAGTTCGGCTATCTGGCTGCTATTACGGGCGTGCTGGTAGTGGCCGACCTGGTGCCGGTGGACCGTCGTTTCTTCGGGGACAAGGACTTTGTCACCAAGCGGGACAGCGAACGGGTGTTTGATAAGCAAGACTGGGAAGAGAAGATACTACAAGACAAGTCGTTGGACTTCCGCGTGCTGAATACGGCGGCGAATACGTTTAATGATGCGCGCACCTCCTACCGTCTCAAATCAATCGGGGGCTACTCGGCTGCTAAGTTGCGGAGGTATCAGGACTTGATAGATATGCATATCTCGCGCAACAATTGGAATGTGCTCAATATGCTTAATACCAAGTATATTGTCACACGAAACGGGGTGATGCCTAATCCGGAAGCGATGGGAAATGCGTGGTTTGTAGACAGTGTTCGTTTTGTGGGTACTCCCGATGAAGAGTCGGAGGCGCTATGGAACATCAATATGCGTCAGACGGCTGTGGCAGACGGAAGATTTGAGAAGGTACTTACCGTCCAGACGGATGGTGCTGCGGAGGGTGAGAAGAAGGAAGCATCGATTGCATTGACGAGTTATGCTCCGAATCATCTGGAATACACAGCCAGCACGGATAAGGACCGCGTAGCTGTATTCTCCGAGATCTACTACCCGCACGACTGGCATCTGACTATTGACGGAGAGGAAGCGGAACTCGGACGCGTCAACTACGTGCTACGCGCGGCTGTTATTCCTGCGGGAACACACCAAGTGGCTATGAGTTTCATACCCGCTGCGCTAAAGACAGACAGGTGGTGCTTGTATGGTACTATTCTGCTGTTGATACTGTCGGCAGCAAGTCTGGCATACCCGCTTTGGCGAGGATGCCTAAAGACCTGTCGGACAAAAGTTTGTTAAGCGTTTGCTACCGCATCGGCTAAGAGTTGCAACTGAGCGAGAGACTCCTCGTTCAGTGCACTTTTTATGGTCACCATGGGTTCGAGAAGTGTGATGTCCTTCATTGATTCCAGTAAGGCTTTCATCTCTCTGCCGGCAGAGGGAGCCCAACTGCCGTTTTCGACGATACCCACTGTGCGCTTCTGGTAGGCTTTCTGCTGCAGTTTCCACAGGAACTGATGCATAGGAGGAAAGACGTTGGCGTCGTAACTGGAGGCCATCACTACCATACGGTCCATACGAAAAGCATCTTCGACGGCTTCTGCCATATCGTCGCGACAGAGGTCGGTCAATGCGACTTTACCGACACCCCGTTCACGAAGCATATCGGCAAGGGTATGCGCTGCAGCGAGGGTGTTTCCGTGGATGGAAGCACAGGCGATAAGCACGCCCTTGGTCTCGACATCGTATGCAGACCAAATGGAATAGAGACGGAGAGCTTCCTGCATTTTTTCGCCTTCTAATACGGGACCATGCAAGGGGCATATATGGGTGATATCCAATGCGGATGCTTTCTTGAGCGCCAAGGTAACGGGCGTACCGTATTTGCCGCAGATGTTGAAATAGTATCGGCGTGCTTCACAGGCCCAGTCGTCAGCGTCTGCTTCATACACGCCGAACTTGCCGAAAGCGTCTGCCGAGAAGAAGATTTTCTGTTCGGGGCAGTAGGTCATCATTACCTCCGGCCAATGCACCATCGGAGCCATGAAGAAGCGAAGCGTGAGTCCGCCGAGGTCAAGCGTATCCCCTTCCTTTACAGTCTGTACATTCTGCGCCTGTATGCCGAACTGCGCCAACATGGCTTGCGCTTTGCCGGAGCAAACGATAGTGGTTTGCGGATATTTAGAGAGGAACGTCTTGACCGAGCCACTATGATCCGGTTCCATGTGTTGGAGAACAAGATATTTGGGTTGACGGCCTTGCAGCGCAGATTCAACGTGCTGCATCCACTCGCCGGTCTTGCGGGCATCGACAGAGTCCATGATGGCAATCGCATCGGCAGAGAGCAGATAACTATTGTAACACATGCCATCAGGCAAATCATACTGACCTTCGAAGAGATCAAGTTCGGTATCGTCACAGCCGATGTAGTGAACGGAAGGAGTAATTAACATAGTGTTTTATCGGGATTAAAAGTTGATATCATTGATTTATTTATTATCGTTTTTCGGATACAAGCCACCTATTGTTTTACCGACATTGATAAGGTGGTCGGAAACACGCTCGGAGTTACTGGCGAGTTCGATATATTGTGCTCCAACGGTAGCACTACACAGGCCTGCCGCCATCCGTTCGATATGCTTGGTTTCCATATAGTCGGTGAGGTCATCGACTTTATCCTCGAATTCGTGCGCTTTCCAATAGGCCTCTTTGTCGTTGTTCATATAGGCAGCCATCGTGAACTGATAGACATTCATGACCAAATCGCGCATCTGCTCGATCTCTTCTTTTGCGACATCCGAGAACTGCTCACCTGTCTTGACCAAGATATCGGCATATTCGGTAATATTCTCCGCATAGTCGCCTATACGCTCCAGATCGCTGACTGTTCGAATGGCGTTGGTAAGGTAGATATGGTCGTGCTCGGAGAGTTGGGGATAGGCATTGAGGCGCACAATATAAGTCACCAGTTCGTGGTTGAGGAAGTCCAGTTCCTCTTCATCCTGTCGGAAGGCTTCGATGTCGTCAAAGGTAAGGGAAGTGACCATAGTCAAAGAGCGGTCGTAGTTTCGGATAGCCAGTTTGGACATATTCTCTATCTCCAATTTGACCTGATGGACAGCCATAGCGGGCGTGCGCAACATCTTCTCGTCCAAGAAGAAGAAATGCGGGGTAAAGGCAGGCGTGGTGGAAACCGTTTCGGGTACGATACGACACACGATGCGTACAAGGATATCCGTCAGAGGCAGAATGATCAGTACCGTAGAGAGATTGAAGACGGTGTGGAACATCGCCAATTGGAGTTGCGGAGCGCCAGGGAAAAGATCGGCAAAGAGAATACCAAAATCCAAGTGGCCTGATGTGAACAGATACATCAGGAAGGCGATGATAAGGAAAAGGACGACGCCAAAGCAGTTGAAGATCAAGTGGATCAAGGCGGTACGCTTGGCATTGATACCGGATGTCATACCGGCTATGATGGCAACGACACAGCTACCGACGTTAGAACCCAAGGTAAGATAGATGCCCTGGTTCAAGGAGATGAGTCCACTGACCACCATCGTGATGGCGACGGAGGTCATGACGGATGAGGACTGGATAAGCGCCGTAAACAAGGCTCCCGCCAAGACTAACAATAGGGGATTGCTCACGGAAGCAAATGCCATCTTCACGGCATCCTGTCGGGCAAAGTCTTCCATAGCGCCGGACATCATGCTAAGGCCGACGAACAGCATACCAAATCCGGCAAGGATACCGCCGATATGCTTCCCCAGATCTTTCTTGGCGAACAGGGACACGAAAGCGCCTAATCCGGCAAAGGCAGCAAAGACGGTGGTGGTAGAGAGGGATGAGCCACTACTGAGTCCGAGCGCCACGATCTGTGCGGTGATGGTGGTACCGATATTGGCTCCGTAGATGACTGTAGCGGCTTGTGCCAAGGACATGATGCCCACATTGACAAAGCCTATGACCATCACGGTAGTAGCACCGGAGGACTGGATAGCGGCGGTGCCGACAGTTCCCATAGTGACACCTAAGAGCCGGCTCTTCCCTGCGCGGGCAAAGAGCGTCTTGAGGCGATCAGAGCTGACGGATTCGAGGTTGGTGGACATCGTCTGGCATGCCACCAGAAAGATACCTATTCCCGCTATAAGTACCAGTAAGGCCGTTATGATGGTCAGGAAATCCATTGGGGTGGTTTATCGGTTGGTTAATTCTCTACTTGCAACACTCCTATATAGGGAAGGAAGCGTGAGGCTTCGTTATCGTCCAAGCCGCAGCCAACAAAGAAATCTTGTGAGTCATCTTTGATGCAGCTATAGAGTTGCACGTCTGCATCTAACTGCCGCGTGGCTCGTTCCAGAAGGGTGACAAAAGTGATTTGTTGGGCTTTGGTTTTAAAGAAACGGTTGATGATATTGATGGTGGCACCTGAATCGCAGATATCGTCCAGGATGACCAACTTGCGTCCTGCTATGTCCTGTTCGTCCGGCAAGCAGTCCCACAGAAATTCGCCACGCTCTACACCGGTGTAGGAGTGTCCTTTGATCATAAACACTTTGTTCCCCACTCCGCCGAGTGCGTCGAACAGATGAGCAGCAAACCAGAGTCCGCCGTTCAGCATAACGAGATAAACTGTATCTTCGGTCAGAACGCCCTGCTTGCGGAGAGCATTTGCCGTTTTGGCAATACGCTCCCGCACAGTCTGTTCGTTGTATTTAACGTCGTACTTCATATCAATAGACGAAAATATCTTTTTCACGGAACTGACGCACTTTACCGCGTCTCTTCAGATACTTCATATCCAGTTCTTTCTTATTACCAAGCACGAGGTAACGGTAGGTGCGATGTGCTACGTGCTCTTTCTGGAAAGCGACCACATCATCCATCGTGAGATTCTTCACTGCCTCATATATCTCGCGATAGCAGTCATGGTCCCATCCTTTACGGGTGAACGCCAGATAACTGGAGATGGGAGAAGAACGGACATAGCGGCGTTTCTCGATGTTCTTAAGAAGGGAACTCTTGGCCTGTTCGAAAGCAGTGGCCGAGATAGGCAGATTGTCGCAGATGGAATCGAACATATCCATCGCTGCCTGCAGTTTGTCATTCTGGGTGATGATGTAGGTTTGGAACGTGTTATTCTCCCCCTCATATCCAGCCTGCGAATAACCGGCATAAGCGGTGTAGCAGAGTGCGCGTGCCTCACGCATTTCCTGGAAGACGATTGAACCCATCGAACCGCCAAAGTATTCGTTGAAGAGACGAATGACGGCTTCACTCTTTACATCGTATTTCTCGCCCCAGTTGGCAAGACCCATCAAGTAGATGTTATTGGCATTGTAGGGTGCCATCCATACTTCGCTTTTCTGTATTTCTTCAGGGCGGAGGCGATTGGCTTTGAGTTGTTTGCTCTTCTCTCCCTGTGCCAGCAGGCGTGAGTCTCTGTTCAGACGGGCAGTGATTTCCTGTTCCGTAGCAGGTCCGTAGTATTCGACACGCGATATTCCGGGAACGAGGCCACGAAGTTCGTCCAGCACAATCGCGCCCGACAGTTTGCGCATCTGTTTCGGTGTGAGAATAAGGCGTTTGTGAACAGCCTGTCCATACTTACCCATGCTGCTAAGGTTGCCAAAGCAGGCTTTCTGGTCGCTCTTGGCATCGTTATGAGCTTTGATACGGTCTGCCACCAGTTCTTTGTAGATGGTTTCATCGGCTTGTGCTCCCAAGACATGGTCTTCCAACAAGCGTAGGGTGGCATCGAAGTTCTCCTGCAGACCATAAATCATGAAGTGGGTTTCCGTGCCGGAATTATATACAGAGGTTTCAGCGGCAAGTCTGTAGAGTTCCGCCTGCAGTTCTTCTGCGGAGAGGGTGGCTGTTCCCAAGTATGCCATCAAATCGGTGGCAAGGTCAAGTTCCGGAAGATCATTTGTTCCGCGCTCAACGACCATATCGAGTGAGAAGAGTTGGTTATCTTTGTTCTGCACATAATACATCATCTGGTCGTGCGCCAGGGTTTTACGGCTGAGGTCTTTGTCAAAGTCCAGGAATTGGGGCGTAAGAGGTTCGGCGTGCATCTTCTCCAGACGGGCAAAGAACTGCGATTTGGCTTCACGGTTCATCTCAATAGGCGTGATTTGGGGTTTCTCCACCTTGGCAGGATTCACATTCTCGCCCTGCTCTTTCTTGACACAAGCATAGGCGTCGGTGAAATATTGGTTTGCCACGCGTACGATATCCGCCTTTGTGACTTTGGCTTTGCGGTCCAGTTCGGTGGTTGTTTCTTCGTACGGGATGCCGTAAATGAAGGAGTTGAGGAAGATATTCACGCGTGCATCGTTGGACTGCAGCGCTTCCATCTTATGGCGACGGAGGTTGGCGACAATGGCAGCAAGCATGTCTTCCGAGAAATCACCTTTCTTCAGTTTCTCCACTTCGGCCAACATGATATTGCGAACATCATCCAAGGACTGTCCGTCTTTGGGAACACCAATCAGGTAATAGGTAGAGAAGTCGTTGCCATTAACAAGTCCCGATTCGGCCCCCAAAAGGAGTTGCTTCTGGGCAATATCCAGGTCGAAGAGGCCACACTTGCCGTTCTGCAGCACTTCGGACATCACTTCGATGATATCCATATCTTTATCGGTGACGGCAGGGAAGCGATACGCCATCCATAATTGCGGAGATTCGTTGCCATAGACGACGGTATCTTTGTGGACAGCAAGAGGCTCCTGTTGGGGTTTATCCGCAGCAGGGATATACTGCGGCTGCCAGCTACCGAAATATTCGTCCACGATAGCAATGGCTTTATCGAACTCAAAGTCACCAGAGAGGATAACAGCCACATTGTTGGGACGGTAATAAGTGTTATAGAACTTTTTGATTTCCTTCAGCGAGGGATTCTTGAGGTGTTCCTGTGTACCAAGCGTGGTGTGCTGGCGATAAGGGATGTTAGGATACAGCGTCTGGTCCACAGCGAGAAGGATTTTCTGCTGGTCCATCGTGCTGTACATATTAAACTCCTCATAAACCGCCTCCAGTTCGGTATGGAAACCGCGAACGACAAGGTCGGTGAACCGTCCGCTTTCAATCATCGCCCAACGGCGCAATTCACCGGCAGGAATCACTTCGAAATAGCAGGTGCGGTCTCCGGAAGTATAGGCGTTAACGCCTGTGGCACCGATAGAGGACATCAGTTTGTCAAATTCATTTGCGATAGCGATTTTCGAGCCTTCGTAGGAGAAACTATCTATCTGATGGTAGATGGCTTTGCGTTTTTCGGGGTCGGTGGTTTGTCCATAGACTTCGTAGAGTTCGTCTATTGCATCCAAGATGGGTTTTTCCTTGGCATAGTCGGTGGTGCCATATTGGGTCGTACCCTTAAACATAAGATGCTCTTGGTAGTGTGCCAGTCCTGTGGCATTGAGCGGGTCGTTCTGACTTCCCGCACGGACAGCGACCATAGCCTTGATTTCAGGTTTCTCGGTATTACGCGTCATGTAGACGGTAAGTCCGTTTTCAAGTTGATAAATACGTGCGTGCATCGGATCGTTCGGTACGGTCCGGAAATTGTAGGTTTTCGCCTGTGCCGCCATTGCGAGACAGAGAACGAGACAAAGATGAATGTGTTTCATATCGTTTTGTTTTTATTGTTTTCCGTTGTTGTTTTGAACAGGGCTGCAAAGGTAGTATATTTTTTTCGAATATGCAAGAAAAATCAAAGATTTTTGGTTGAATGTTGAAAGTTTAAGGTTAAAAGATACAAAACGTATTGTTTTTTTCTTGCTTTCCTCTGCTTTTCGTCTGCTTAATAGCCTACTAATAACCCAATAATCACCCAATAATAACCTAATAATAGCCTAATGGTTATACGAGAATTACTCGCGTTCGTGAGCGGTTTATAGGCGCAAGGCGCCGTTTATTGCGCTGGCGCGCGGTGTATATAAAACAAAGGCCGGAGAGAATCCGACCTTCTTGTTGATATTGTACAATAGCGTTTACCTGACAGGCGGAACAATATTCGGGTTATCAGTTACTAAGATGGCTCCGCAGACATTTTGACTTGCATAAGGTTTTTTACCAAAACCGGTCTCTTTGGTATCCCAATAGTAGTAGAACACATCGTTTTGAATCATGACCGAACCGGATTGCGTAGCAGTCCAATAATATCCTCTATATGCACCATTGTCGGCAAGTTTTCCGTCCGTTCCGTACTTGCCGGTGTTATACAAACTTATATGATTTTCGTTAGGACCTGTAAGTACAAGATAAGGTCCGTATTTTGCACTTTCCTGCCAGGTTAGAGCGCAATACTTTAGCAGTTCATCCCATTGTTCTCTTGTAGGAACTGTGCCTTTATCTTGTGCCTCAGTATAGGTCATAAGCAAGGGGAATTTATTCTCATCATCCACTTCGTACGATTTCCATAATATTCCGGAAGGCAAGCCTAAATCCGCATAACCAGAGGGCAAAGTATAGAAAGATTTCGAAAGGGCTACATCGCCAACTATATTGAGGTTCTCGTCAATCCGGAACACGGCGAGAACATATTCGGTATCTTCAATTAGGTCCGTGTAAGTATCTCCATACCTACCTTGATGGATCTGACCATGGTTTTTGAGGTCGGTATAAACCACTTCTAAGTCGGAAAATTTGCTTTCCACTATTTCCACGGGGGTATTATTCTCCAGTTGTTCTGTCGGCATGAACATACGCATGTATTCCACCGTATTATCCGAAGGAGTAATGATGAAGTCACACCCATCATAGGTAATGTTGCTAATATCGATGGTAAACGTAGTTTTTGGAGCCGAGGGTTCGTCCTTTTTGTTTTTGCATGATACAGCGCCAAAGAGGATAAAGGCTGCTGCGAAGATAGAAAAGATTTTCTTCATGTTGATTGTTGTTTTGAGGGTTAATACTATGCGAATGGCCAAAGCATAATTGGCATATTCGGGTGCAAAGGTAGTGCTTTTTTCTGAATTGTGCAAACATTTTGGTCAAAAAGTGACGGAAAGGGCGGAAAATATTTGCGTATGTGCAATTTTTGTAGTATCTTCGGACGCCGCCTGCCGGGCATATACAGGAGTGTTTTTGTAGTAATTTCGGCCCTCCCTACTTTGCAGTAGGGGCCCGCCGAAAGTACGTTCGCACTCTGCGGGGCATACGCAGGGATATTTTTGTAGTAATTTCGGCCCTCCCTACTTGCAGTAGGGGCCCGCCGAAAGTACGTTCGCACTCTGCGGGGCATACGCAGGGATGGTTGGTGTCATTTTTGTTGACGCTGCGCGTCCGGTTTTTGCGCCGTCAGCCAACGAACCTTATGCGAGCATAGGTACGCCGGCTGACAACACAAAAACTATGAAAGTTTTTCATTTCAACAAAAAAGACACCAAAATATTTGCGTATGTGCAGTTTTTGTAGTAATTTTGCAGCCGGAAAAAAAAGATACTATATATACATGGCAAATTTTCAGAAACTAACTCCCCGCGGAGAAGACTACTCAAAGTGGTATAACGAACTGGTGGTAAAAGCCGACCTGGCCGAACAAAGCGCCGTTCGAGGATGTATGGTGATTAAACCTTATGGCTACGCCATCTGGGAAACGATTCAAAGTGAACTGGACCGTCGTTTTAAAGAAAAAGGCGTACAAAACGCTTATTTTCCCTTGCTGATTCCCAAATCATTCCTCAGCCGTGAGGCAGAACACGTGGAAGGCTTCGCTAAAGAATGTGCTGTGGTAACACACCACCGCCTGAAGAACGACCCAAACGGCAAAGGTGTGGTGGTAGATCCCGATGCACGTCTGGACGAAGAACTCATCATCCGTCCGACCTCAGAGACCATCATCTGGTCCACCTATAAGAACTGGATATCCTCGTACCGCGACCTACCTATACTGTGCAACCAGTGGTGCAACGTGATGCGCTGGGAGATGCGTACACGTCTGTTCCTGCGTACCGCCGAGTTCCTCTGGCAAGAAGGGCACACTGCTCACGCCACAAAAGAAGAGGCCGAAGACTACGCACGGACGATGCTGGATGTATATGCCGATTTCGCAGAGAATATTATGGCTATTCCAGTAGTGAAAGGTGTGAAATCGCCCAACGAGCGTTTTGCGGGTGCGCTGAACACCTACTGCATCGAGGCTATGATGCAAGACGGCAAGGCTCTGCAAGCCGGTACAAGTCACTTCTTGGGACAGAACTTCGCCAAGTCGTTTGACGTGCAGTTCCTGTCGAAAGAGAATAAATACGAATATGTTTGGGCGACCAGTTGGGGCGTTTCTACCCGACTAATGGGCGCCTTGATTATGACCCACAGCGACGACAACGGTCTGGTTCTTCCACCGCACCTCGCACCCATACAGGTAGTGATAGTGCCCATCTTCAAGAAAGAGGAAGACCTGCAGAAACTGATGGAGAAACTTGCGCCGATAGCCGAAGGGCTGAAAGCACGCGGAATACGTGTGAAAGTGGACACCTCCGACAAATCGACTCCAGGCTATAAGTTCGCAGACTACGAGTTGAAGGGTGTGCCTGTTCGTCTGGCTATGGGCGGTCGTGACTTGGAGAACGGCACCATAGAGATAGCACGCCGCGACACGCTGACCAAAGAGACCATCTCGATAGAAGGTATAGAAGAGAAGATAGTTTCCCTGCTGGAAGAGATCCAGAAGAACTGCTACACGAAAGCGCTGGCTTATCGCACCGCTAACACGCGCGAGTGCAATTCGTACGAAGAGTTCAAGGAGGAGATCAAAAAAGGCGGGTTCCTACTCTGCCACTGGGACGGTACTCCGGAGACAGAAGAGCGCATCAAAGAAGAGACCAAGGCTACAATTCGTTGTATTCCGTTGGAAGCACTTCCCGGCTTCAAGCAAGAAGAAGGCAAATGTATGGTGACCGGCAAACCATCCAAAGGACGCGTGGTGTTCGCTATTGCTTACTAACGCCTTTGTGACGATGTACAGAACGGCCGTTCTTCTTGCGGAAGAACGGTTTTTTCTTGCGCGTTTTCCCTTTTGACGCCGACACATAACGCGGCGGAACTTCTCCCAGTTCGGCAGGAACAGAAAGGCGTTCGATATCGCGATGGAGGAAAGTCTCTATCTTATGGAAAAAGAACTGGTCTTCTTTGGAAACAAGCGTGACCGCCTCACCTGAATTCTCCGCCCGCGCCGTACGTCCGATACGATGCACATAGTCCTCGGCATCACGGGGCACATCGTAGTTGATGACCAAAGGAATGTCGTCGACATCTATACCGCGCGATACGATATCGGTCGCCACTAACACATCTACCTTGCCGTTGCGGAAATCGAGCATGACCTCGTCGCGCTCTTTCTGCTCCAGGTCGGAGTGCATAGCCCGTGCGTCAATATGTTTGAGCCGCAACATGTGCGTAAGGTCTTTCACGCGCTGCTTTTTCCCTGCAAAGAGAATAACCTTTTTGAGGTTTTTGTCCTTGAGGTAATGCAAGAGGAACGGCGTTTTCTGTCCTTCGTAGAGGTCCACAGCCATCTGGTGGATGGTCTCCGGCGGACGAGACACGGCTATCTGAATCTCCACAGGATGGTTCATAATAGCTTTTGCCATCCGGCGTATATTCTCCGGCATCGTAGCAGAGAACATGATGGTCTGTCGGTCCTTGGGCAGTTTGGAGACGATGGTCATTATATCATCGTAAAAGCCCATGTCTAACATTCGGTCTGCCTCGTCCAAAATGAAATACTTGACACCTGAGAAATCGAGGTCGTAGATATTCATCAGAGAGAGAAGTCTTCCCGGTGTGGCGATTGCGATATCTGCGCCCTTAGTGAGTCCTGTGCTCTGCGTGCTCCAGGCACCTCCATCGTTTCCGCCATAGACAGCCACCGCCGAGAAAGGCACATAGAAACCAAAGCCCTGTACCTGCTGGTCAATCTGCTGCGCCAATTCGCGTGTAGGAGCCATAATAATAGCATTCAACTTGTCGGGATCGTGGTCATCGTAGGCGAGGTTGGTAAGCAAAGGCAGCACGTATGCCGCTGTCTTGCCCGTTCCTGTCTGCGCACAAGAAATGACATCATGATGGTCCAGGATAACCGGGATGGTTTGTTCCTGCACGGGCGTACACTCGTCGAAGTGCATGTCCCACAAAGCATCTAATACTTCATCCGAAAGAGCGAGTTCGTCAAAATACATATACTGCTACTTATTAAGCCGAAACGATCACGTTATATCCTTTTTCCCGTAGTGGTGCAGCGATAGTTTCCATCTCCTCACGGCTGACCTTGACCAGCGTCTTAACAGGCGTAGCACGGTCGATGACATAGATCATCAGTTCCTTGGGCTTTAGTTCATCCACCACGCGATACCAAGCGTTGAGTTCTTCGGGGGTGGTATTGT
>JAGCEW010000067.1 GCA_017650465.1 Paludibacteraceae bacterium
ACCAGGGCTCCCATAGGTCATCACTGTCCAACAGCGCTATATAACGCCCTTTGGCACGCCGGATACCGTGATTGCGGGCCGAGGCGCTGCCCCCGTTGGGTTGCGAATAGACGTGAATACGGTTGTCTTTCTCCGCATAGGAGAGGGCTATCTCTTCGCTCTTGTCCGTCGAGCCGTCGTTGATTATGAGCATCTCCCACTCGGTGTAGGTCTGCGCCAGGACGCTCTCGATAGTCTGCGCTATAAAGCGTTCTCCGTTGTACAGCGGAGTGATGATGCTTACCAAGTTGTTGTTCATTTCTTTTGTTTCAACTTATATTTAGCCACGTGATAGAGTACCACCACGCGACTCCAAATTTTCACTACCATTGACCGCTTGCTACGAACCAACAGCGACTGACCCAGGTTGGTACGCGCCAAATCATGTCGTCTGTACAGCAGCAGCGGTTCGTCCAGGAACAGCACTCTTCCGGTCATCTCTGCCACCAATCCAAGCCATATATCGTGACCGATTTCGTTGGTCTTGGGGAATGGTAACGCCGCCTCAAGGACAGAACGCCTAAATGCCATACACGACCCGAAATAGGTGTTGTTCAGTGCGTTCTTCAAAAGTCCGGGGCCCGAACCGTAGAAACGGAAAAACGACGGATACAACACCTGCATGTTGTCATCCGCTACACGGCTGTCATGAACCACCAAATCCACCTCTTCCAGTGCCCGAACACATTGCTCCACTTTCCCGGGCAGCCATTTATCATCCTGGTCGGATAAGAAGATAATGTTCCCTCTCGCAGCACGCAATGCGTTGTCGAAGTTCCACTTGAAGTAATGCGCCTTGCTGTGCAGCACCCTGATACGCGGATCTGCCAGACTTTCTACCAACTCCAGCGTCTTGTCCGTCGATTCGTCATCACTCACTACCACCTCGTCTTCTTGTCCCAACTGGCACAAGATAGAACGCAATTGCTCCAGAATGTACTTCTCACCATTATATGTCGTCACACACACACTGATCATAAACGAGCCAGAATATGTCTGATTTTCCAATACACAAACGCCGGCAGCGTGTTCCAGCAGATACCTTTGCCGGCAAGATATGCCTTCCAAAACAATTTGCGTTTCTCACGCCATCCTTGCAGACTCATCCCCTTGTATTCTACTGCTCCCAACGTGTTCTTGCCGTGCTGTCGATACAACACTAATGCCTCGCGGACGGGTATCACATGTCCTCCTGCACGCAGGGTGGAAACGGCTATCCATTGGTCGTGCATATACGCCTGATTGCCAAAAGGAAGACTCACTTTTCGAGCCGCAGCGTTCAACAACATCGCACAACCGGTGACGCAGTTACTGATTGCCATATACGGCAAGTGGTGGTCCAGCATATCCGGGTTGAGTCCTGAGTACTGCCAAAACGATGCTGCAATACGCTTCAATCCGGAATCCACAACCTCCAAATCGCAGTGCACAACCAGAGGGGTCTGCTTTCCATACGACCGCTCCGCCTCCTCCATCGCACCAATGAGACGTTCCATCTTTTGAGGTTTCCACACATCGTCTTGGTCCGCAAAAGCGTAGTAGTCATATCCGTCCGTCTCTCGAAGTAACGTCTCAAACGACTTCATCGCTCCCAGGCGCGTCTCGCTATCATCACGTCGAACCAGGGCGCACGAAACGGTCTGTCTTCCAATCGAATCGAGTTGTTCCGACAAATAAGTAGCATTGGGACAATATGTCGATAGCAGTATAGCTGTTCTCATCATTGTTCAATATTACGTGCACCTGCATCACCCCAATCGTTGCTACAACTCTCCAGGTGCGCCATCTCTCGACGGTTTTTCTCTACCTCATCCTTATTAAACACACTTGTGTAAGGCGCGTAGAACTCATACATGTAGAAGTCATTCTGCGGATAATAGGTCAGTAGTGACCACATATATAATAACACGAATGCCACAACCGATCCGCCGCGAACCAGCAGATGACGCTGTTCTTCAAAAAGCATACGCGACACTTCTGCCAACGCCATCAGTTCAAACACCATTACGTAGTTGGTGAAACGCGTAAAACCCGGCACTGCCGCCGCCACAATGCCCAAAGGCAGAAAAAAAGCCACCATGCGTTCGCGCCACTCACACTCTTTCTCCTCATCCACACCATGCATCGAATATAGAATCAGCACGGACGGAACAAGCAGAAAATGCAGCAGAAAACGCAGAAAACCATTGAAATTGGTGGCAAAAGCAGCATAACCCTCTAAGCGGAAACTCAGAAATTCCGGTAGCGCACCCGAGTGGCTCACTGCCACTGTCAACAGCATATCGCTAACGACCCATACACCGAAAGCAGCCAAGGTTGCCCAACCTATCGTCGCCCAACTCATCCCGATACGTACGAAGGGATAAAGAAGCAACACCAATGCCGAGATATGGAAACCAACCGCCAATACAACAAACACCCAGAACAACCCTTTCCGCCCCGTGGTGAAACACTCTATTCCGACAAGTGTCATGGCAATCGCCAGACCCTCACGCATCACTTCCGTGTTGAAAAGAAAGAACGTACCTACCAATAGGTAAAACAGCAGGAACATAAAACCGCGGTCACTGTGTCTGCTTATTACCCAGCATATCACGCCGTTCACTACTAGTGCGTGCAGCAGTTGAAACACCACAAAACTGGCGCTGTATTGTCTTACCCATATGTTTACAAGCGACCACAAAGGCATGTAACCCGAGTGCTTCAATTCCCAGCCTAAAGTGGAAAGCAAGTCGTTTTCCATCGCTCCTTCGTACCAGTACTCGTAGTTGCGCTGATAGAAGAAAGTGTCACCTCCCAGACCATCTCGCAGTCCCGCTATCAGCACCAAAAAGCCACACATCGCCACATAAGCGATGCATTTGGCTCCATGATACCCCTCCTCACGGTCAAAAATGAGCGAGAAGAACAACGCCAGCACTATGAAGACAAAGTACACCAATACT
>JAGCEW010000068.1 GCA_017650465.1 Paludibacteraceae bacterium
GGTATTCTAACCAACTGAACTACCGCACCAAGTGGTTGCTCTGTTTTTCAAAAGCGGGTGCAAAGGTACTGCTTTTTTTTGACATGACCAAATATTTTTGACACTTTTTTTATAAAATAATTATAATGTACTGATTTTCACTAAGAAAAAAAACATCCCTTTGGGGTCGGTACGTTGGGTGAAATTGCTTGGGGACAATTTACTCTACGCTATTGAGGTCGATGAGATGGTTCACTATAGCATAAATAGTGAGGCCGGCCGTAGAATGAATGTTCAATTTGCGGGTGATATGCTTACGGTGCGACACCACCGTATGCTGCGAGATACAAAGCACATCCGCAATCTCCTTATTGCTTAAACCACGCACCACCTGAATCAAGACATCGCGTTCACGGTCGGAGAGGTCTTCCGTTTCTGCCACAGCGTGACGGCGCGAAGAGCGGAAAGGCGTATTCGTCATAGCCGGCCGCAAGATATTGTCCTCAATGGCACAATGGTCAGCAAAATCCTGCTCAGTATGCCACAAATCGCTCATAACCCCGATAAGTGTGTAGGTGACAGTGCCTTCGACAGAAGTGGGTTGGGTGGGATAATACTTGATGATGAGATTCTTAATCTCAGTCAGTTTGTCGGTGATACGCTGGTCGTCATGCTCATGCCCATCGTATCTTCCTTCGTTCTCATGCTCGATATGCATACGGATTTCGTCCACAAACTCATCATAACACCGCAGAATCAGTCCGGGTATTCTGGTGGTAGGGTCGGCAGGGATAATCGCTTCGATAAGCGCTCTGCGCAAACGCGGCAAGCGGAAGTCAAGGAAATAGGTATGCGCATTACGGAGATAGCGTTGCAAGGTCGGGATATCGATATCTGCAGGCAAGGCACGGCGTTTGAAGACCTTATAATTAACAACCGCCAAGAAAGTAGGCGTATGCACATTGTGGGCTTCGCACACTTGCGCGATGGTCTGTTCCCCCACCCCCATTTCCAAGCCGAAACGACTGATTATCTGAATCGCATCCTCTTCGTGCGACATCAAATCACATATTTTATCCGTTGCCTTGTACATAGTAGCATTTATCAAAAACGGTGCAAAATTACACAAAAAATCCCATATGGGCAAGAACAGGAAGCAAAAATCACAACATTTGGGGATAGGAAACGTAGCGTCCGCGTGCGGTTACAAGAAAGTTTACACATCCGGACAAAGAGGAATACGCAGTTCGTTAACCATGCCATTGAGGTCCAAGGAAAGGATAAAATGACGCATTGTAAGGCGCGAACTGATGGAAAGCGCACCCGGTTCAGCGCCCGGCAAGAATGCTGTCAGGAAGCCATTCAACATCTGCCGCAAGGCTTGCGGTTCGACAGTCAGTTCATTCACAAAAGGCGTGAGATGCAAGTGCGGCACTATTCCCGCAGAATCCATTTCCACTTCGTGACTGCGCAGCCAGTCAGCGAGAAAAGATTGCAAATCAATGGTGTAGCGAGAGACTTTCTGTTCGACTCGGAAAATAAAGCCAACGCCATGTACCGTTTCCACGGGCTGATTCCTATTCCACCCCAATTTGCGCCGCAAGGCATTGAGATGGACATTGATTGTACCCGTATCGTACTGAAAGCGCGTACCCCATACATGGTCAAGGATTTCCTGACGGGTGCAGATACGATTGACACGGGCGGAAAGGAAGTCCAACAAACTATATTCCAGCCCCGTCAGATGGACATTCTGTCCGTTCCTTCGCACGCTCCGCTCTTGGCGGTCTATCTCAATATGTTCCGTGATATGGCTATACACAAACCGAGGAAACCCAATCCTTTTTTGAAATCCGCTGCAAAGGTACAACAAATTTCGGAGAAAGACAAGAAAAATAAGCACAAAAATAACCTGCGCCGCATTTTTCCCAACCAATGAGGATTGCAGGGGTGAAAGAATTGTAGTAATTTTGCATTGTGAAAGAAAGACAAAAACAGAAGCAATATGTTTAGACAAACAAGTATAGTTATTCTGCTCGTTCTGTGCACATTAGGTGTACATGCGGACGACTCTATCAAAGTGAGCAGTGCCGACTTAAAGGCCCTATTGCGGCGTGTAGAGCGTTTGGAACAGGCGCAAGGCGTATCCCCACAAATAGGGATTGCCGATGCGATGCCGGGCACAAGGCATGTGGATGCCGTGTCGGGTGCGACCAAGCGCGTACCGAGAGACACGGTACGGATAGATACCGCCCAAACAGACAGTACGAAAGCAGGAAACAAAAAAGCCAAAATCCTAAAACGAAAAGGGCGCTTTACGATTGGCGGCTACGGAGAAGTGACCGCCAAGCACTGTTTTTACAGCAACAACTACCTGCGATACGGCAAAACACCTGAGAAATATGCGAAAGACCATTACGGAGAGTTCGATTTGCCGCATGTGGTAATCTATATGGGTTACGATTTCGGCAAAGGCTGGAGCGTAGGGACAGAGATTGAGTTCGAGCACGGTGGCACAGAGTCAGCCATAGAGATAGAAGAAGAGGAAGGCGGAGAATATGAAAGCGAGATAGAGCGTGGCGGAGAAGTGGCGTTAGAGCAATTCTGGCTACAGAAAGAGTTTAACCGCTATGCCATTCTTCGTGCGGGTATGCAAGTTATTCCCGTCGGGGCACTGAACGCCCACCATGAATCCACCGAGTATTTCGGTGTGTATCGCAATGAAGGCGAGTTCACCATTATACCGAGTACGTGGCACGAAGTGGCACTGACTTTTATGGGAAGCACCAAGAACGGTTGGCACTACCAAGCCATGTTTCTTCCCGGCTTGGACAGCGACCGATTTAACCGCAAAAACTGGGTGAAGCCCGGTGCAGGCAGTCCGTATGAATTCAAGATAGCAAACGTGTTTGCCGGTGCAGCGCGCGTGGATTACACGGGTGTTCAAGGCCTGCGTCTGAGTTTGAGCGGCTATTGCGGCAACTCATTCCGAAATACCCTGAGCAAAAGCAATACGGAATTGGATGAGAGTACCTATAAGAACGTGAAGGGAACGGTGAGCATCGGTTCGTTTGACTTTGCATACAAGGACTACGGCGTTATTCTTCGCGGCAGCTTTACTTATGGTCACCTGAGCGATGCCGCCGCTATCACCAAATACAACATTGCGATGCGGAAAGGAAGCGTAAGCAGCAAGCAATGGGTGGCGTCGGATGCGTTGGCGGCAGGGATAGAAGCCGGCTATGATTTCTTTTCGCTCAACAAGAAACTGGTGGCGAAAGGACAACAGTTCTATGTGTTCGGGCGCTACGATTACTACGATTCGATGTTCCGCTATGACAACAAGCCGACCGATATGTACGCATGGTGCGGCCGACACCGTGCGGCAGTGGGCGTGAACTACTTTCCGATTCCTCAAATCGGCATCAAAGCAGAGTTCTCCTACGGCATTCTCAAACCCGGCACACGCGCGGACGGCACACGCGGAAAGATATATAATGACGAGCCGCAGTTGGCAATAGGTATCGTATATGCAGGCTTCTACAACTTGTAATGCTTTCCTCTGCTTTTCGTTGGCTTAATAACCTAATAATAACCCAATAATCACCCAATAATAACCTAATAATAGAACGATAAACACACGAAAAAATGACGAAGATCTCACGAACAGCACCCAAGAGTGCATTATGTATGCTCGGCATAGCGTTGCTCGCTATCAGCCTGAGTTCATGCGAGAAAAGCAGTAACGACAGTGTTACTACCGACAAAGAAGCGGCCTTACAACAAGTGGTAGCGCCGTATGTAAACAACACCGTGATTGCGACCTACAGCGCCATGGCCGATGCCGGTTTGACCCTATTGGAGCAGACACAGCAAATTCTGGCGAAAGTGGAAGCGCAAGAGGACTACAGCCAACTGATGGCCGAAGCCGGAACATCGTGGCGCCTCATGCGCAAACACTGGGAACAAAGCGAGGCCTTTCTGTTCGGTCCCGCCAGCGCCCACAACATTGACCCGCACATCGACAGCTGGCCACTGGACTTCAATGCGATGAACGGCCTGCTGAACGATGCCGTGCGCATGGAAAGAATCGAAGAAGAAGGAGGTGCGTATGTGGGAGACATTTTAGGTGACGGTCTGAAAGGCTTCCATGCCGCTGAATATCTGCTGTTTGAATCAGTTGAGACCGAAGGTCGTGCCATCGGAACCGGCAAGACACATGCCGCCAATCTCACCCATGCAGAAGCGATTTATCTGCTCGGTATCATCGAAGATTTGGTGCAACAATCCATTCTGCTGGAATACTGCTGGCGCGGCGATGTAAGCGCGGAAAAGATGCAGGTTCTGGAAGATGGCGAAGTGGATGTGTTTGAAGACAATTACGGCCACCAGATGATGAACGCCGGCAAACCCGGTTCGATTTATGTAAGCTATCAGGAAGTGGCGGAAGAGATTATCGCCGGTGCAGTTGATATCGCCGGTGAAGTGGCAAACCTGAAGTTGGGCAATCCGTATATCAGCAATACGCCTGAACAACGCGATTATATCGAGAGTCCGTATAGCTGCACTTCGACCATCGATTTTGCCGATAACATCCGTTCCATCCAACATGCGTACTGCGGTGCGCAAGAAGGCGATGCATCCATTTCGGACTATGTACGGAAACAAGATGCCAGTCTGGATAAGAAAGTACGTCAGGCCATTGACGACGCGATCGCCGCCATTGACGCCATCGAAGACTTCGAAAACAACGCCCAAGGCGATGAAAAAGTGAAAGCCGCCATCGACAAAGTGGCAGAGTTGGAAGAAGTGCTGGACAAAGAAGTGAAGGCATTATTGTCAAAATAAATCAGAATTGAGGGTTAATTAAATTTATAGATTATGAGAAAAGAAGTATTGTTTATGGCTCTTGCCGCTATTGCTCTCGTCGCATGTAAGCCCGGCGGGAACAATAGCGATGAGCCAAGAGAAGAGTTGCCGGACTGGTACTACACCGGCGGCACGTTAGGCACGACAACCAACACATCGTCGATGGCCTTCCGCCAACCCACCCCTGCCACCGAGGCAGCCGGTATGGGAGCCCTATTTGCCCAAGGCGACCAGATTGCAGAGAAAGAGTTTGTGACCAATGAAAGCGGTCGTCAGCACGGGTTAGGTCCTGTGTATGTGCGTTCCAGCTGCCAACACTGCCACCCGAACTACTCGCACGGAACGAGTGTTCCCGAAGGCACCTACAATGCCTCCAAAATCGGTAACGGTACACTGCTGGTGGTAATCGACCCGGAGACACAGAACTATGTGACTTGGCTGGCCGGTATGCCGCAACTGTTCGGTGCCGCACCGTTCAAAGCGCCACTTGACCCGAATCAAATCACCGTGACATGGAAAACCGCGGTGGATGAGCATGGTAACCAATTCCCCGACGGCGAGAGTTACGAGTTGCGCTATCCGGAAGTGAAGATGCCGAATACGGCCGTATATGTTTACAACCAAGGCTACCGCGATGAAAAAGGGTTGTTGGAGAGCGAAGGGTATGAAGTGAAACTGGAGAACACCATCGGCGTCTATGGATCCGGTTTGCTGGATGCCATCAGTGATGAAGACCTTATTGCCCAGTATAAGAAAGAGGGCAACGACAAATTGCCTAACGGCGAGCCAAAACTCAAGAACGGTCTGAATCCCGCTTTCTGGGATGGAACAGGACTGCCCGTAACAACGGCATACTATGGTTCTTCCGTTAACAATCCTACCACCAAGTGGGGTCCGAAACGCTTCACATACGCACTGACACGCGGTCCGTTGCAGGACGGCGCCGGCGCCAATGCCATCTGGAACATCACGAATGTGACACGTTCCGACCGTCGCAAGCACTATTTGGATCTGAACGGTACGATTTATGCCACATACGCATCAAAAGACCCTGAGGTACAGGAGAAATTCGGCACAGAAGAAGAAATCTACAACTACCTGACAAGCACTACGCTACCTGCCGAGATGACAGACGAAGAATTTACGCAAGTGATGATTTGGCACCGCGGCCTCGCCGTTCCTGCAGCGCGCAACGTGAACGACCCGAAAGTGCTGAAAGGCAAGGAACTGTTCACACAAATAGGCTGCGACTACTGCCACCGTCCGACCTGGACGACCGGAGAGGATGAGATACGCGACCCGAACGGCTTCTTCGCTGCCGGAGACGGCAAACTGCCGCGTCATCCCAAACAGAAGATTTGGCCATACACCGACATGATCCAACACAAACTGTGCATGGTGAACGATATCCGTACAGGCTGGTGCCGCACAACACCTCTCTGGGGACGCGGACTGCACAAGAAAGCGACCGGCGATGCATACGAAGCCCGTATGCACGACACCCGTGCACGGAACGTGATAGAGGCCATCATGTGGCACGGCTATAGCACAGAAAGCGATGCGTACTGGCCGACACAGCAATTCTACAACCTGCAGAAAGAAGACAGAGATGCAATCGTGGCATTCATCAATGCTATTTAATCGAGCAGGCACTTGGTTAATTCACATAGCCCTCGCGACTATTGTCGTGGGGGCTTGTGTGACGCACTTTTGGGGTGAGCAAGGCGAAGTGCATGTGCGGGCAGACAAGGCAGAATCGCTGCACACAAGCCACTCGACCCTAACCATCTTCTTGTGGGCATTCCAAGTGGTGTATGACGGCAATGCCCCAGTAGATTTTATCAGCGAACTGCGACTATTAGACCGCAACCAAGAAACGCTGACCGTGGATGAAGGCATCGTACGGATGAACAAACCGCTGAAATACCACGGTTTCCGTTTCTGCCAAGCCGATTATGACAGCGATGAACAAGGTGTGGTGCTGCGCTATAATTACGACCCATGGGGCATCGGTATCACCTACACCGGCTATGCTCTGCTATTGGCGGGTATGATAGCCTTTTTCTTCCAGCGCCGTTCGTATTTTCGCGCACTCATCAAAAAGCAACAGGTATGGTTGATGACCGGTCTGGGCATTGTTATTGCCGCCCTCGCCATCATCATGACCAAAGTGGTGACGCCCAAACCGCCGTTGCAACCCGTATTACAAACGCCGTTATTAGGTATCCATGTGTCGGTTATTATGCTGGCATACACACTCTTTGCGGCGGTTATGATTAACGGCATTCTGGGCATCTGCATCCCCAAACAGCGGGCACGACTGATGCACCTGTCCCAAGTGCTGCTCTATCCGGCAGAGTTCTGCCTGACAGCCGGCATCTTTATCGGTGCCGTATGGGCAAACATGTCGTGGGGACGTTATTGGGGATGGGACCCAAAAGAGACATGGGCATTGATCACGATGCTCGTTTATGCCGTGTTGCTCCATTGGCCGTTTATACGGATGAAAAACGAAACCGCGAAGGCAAGAGGAGAGGTGGCTTACCACATCTTTAGCGTAGTGGCATTTCTATTTGTGCTCTTCACCTATTTCGGTGTGTCTTATCTATTGGGCGGCCTGCACTCGTACGCCTAACGCCAATAGAACAACTTATCGTAAAAAAAAGCACACTCGCTGTGCTTTTTTGCTTATTTCATTTGCACATCTCAAAAATATATTGTACCTTTGCAGCGAAAATGATTTCTAATCAACAACTATGGCAAAGATACTTATCATAGACGACGAACGAGCCATCCGTAACACGCTGAAGGAAATACTTGAGTTCGAAGGTCACTCGGTGGACCTGGCGGAAAGCGGAGGACAAGGACTGGAGAAAGCTAAGAAAGGCAAATACGACCTCATCTATACCGACGTAAAAATGCCGGAAATAGACGGCATCGAAGTGCTGAGCCAACTGAAAAATCCAGACAGCCCTGTGAACCAGTGTCCCGTAGTACTCATTTCCGGTCACGGTAACATAGAAACAGCCGTGGATGCACTCAAAAAAGGTGCCTTTGACTTCATTGAAAAACCCCTTGACTTGAACCGCCTATTGGTAACGACCAAAAATGCATTGGAACTAAAAGCCAAAGACGAACAGTTGCAAAGCACCGCCGAAGAACTCAAAACCAAAACCGCGGAGATACAGACTCTGAAACAACAAGTGCAAACTAAGAACCAAATGGTGGGCGAATCGGCTGCCATCGCACGCGTTCGAGAGATCATCGGAAAAGTGGCACCCACCGAAGCACGTGTACTCATCACCGGCGAAAACGGCACCGGTAAAGAAGTAGTGGCCCGCCTGCTGCACGAACAAAGTGCACGCGCCAACAAACCGTTGGTGGAGGTTAACTGCGCCGCCATCCCATCGGAACTGATAGAAAGCGAGCTGTTCGGGCACATCAAAGGTTCGTTCACCAATGCCGTGAAAGACCGCGCCGGCAAATTCGAGCAAGCCGACGGAGGCACTTTGTTCCTGGACGAAATAGGAGACATGTCGCTCAACGCACAGACCAAAGTGCTGCGTGCCCTCCAAGAAAGCGAAATAACCCGTGTAGGAAGCGACAAAACCATTCACGTCAACGTACGCGTACTCGCTGCTACCAACAAAGACCTAAAAGCAGAAATAGAGAAAGGCAACTTCCGCGAAGACCTCTACCACCGACTTAACGTCATTCCTATTCACGTACCCACGTTGGATGAACGAAAAGAGGACATCCCGCTCCTGGTGGAACACTTTACCGACATTATTTGCAAAGAGGAAGGATGGAGCAAAAAGACCTTCCAACCGGCTGCCATCAAAGCCCTGCAGGCACGCGATTGGCCCGGAAACATCCGCGAATTGAGAAACATCGTGGAGCGACTTATCATCCTTGCAGGCAATGAAATAACCGAACAGGACATCCATGATTTTGCATAAACTGGACATACTAAACTACAAGAATATCCGCGAAGCATCGTTAGTGTTCTCGGACAAACTGAACTGCCTCGTAGGACTGAACGGACAAGGTAAAACCAACATCCTGGATGCTATCTACCTGCTATCGTTCACCAAGTCCGCCTTGTCCGCCTTAGACAACCAAGCCATCTGTAACGAAACAGATATGGCGATGGTACAAGGGCTGTACAGCACCGACAACGCTGATGAAGAACTGACCATCAGTTGCGGACTCAAACGCGGGCACAAGAAAGTGTTCCGCCGCGACAAAAAAGAATACAAACGCCTGCAAGACCATATCGGGTTGATTCCTCTGGTGATGGTAGCACCCGAAGACAGCGCCTTGGTGGCAGACGGAAGTGACGAAAGAAGGCGGTATATGGATGTAGTGCTGGCACAAGAAGACCGGTCGTATCTGGAGAAACTAAGCCAATACAACAGCCTGTTGAAACAACGCAACGCCTTGCTGAAAATGCTCGGCGAGCGTAATGACAGCGACACATCAATGCTGGAAGTGTACGAACTGCAGATGGCACCACTGGCAGAGTATATCTACCAAGCCCGCAGCCGGTTTATAAAGACACTGATGCCCATCTTCCGGAAGATACATAGTGAGATATCCGGAGAGAACGAAAACGTGCAACTGGCATACAGAAGCCAACTCCAGAACCGCAACCTCAACGAGGCGTTCCTACAAACACGCGAACGAGACCTTATCCTCGGATGGACCAGCCAAGGTATCCATAAGGACGAACTGGAAATGACACTCTCGTTGCCTGCCGCAAATGGCGAAAAAGACGAACTTCCCCTCAAACGCGTCGGTAGCCAGGGACAACAGAAGACCTTTATGATTGCCATGAAACTGGCACAAGCCGTCTATC
Organism: Paludibacteraceae bacterium; assembly: GCA_017650465.1. Taxonomy (GTDB): domain Bacteria; phylum Bacteroidota; class Bacteroidia; order Bacteroidales; family Paludibacteraceae; genus Colicola. The sequence continues at coordinate 9,707 of JAGCEW010000068.1, forward strand.
TCGCTACACGAACCAATACGCTCGGACAAGCCCACAGTAAACCTATTCTTCTGTTGGACGATGTGTTCGACAAACTCGACAGTGAACGCGTAGAACGTATCATCCGATTGGTCATTTCCGACACCTTCGGACAGATTTTCTTCACCGACACCGACCGACAGCACCTGAGCCGACTCGTGGAGATAGACGAGCGGGCAAAGATTTTCACCGTATCCCAAGGCGCCGTATCATAGTTATTGCATTTTTTTGCAGAAATATTTGGTCACATCAGAAAAAAGCACTACCTTTGCAGCGAAATTGGGAATTTATCAGCTTTTGTAACCGAAAAAAGAAGGCTATTATGACTATTACACAGGTAGATGCAGACATTTTTCGCAATCTCGGAATTATTGCCGAAGACGAGAATATGCTTGGCAAAGTGGCCAAGTACCTTCGTCGTGTCGTCAAACAGATGACATACGACCCGACTTGCATGACTAAGGAAGAATTCTTCGCCCGTATAGAAAAGGCTGAACAGCAGTATGCTCGTGGCGAATACACCACCCAATTGCCGGGTGAAACAGTAGAAGACATGCTAAAGCGTTGTGGATATGCTGTATGAGATTCGCTATACTCCGGAAGCAAACGATGACTTGCTGAAACTGTTGAAAAACGACCCCAAGGCATTCCAAAAGGTTAAACGTTTCCTTGAAGAGTTGCGGGAGCATCCCAAAACGGGAACCGGTCATCCCGAACCGCTAAAAGGCAAACCGGAAGGAAGATGGAGTCGTCAAATCACAAAGAAACATCGGTTGGTCTATTTGATTATGGAGACTCAAGTAATTGTCTTGGTGCTGACTGCATACGGACATTACGAAGATAAATAACAACATCATACAACAACTGATAGAAACGATTATACCGCCTATGAAGCACCGGCACTGTAAAGGCAGTGCAACCGTGACAGATGCCACAAGACATTGATAGATGCTACAAAGCATTGACAGATGCCGCAAAGTAGTGACAGACGTCACAAGACATATATAATAAAGCGTTACAAGCCAAGCTTGATTCTTCGAAACCTGAACAACTTCAAAGAATCGGACCGAAAGGTCACTATTAACTCAAGTATGGTTTTTATGTGCGCTCACGTGATGCGTGAGTTTTCCGTGCATAATTTGAGTTAATAGGGTAAGTTCAGGACCTCGAAGAATCAAATGAAGCGAACGAAAGTTCACGCTTTCTTTATGTCTATAATTAGCGGTGCCCAGGCGGTTCTCAAGCGGTTCTCACGCCAAACCGAACCACTGACCAAACGAAAGCAAAATAGACAACAAACAAATATATCATTAACACGGAGAATGCCAATAGCCGAATAATAAAGTGGAGGCACAAACTTAATTAAATTCAAAACAATCATGAAAAAGATTTTTGCATTTTTAACCGCCTTTTTGCTTTCTATAAGCATGAGCACGCAGGCGCAAACAACCCACATCACCCTTAACTGGGGACATGGTGGCCACACGATGGGAAGTGCCACTGCCACCTTCGACAGCAACACACTCACCAATCTGACTCATGTCACCACCTCGATACAGGGTGCACAACTGCTTGGATATTATCAAAATGCATCGTACAACAACGAATCTATGAAAGTGATAAACGCCGATGGTACATTGGTTCCTAACAGTGGATTCACAGATGCAGACGGCAAATGGAAGTGTACAAATGAAAATATTACTCTGTACGCGCTTTTTAACATATATAGCCTGATCTACCGACTCCCAAGTCTTGACGGCACGGGGTACAGTCAGAACTATGTGGACAATCCGAATTATTATGTCGCTGCCCCGGGAACGTCCATTCCGCTGATAGATGCCGATGTTCCGGGCTTCGAGTTCCAAGGATGGTATTTGGAAGAAACATTCGAGACACAAGTCAACGCAATTGACCGCGGATGGGCACCAACAAACACAAACAGAATAATAAGACTTTACGGCAAATTGAGTGAGCCTATTACCTACACTCTCAGTTACTCCATCCCCGATGGTGTTGCCGCTCCCAGTCCCGCCAACCCGACCACTTACACCATTGCCGATGTCCCGCTCACACTGAACGCCCCGGGTGCAAGAGAGCATTACACATTTACATATTGGAAGACGGATGAAAACAACTTACTCTTGAATCATCAAATAACAAGAAACAATCTTGGAAACTACACGCTCACTGCCGGATGGTCGCCTGTCAATTACACTTTCACTGTTCATTGTCAGCAAGGTATGGCGGTTTACAATCTTTTATATGACGAAGTTATTCACGGCGGACCTATAACCGATACTGCCGACTGGGTATATACTCTTCCTTATCAGGCAACCGTGCAATTAACGTTAGATTACAACAATTGTAATCACGATTATACCTTTGACGGATTAGAAATCATTGTAGACGGAGACACTGTGAGCAACTTTGAAGGAATATTTGAGTCCAGTGAAAATGTGAGCGACAATAGAGCGGGATGGCTCACCATCGTCGGGAACACCACCATCACTTTCAAATCAACGAACAGCGTTTATAATATCGGGTACAGTTATCTGCCCGGCAAGATTGACCATTGCGACCCGGATCCTGACTTTCCGGACGACAGAACGAAAGACCATTGTGTTCTGATTTCAGATTATTGGCAGAATCCCGACCGGCTGACACAGACCTTCATTTGTGACTCGGACGAGCCGATAAATACAATAAGGACCCTTGCAGGAACAGAAGATGCAACTCACGGAGGCGGCGCTATCACATTCGAAGGCTGGTACACGGATGCTGCTCTGACAGATACAGTAGGCTATCCCGCCATTCCAGCCCATACACATTTTACGTCACTCCCCCACTTCTATGCAAAATGGAATGCACCTATACAGTACCGCGACCAGGGTGGCGCCGCCTACTCGGGCAGCATGACAGGTCTGCCTGTCAATGACTACTGGTGCGGACCCGATGTTGCTCTGCCTGCTCCCGCCACAAGGATTGGTTACACTTTCGGAGGCTGGTACGACAACAGCGAATGTACCGGCGACCCGATAACAGTAGTGCCTGACGATTACGCTTTCCGCCTCTCAAACAGCAATCTGCCTGTTGTCTATGCCAAGTGGATTGCCGACACGTACGATGTAACCTATGATAAGGGTGCGAACGGAACAGGCTCGATTGACGCAGGCACCAAAACGCATGACGTGAACTTTACCCTGTCAAGCAGCACGTTCACTCGTGAGGGTTATACACAGACCGGCTGGAGCACCTCTGACGGAGGCGATAAGGCATACGACCTCGGCGGAACCTATACCGCCAATGAAGCCGTTACACTCTATCCTTTCTGGACGGTGAACTCGCACACGCTAACATGGGTTGCCAACGGCGGTACACTGGAAGGCGGCACAGCAGCAGGAACAACCGATTACGGCACCTCACTCACACCTCCGACTGCCACACGTGACGGCTATATTTTCGCAGGCTGGTCGCCCGAAGTCCCCGCCACGATGCCTGACGAAGATGCAACCTATACTGCCACTTGGACACTTGATATCTTTGAACTGTTGGATAACAAGACGGAAGGAGATTCGTACTACAACACATATCAGGAGAAAGTTGATGCCGGCACAGCAATTGATATCCGTTATGTACGTTCATTCACAGCCGGCCGCTGGGCCACTTTCGCACTGCCCTTCAGTTATAGCTATCGTAACGAAGCGAACCAAACCTTCAGGGGACAGGTTTACCAGTTGGTAAGCTCGAAGTACGAGAAAATAGGTAACGATGCCTATTTGACCTTGAACTGTATGCCTGCAACAAGTGGTTTCGTTGCCAACAAGCCGTATATCCTTATACCGACAGTGGATATCGAGAATCCTGTATTTGAGAACGTGAAACTGAAAGATATAGCCGAGAACCCATATACGGTATCGGATCTAAGTGGTACGGGCACCGTTAAGTTTGTGAACACAACGTACCGTCAGCGCATAGACAATAATGGTGACCACCGTGTGATCTTCTTGCAGAACAACCAACTGCATTATCCCGGTGGCGTAGTGAACATGAATGCCTTCCGCGGCTACTTCTATATGGAGGAAGATTACAACCCTATTTATCACAGCCCTGTTCGCGTGCGCATAGTGAATGATAAAGGCGAACAGATCGAGACCTTGCCGGAAGAGGCGGAAGAAACGCCTGCAGAAGTGAAGAAATACATCGAAGACGGCATCCTTATCATCGAACGCGCCGGTATCAAATATGATGCAAAAGGTCACAAATTGAACTAATTAACTAAATAAAACCTATGAAAAAGAAAATATATAATCATCCTACAACGGAGATTACCGAGATAGAATCTCAGTCTATGATCATGGAGGGAACAGTCTCTTCCTCTGGTAACCCGCTCACCCCTGCTACAGGTGAAGCTGAGGCTCCAGTCCGTTACCCTCTATACTGATACAGCCCGATGGACTTGCAATTGACCATTCTGCTGTGCGAGCCGGATAAGACACGCGGCAGCCTAATGTCCGACTATTTGCGGGTCAGCGGTTATGAAGTAGAGACAGCGGCTTCGA
>JAGCEW010000069.1 GCA_017650465.1 Paludibacteraceae bacterium
AAGTCAATAGGCTTTGACGGTGTACTGGCTTTCTATCACGACCGAGACAAGATTTCCGACCTTGGTTTTGAGAAAGCCCTTACGGAGTACATCCACTATCCCGCCAAGGCAGCTGTTCCGTACGTGGTGGCTGCTGATGCCGAGTTGGTGGATCGTATCGCCAAAGATGATATGATGCGCGGTTGCACGATTGCCGCTAATGGTTTTTACGGTCCGCAAGGCCGTGTGTTGCGCGTGCCGATAGCCGTGGAAGACATCAATGAGCGTATCACCGACTTCCGCTACGAGGGGCAACGCATTACGAACTATGAAATGGAGGGTTCGTGTATTGCAGGCTTGGCTTTGCACATGGGACACAAGGCAATGACCGTTTGCTGCGTGATTGCACAACGCAAGGTGGAGGCTGCCAATACCGATTATAAACCCCGTATCCGCCAACTCGTGGAGACCGTTCTTGAGCGTATTTAATCAACCGTATAAGATATGAAGAAATCCCTTATTCTTGCCCTTGCTGCTGTTGCGTTGCTGGGCTGCCAAAAGAAAGAACAACAATTTTCGTACAACGTGGAAAAGTTTTATGACCTTGAGGTGTTGCGTTTCCGTGTACCCGGCTTTGAGGAACTGCCCTTACAGCAGAAACTGATGCTCTATTACCTGAACGAAGCCGCATTATACGGACAAGATATCGTATATGACCAGAATTGCCGTTACAACCTTCGTATTCGCCGTGCGCTGGAGCGTGTTTACCTCAACTATCCGAACAAGGATGAAGAGCAATTCCGTCTGTTGGAACTTTACCTGAAACGCGTGTGGTTTGCCAATGGCATACACCACCACTATTCGGAAGACAAGTTCTTGCCGGAATTTACCCGTGAGTGGTTTACGGCTGCTTTAGAGGCAACGGATACCCCGCTTTCGGAGGAGATACTGGAAGTCATTTTCAATCCTGACGTTATGCCCAAGCGTATGACGCAGGAAGATGGTGTAGACCTTGTGGCGAACTCGGCCGGCAATTATTATGGCGAAGGCGTTACACAAGCCGAAGCAGAGGCTTGGTATGAGGCACACAAAGACAATAGTGATGAACCGCTTTGGATAGGACTTAATTCCCAACTCGTTAAGGAAGACGGTGTGATAAAGGAACGCGTTTATAAAGTGGGTGGTTTGTACTCGGCTGCTCTGGAGAAGATTGTAGAGAACTTAGAGAATGCCATGCAGTATGCAGAGAACGACCAACAGCGCCTGGTGCTTGACCGCCTGATTGCATTTAACAAGACCGGTGATCTGGCTACGTTCAACGAATACTGTATTGCTTGGGTGAAAGACCTTGAGAGCCGTGTAGATTTCGTGAACGGCTTCACAGAGACCTACTCCGACCCTCTTGGCATAACGGGAACGTGGGAGTCCCTCACCAATTTCAAAGACATAGAGGGAACCAAGCGTGCGCAGACCATTTCCGCCAATGCACAGTGGTTCGAGGACAACTCTACTACAGACCCCAAGTATAAGAAAGAGGAAGTGAAGGGTGTGTCGGCCAAAGTGATTACAGCATCACTATTAGCAGGAGACTGCTATCCCGCTACGCCTATCGGCATCAATCTGCCCAATGCCAATTGGATTCGCCGAGAGTATGGCAGCAAGTCGGTAACGATAGACAATCTCTCTCATGCCTATGACGAGGCGGCAAAGGGAAACGGCTTTGCCGAAGAGTTTGTGATAGACGATGAGACCCGTGAGCGTGCCAATAAATATGGTGTATTATGCAATGACCTTCACACAGACTTGCACGAATGTGTGGGTCACGGTTCGGGCAAGATGATGCCAGGCGTTACGAAAGATGCACTTCGCGAACACGCTTCCACCATAGAAGAGGCGCGTGCCGACCTATTCGGATTGTATTACCTTGCGGACAAGAAACTCGTAGAACTCGGATTGCTGCCCAATGAGGATGCTTATAAGGCCGGTTACTATCAGCAAATGATGAACGGTCTGATGACACAACTTGTGCGTATCGAGCCCGGTAAGAACATTGAGGAAGCGCATATGCGTAACCGTCAGTTGATAGCAGGATGGGTATATGAACACGCCGCTAACAAGGAGGTAGAACTCATCCAGCGTGACGGCAAGACTTATCTGCAGATTAACGATTATGAAGGGTTGCGCCGTCTTTACGGAGAGCTTCTCAAGGAGATACAACGTATTACCTCCGAAGGCGATTATACTGCGGCAAAGCAGATGGTAGAGACTTATGCAGTGAAGGTTGATCCTACGTTGCATCAGGAGATACTTGCCCGCTACAAGCAATTGAATCTGGCTCCGTACAAGGGATTTGTCAATCCTGTTTATACTCTTGTCCGCGATGCCAAAGGTACGGTGACCGATGTCGCTATTGATTATTCGGAAGGCTATGCGGAGCAGCACTTGCGTTACTCGCGTGATTATTCGGTGCTGCCTGACATCAACTAACCAGCGGTACAAGGTTCGGTGCAATCCGTCCGTTTACCCATATCGAAATCGTTTGCAAACCGTCTGTTGATTTTGCAAGCCATGCACGGAGACCCCCTCTTGGAGGTCTCCTGTGCTACTCCCGACGATGTGCGTATCCTGCGCGATGCGTTGGTGCGAATAGAGCAGACCGTAGGCGAAAAAGTACCCTTGATTTTGGATTTAGGCAATGACGGCACTGCTGTCCGTTTCCTGACCGCGTATACTGCGTTTTTACCAGGTAGGCAGATTGTACTGACAGGGTCAGCGCGTATGCGGCAACGCCCTATTGCACCGTTGGTGAATGCGCTACGGAAAGCAGGGGCACAGATACGCTATATGGAGAATCCGGATTCGCTTCCTATTTCCGTTTCCGGTGTTTCCTTACCACAAAATCTACCACCTATTGATGTGGACGGCACTCTTTCCACGCAGTTTGTTTCCGCCCTTCTATTAGCAGGGGTGCCGGTGCGTACCGCGACACAGTCCCCCTATATAGACTTTACACGTACCATGATAGCCCGATACACTCCGTTGCTTCCGGTAGAGGCAGACTGGGCGTCTGCTGCTTTTTGGTATGAGTATGTGGCATTGCATGGCGGGGCGTTGCTTCTGGAAGGGTTGAAGGAAGACTCGCTACAGGCAGACAAGGCAGTGGCATCTGTATTCGGCAGAATGGGCGTGGACACACAGTTTACACAAGATGGCTGTGCGGTATGCCGGACGGATAGGCCACTGCCTTCTTTCCTACAGATAGATTTTGCGTCTTGTCCGGATGTGTATCCTGCCGCGGCGATGACCTGCAGCCGTCTGGGTATATCCTTAGAGGCGACAGGCACTGAACGCTTGGCGTACAAGGAGAGTGACCGTTTGCAGTCGGTAGCCGCTCTATTACGTACGCCGAGGGGCGGGGTGGCACAGTCATTTGATGACCATCGCATTGCCATGGCCGCTCTTGCGGCTGACCTGCGCATAGACAACAGTCAATGTATCCATAAGTCGTATCCTCTTTTCCTTGAGCAGTTATGCAATATACGCGTATAGTTCCACGCCGCGGGGTGAACGATGAGGGGAAAGGAAAGAAACATGCCCTTTACCGTTTGATATCGGAAGCAGCCACTGAATATGTGTGGTTGCAGGATGATGACATTGTGCCGCCTACGGCTGTGCCGGAAACAGATGCCGATATGCTGATACTGCCTTTACGGATGGAACCGGCGAGCGGAAGACCATCGCTATTGGAGCGTTTGCAGATGACAGAGTATGCGGCTATTCAGCAATTGACGATAGAAACGGCTCGCCGTGGTCATCCTGTGCTGTGCAGCGGCGCTAATCTGCTGGTGCGGAGGGCACGCTGGCTGGAGAGTTACGGTGACCTTCATCCCGAACAACCGAGCGGGGATGATATGTTTCTGCTGGAGAGTTTCAAACGCCGCGGGTTGAAGATAGCTGTGGTTTCGGATGCCGCGTATGAAGCGGTGGTACGCCCTATCGGTTCGTGGCGTGCGTTTTTCCGTCAGCGTATGCGTTGGGCGGGGAAAGCCTCCTATTACACTGACCGTGATATTCGTTTGTGCGGGGCAACGGTGGTAATTGCCAATCTTCTGCAATTGCTTTGTCCGCCGTTGCTATTGCTAAAGTTTCCTATAGATTTCTTTCTTGCCAGAAAGAGAGACGCGTCCGTCTCTCTCTCTGTTGCATTTTTGCTGGAACTACTATACCCGTGGTATATGTTCCTGAGTCTCGTTGGAGGCATGTTTGCTTCCCGCAAAGCCTCTCCATCGTTCTGATGCCGAATTATTCGGCTTCGGCAGGCATTTCTGCTGCGGGTGCTTGAGCTTGGGGAAGTGCAGCTGCGGCTTCCTCTACCTGTTCGGTGATAGCACTTTCGCTAACGGCATTGTTGCGCTGCCCCTGTTGGAAACCAACGGCAAGGATGCTCAGCACCACGATAATGGCAGCGAGTGTCCAACTTGCCTTCTCCAAGAAGTCAGCCGTACGGGGAGCACCCATTACTTGGTTGCCACTTGCAAAGCCAGATGCCAGTCCTCCTCCTTTGCTGTTCTGCACAAGCACCAAGAGGGTCAAAAAGATGGCTACGATAACAATCAGAATAGTTAATAAAATGTACATTGTTGTATTGTTTTAAAGTGTTTTTATTTCAATGAGCCTGCAAAGGTACTATATTTTTTTGATATACACAAGTTTTTCTTTATTTTCTTTGTATTTCGTCCTTCAGGCTTACCATTTTGCTACTGTTTCGTTGAAGATGTTTTCCGTTATTTCGGTTATCATGGTCTTACACAATTCCTCCTGTACATCGGTCAGTTGCTTTCGTGCATCGAAGGTTTGGTAGGCTGTGTAGGTTTTCTCGAAACTCTCATCCGGCACCTTGTTGTTGGTAAAACGCACATGGACGGCGATGGTCAGTTTTGTTTCCGCTGCGTAACTATCAGCCGCGACTGCCATAGGGGTGAGCTCATAGCCAGTGATTTCTCCTTCGAGTTCCATGTCTCCGCCTTTTGGCAGTATGGAGAGGCGTGTCTGCCGGGCAAAGATGTCCCGCAGTGCTTCACTGAAATCGTTACTCAAAGGCGGGTAAACCAGTACGGCACGATTGGGAAAATCACTTATTCCGATGGTCTTGGTCTTGGAGTAATCGATACTGGCTCCATTCATACGGTAGGAGATGGTGCATCCTGCAAGGAGGGCAAAGGCAGAGAGCGCAAAGAGTATGTGCAAGGAGCGGGTCATTTGAGTCCGTACTTTTTGATGCGCCTGTAGAGCGTCCGCTCGGGGATTCCGAGTGCGTCTGCTGCCGCTTTGCGATTACCTTTGTACTGATCGAGCACATTTTGGATATGCTCTTTGTCCACTTCCTGCAGGCTTTTGCCGTCTTCTTCCGGTTTGCGGTGTGCGGTATCCATATCCACGATTTCCGCCATCTGATAGTCGTTGCTATCATCCGGTGTTTTCGTGCGTACGCCTGTGAAGGCTGCAGGCGAAGCGGGCATGTCGCTCTGGCGGCGATTGAGTTCTGCTTTCAGTTCGGCAATATCGCGCCTCATTTCGACCAACATATAGAGAAGTTCTTTTTCGCTCAAGAGCCGTTCGCTGTTTTCTGTATGAGTGGTATTACCCACGACAAGGGCAGTTGCCATTTCGTTTTTGGGCAGGTGGCGTTCGAGGGTTTCGGCACTTATCTCATGGTCTTTTTCGAGGATGCAGACCTGTTCGGCAATATTTTTCAATTGGCGTATATTGCCTTGCCAATAATAGGCTTTGAGCAGTTCTGTGGCATCGGCAGAGAGATGAACGGGCGGCATTTGGTAACGACTGCAGAAATCGGAGGTGAACTTACGGAAAAGCAAGGGTATATCTTCTTTTCTCTCTCGCAAGGCGGGCACCTTGATTTCGACTGTGTTCAGACGATAGTAGAGGTCTTCGCGGAAGCGGCCTTCCCGAATGGCCCGTACCATGTCGATATTGGTGGCAGCGACTACGCGGACGTTTGCTTTCTGCACCTGACTTCCTCCGACACGGATAAACTCGCCCGATTCCAATACTCTCAAGAGCCTGACTTGCGTCTGCAGGGGCAGTTCTCCCACTTCATCGAGGAAGAGTGTTCCCCCGTCGGCTATTTCGAAGTAACCTTTTCTTTCGGCTTTGGCATCGGTGAAGGCGCCTTTTTCATGCCCGAAGAGTTCGCTATCGATGGTCCCTTCGGGTATTGCGCCACAGTTGATGGCAAAGTAGGGTCCGTGTTTTCGTGCGGAATAGGCATGAACAATCTGGGGGAAGTATTCCTTTCCCACGCCCGATTCTCCTGTAACGAGTACGCTGAGATCGGTTTTCGCCACTTGTACGGCTATTTCAATGGCGCGGTTCAGTTCCCGGTTGGTGCCGATGATGTGGAACCGTTGCTTGATGGTTTGTAGTTCTTCGGTAGTCATGCCTTATGGAAGTCCGTGGGAACGGGGGAGTATTACTCCACCCGTTCTCCGGTGATGGTATAGAGTTGTCCGTCACGCTCTACGAGGAATTGTCCGTCCTTCATAATCTTGCGTGCGGCTACTTTCTCTGTTTTTTTGTGTGGATCTTCTTTTGCACTGTAGTCCAGGGTAGAGAATACTTGCGGGCAGGTATAGATGACTTTACCATCTTTGTCCGTAACCTTGCAGTAGTACTTGTAGTGGTTGTCAGTTGCAAGTTTTTCGTCTTGGTACCATTGTTCGGTAGCCCCTTCGATGAGGATGCCTTTTGTGCCACGTTCTTCCACCTTATACCACTGGTATGCTACGAAGTTTCCGTTTCCGCCATTATTGATAGGTCCGTTGTTGACGAACATCAGGTCATTCCATTTCCGATATACCAAATCACGGCACTCATCTATTACTTTGATATGGAACAGGTCGGTCCATTCAATATAATTCAATCCATACAACGGAGGATCCTCTATATAGGATTCACGTGCAGGGGCATTTATGGCTACGTCACCCATTGTTACGAGATAGGCGTAATTTCCTGCCGGAAGCTTTATGGTGTAAGGCATTTTTTCCTCCGGCAAAGCTTGCTTTTCCAGTCTCGTTCCGCCCGGTACTGCCTCGCAAATGTTATAAGCTTTCCCAGAGAACTCTAAAGTACGGCAATATGCTCTTCCGTCTTTCGATGTTCCTATTGTGGAATAAAGTTCGAACTCTGCTTTTTTGGAGGCGACATCCACGTAGATGGTGTCGTAATGTTCTACGACAGGATGCTTAACGTTAATTGTGAATACATCAATGTAATCCACGATAAAACCCTCCGGCATGTATCCATCTGCGAGCGTCCAATACTCATGGTTCCAAGGATATATGTCGCGCGGTTTTCCCGCATGGCCGACGAATACATAATACGTATTATTAAAACCATATTTGGGGCGTACTGATAGGGACGGAAGGGTTGATTGTATGCCCGAAAGATCTCCGTCATTATATGAGTAATAGAATTTATAGGCATAGCTGCCTTGTGCCGAGGATTTGATGGTGTAGGTGCCGGGTGCTTCACACGTGAAGGGGTCGGCATTGACAGTCGGCCACGCATCGTGTATGTTTATAGTTGGCAAATTATTGTCAGCCATAGCCCCGAGTGAGATGGCTAATGCCAATAGCACAATTATATTCTTTTTCATGGTATTCAATATTTAGAGGTTTCTTTATTCTTCAATTCTGTCTTTTTCGAATACGGGGATGATTTCCACGCGGCGGTCAAGAGCGATGTTATGGTATGGGTTTTCGCTATCGTCGTATTGCTGTGTGAAAGAGAATCCTTTGCTGACCATTTGCTCGGAGGGCACTCCTTTGCGTTTGAGGAGACGCACGATGGATGCAGCACGGCGTTCGGAGAGGTTCTGGTTGTATTCCATAGAGCCTTCTTTACTTGCGTGACCATAGACGAGTACCAACTGTTCGGGGTGCTCAAGGAGTACGGCTGCAATCTTATCGATTACATCGGCGGGTTGGAGTTTGGGTTTGTCGCTATCGAAGTCGAACCAGATAACAGATTTCTTCATGATATCGTTAATCTTCTTGGCTGCTACGGGCACTTCCTCAATGACTTCGCGTCGCGTGAGTTGCATAGCGGTGTCGCAAACGAGGTAATTCTCGAACTTTTTGGGTTTCTTGGCGGGTTTGTGCCATGAGATACCTACTTTGACACCTACATCCCAAGGATGTACAGACTTCACGCTATTGGAAGCGATGACACCGTCATAGGTTTCCATGAAGTTATGCTGCTGCCATTCTTCCTTTGCTTCAGGCTGACGCCAACCGAGGTCTTTGCCATCTCCCTTGCGGAGGTTGTTGAAGGTATAGTTGGCATACAATCCAACCATGACATCCAGATGCTCAGCCACAGGAATCATTACACCGAGGTCAAGCATACCGTCTGCCGAGATGTTGTTGAGGTCCAGTTTGTTTTTATCTTTGCTGAAGTCGTCTCCGATGGTTTCGGTATAGAAATCATGTCCTTTAACACGTTCGTCGAGTGTCAGTCCGAAATTTTCATAGTTTCCGGAGTGAGAGATAGAACCGCTGACGAGGTTGTATTTGTTCGATATGAGGTAGTTGACTTTTACGCCAAGGTCCGCATAGAGTTTCAGTTGGTTGTTGCGGTGGGTCACTTTAGGCATACGTGCGATGGGGTATTGCATCTGGATGCCCACGGGCAGTCCAATCAGCCATGAAGCCTGATGCTCTTTCCAGTTGTTCATTGTAACGATGTGCTCATAGTCTTGGCTAGCAACCGATCCTGTCGGGATGTCGGTATCGCCCAGGTTGGACCAAGATTTAGTACCTTTGAGGGTGGTGTAGTTGCCCATATATTCGGCTTCAAGTCCGACCATTACGCCCCAGTTCTCATGGAAATAGTAGGCATAATTGAACTGGATGAGTGCATTACCACCGCCATTGTTTTTTGCTTTCTTGAGGTCTTCCAGTTTGAATCCGTTGGAGTTGTAACCTCCACCGATAAGTCCCTGGAGGTAATGTCCTTTGCGGGTGAAAGTGGTGTCTTCTTCCTGCGGAATTTCCTTTTTGGAAGAGGTTGTGGTGTAGGTGTACGTGGTGTCCATGTACACATGAATGATTTGAGTTTTTTGCTCAATGTTCTCAGAGGGCTCCTGTGCAGGTGCTTCGCGTGTGGTTTTTGTCACCTTCGGTCCTGCCACCACGCCCATTGTTGTGCAGCAGAGGGCTGCAAACAAAAAGAGTGATTTTTTCATAAGCATTTTGTTGGTTAATAATTTATATTATGTTGTTTTTTTATGCTATTTTCCAATCAACCCGCAAAGGTACTGCTTTTTTTTGATATGTGCAAATATTTTTTTCTTTTTTTTGAATGCGGTATATATATCCCTCCATATATAAGACAAAAAAAGCCCGAAATCTATCACCTCAAATACAACTTTTTTTCAAAAAAATGCATTTTTTTCCGTAGCATATCTCAAGCATATCTTGCGCTGAGGATAAACAGACGAGCAAAATGCTTTTCACGTAGAAAGAAAGAGTGTGTGCCATCGGTGGTGACACACTCCCTTTCTTGTCGTTTGCGATATCTCCTTCGGACGTTACGTCAGATTCGGATTCGGGGCGTCGATGTTCATCGGTGCGCGGTCGGGTCTACCCGGAGCCCCCTCTTGTACGTTGCTATTAGGAGCTGAAGGGTCGCAGATGTTGGTCATTGCCTGTATGGGCAATGACTCTGTAATAGGTTTTTTATACATCTTTTTCATATTTGGTTTTTGTATTAGTTCAGTTTATGTCCATGTGCATCATAGCGGATGCCGTTGCGTTCGATGACCAGTGTGCCGTCCAGGATATATTTCTTGATTCCGGCTTGTGCTGCCTGTTCTTCTGCGCCAAACTCTTCAACCTGTATGTTGGTTTCCACGCCGTTTACCATCATCCGTACACGTGGAGCGATGCTGCCTGTACTCGGCACATAGAAGTATCCGCTGAAGGCATAGAGCGTGTTTCCTAACGCATGCGGGTAGTAGAGGCTGTTTCTGGAGAGGTAGATATAGTGTTTGTCGCCACCCGGCAACGGAGTCATTTTTACTGTGCTACGGTATTCCGCACCGGAGGTGTTCACCTCCTCCTCGCCCGTACAAACCGTTTCTGCGTTTAATGCATCGGCATCGATGGTAAGGATGGTGTTATTCTCTCCATCGGCGGCAAATACGAAGTCGGTCAGTGTCTCGTCACCATAGTACAAGTAAGGCATTCCGGCTTCCAGTTTGAAGACACCGCCTTGGAAGTGGATGTCAAATCCTTCAGTAGCATTTCCGTCTGCGCCGAGGAATTGATATACGTGGTTCGCAAACGGATGGTCTTCCGGAATAAAGAAGTCGAACGGCACATTGAAGGTGATCCACCGTTTGGCGGGGAACGTACCCTTGAATGTAACTTGTTGCAGTGCCATTCCGTCCATGTCTTTCAATGCGGTGTAATATGCATCATTTTGGTCATCCAGCAGCACGAAGTCCATTCCTTTCCAGTTCGTTTGGATATGGCCGTTGTTGCGGACATGTTCGAAGAGCACTGCGGGACCGATGAAGCGGGCGTTATGCTCGGCATTGGTTGTTGTACCGGTCATCCAACCTGCCGTATATTTCGGGTTTCCGCTGCCGTCGTCTTTCCAATCGGTGAAACCTACTTCCAAACGACGGAGGGCAGAGCAGTTGTAGAACATCTGGTAATAACAGTTGGTTTCTAGACGCGTTGCCATCAATCGCGGCGAGTTCACTAAGTTGGCACAGCCATTGAACATCTTCAGCATACCCGAATGGCCGACTGTATCCACATGACTCAAGTCGGGCGCTCCGGTAATCAGGGTGTTTTCAAACATACTTTCATAGGAGCCTTTCAAGATGGTTGTTGCCGGCATCTTCAGGCGCGAAGCGTCCGTAATCTTGCAGTATTGTCCCGACGTGTTGATGTGCTGGAACAACTTAGCGAATGTGTATTCATTCGGAATGGTTGTCGGCGGGTTGGTCGGGTGGAGCAACGCCATCAGCTGACCACTGACGGTAGCGCTGTCCGATACGGTGAACTTGATATATTTAGTTGACGAATAGTTAGCGCTGTTGGCGGTACTGTTGATACCATCAGTGTTTGTTCCGCGGAGATAGAGTTTCTGGTTCTTGGAGAGCGTAACAAACGAACTACGGGTGTTGGTTGCGGCTTGTGTCCAATTCATACCATCCGTACTATAGTACAGGTTGAAAGGCACTGTTCCCATATAGTAGTATGTACCCACTTGCACATTGTTTTTCTGTGCGGTGATGCAGAGGTATTCGGCAAAGCGAGGCGTGTAAACGGTGTTCGGAGTGAGTACAGAGTTGGCTTTCAATGTATCGCCGCCTGCGGTGACCCATGCGATGCGCACTTCGTCTTCTCCGCGCTGCGGACTGGGTATTTCGCCGCGACGGAACTGAACATCTGTATAGGTGCGGGTGTCATTGGCAGAGCCATCCCAGGTAGCCCCTACGGATGCCACATTGAAGGTGAGGTTCATCGCATAGATGGCATAATAGGTGCTGATAACTGCCGTAGTGCTGATGACGGGCTGATTGTCCACGGTGAGCCAATTTCCTGTTCCGTCCGCTTCGTCGTTCCAACCTACGAAGGTGCGGTTGGCGGGTGCAGTGACATCGGAAGGAATCGTCCATGTCGTTTCCGGCTCCAATACGCGTGCCGTGGTAGATGCATCGTTCCATGTACCGCCGTTGGTGTTGACATCGAAGGTCAGTTCAGGGATATAGTTGATAGTCCAGCCGGAAGGAACTTGGTGTGTATTTCGGGTGGCATTATTTAGTGCTGATGGACAGGTGAATGTTCCCGAAGAGGCAACTTGTTCCAACCAGTAGTTTGTGGCATAATAAGAATTGGAGTAAGCCCATTCTTTCATGCGCACGCTGACATTGTTTATACCACTTTGACGGAACATGATGCCCATGGAAGCATTATCCGAGGAGCCGGATACCATGGATGTTGCATATATAACGGGTGCGGTACGCAAGGCACTACATCCCCAGAACATGCTGTAGTAGGAATTGGCTGCGAGTGTGAGTG
>JAGCEW010000070.1 GCA_017650465.1 Paludibacteraceae bacterium
GTGGCAGCAATTACTACTATTATGGTTATATGGTGAATTTCTTCGACCGTATCCGTGCGAAGAAAGCCACCACCGACATTGACCAAATCACCAATGACCAATCACCAATGACCAATCACCAATGACAAATAAGGTCATCAAAGATGGCCGTCTCCTCATCCTCCGCGGTGACAAGACATACACCGTAACAGGACAAGAGGTAAAATAATAAAGACTCTATTGACCTTATAAAACCCAACACAACGATAGGTCAACGATATCTCAACGATGTTTCAGTGACCTATCGTTGTCTCTTTACTGTGCCGTTATCGTCTCGTATCTCTCTGCTAAAAGGAGTTCTTATTAACATCTGCTGGAAAGTCGCGCAAGAGACGCGCGAGATATGCTTGAGATATGCAGGGAAGTAAGACAAGAAAATTGAAGAAAAAATGCACTTTTGTGAAAAATATTTGCATATATCAAAAAAAAGCAGTACCTTTGCGCGGTTTTTGGGCTCTTATGCGCTCGAAAGGACCCATAAAAGTGCACGAAAAAACCAAAACAGAACGAAAGAAACATAAAATAAATATTACTATGGCAACTTTACAACGTATTCGTAATCATGGCGTTACCCTGTTGATTGTGGTGGGTCTCGCTATGTTAGCATTCATCTTGGGAGACTTCCTTAACTCCGGTAGTTCATTCTTCAATCGTAGTCGCGAATATGTCGGCGAGGTAGCTGGACATAAAATCCACTACACCGATTATGAGGCAGCGAAAGACCAACTCACCGAAGTGTATAAAATCGAAAGCGGACGCTCCGATTTTGACGAAGACCTCACCGCACAAATCCGCAATCAGGTATGGAATATGATGGTCGGTGACTATTCCTTGCGCGCACAGGCGAAAGAAATAGGTATGGACGTTACCCCTGCCGAACTCAGTGACCTTTGCATCGGACAGAACCCTCACCAACTCATTCGTCAGCGTCGTGCTTTTGCCGACGAGAACGGTAACTTCAGCCGTGAAGCACTCATCCGCTTCCACAGCCAAGTGTTTGGCGCTACGGATGACATCGACGCACAACAAGCGGCTTCCTTGCAACAAGCCAAGACCTATTGGCTCTACTGGGAGAATGCAGTGCGTCTCACACAGCTCCAAGACAAATATACCGGACTGCTCCGTAGTATGTTGGTGGCCAATAAACTGGATGCCAAATACGCTTTCGAAGCACGCGAAACACGTGTCGATGCGCAGTACGTGATGCAACCTTATTCGGCTGTAGCTGACTCGCTCGTCAAAGTGAACAAACGCGACATCAAGGCCATCTACAACGAGCTCAAACCCCTCTTCAAGCAGAAACCTTCACGCTCCTTGGAATATGTCACCTTTGCTATCGTACCCTCTGAGGACGATTTCAAGGCTACTGAGGAACTGATGAATAGCCTTAAGGACGAATTCGCCACCACCGACGACATCGCGCTCGTGGTGAACACCAATTCCGACCTTACCTACGACGGACGTAACTATTCCGAAGAGACGGTTCCCGAACAATACAAAGAGTTCGCTTTCGGCAAGGGGGCGCACAAGAACGCAGTTACCGAAATCACCTTTGCTGACGACACGTATAGTATGGCACGCCTCGTTGATTGCGGCTATTCGATGCCCGACTCTGTACAGCTCAAACTCATCGCTGCCGAAGAAGGACAGGAAGACCGTGAACTCGGCTGGTTCACCGAAGATATGCTCCAGAAGCAGATTTCCGAGCCCGCTTTCGCAGGTAAGAAAGGAACACGTTTCACTGTAGCTGCCGGACTGGGCGAACAGACCTTCGAAGTGATGGATATTGCCAAAGCCACTCCCAAAGTCAAATTGGCTATCTTGGAGCGCAAAGTCACGCCTTCCAGCAAGACCTATTCTATCCTTTATAACCAAGCAAAACAGTTTGTCGTAAACAACAACACCGAAGACCTCTTCCGTGGTGCTGTCGCAGAAAGCAATATGACGCTCTATCCTGCTTACAACTTGGATAAGAACGCCGACAAAGTGGCACAACTCAAGGCCAGCCGTCCTATCGTACGTTGGGCGTATGAGGCAAAAGAAGGACAGATTTCCGATGTCTTCGAGTGTGGCGACCAGTTCGTTGTGGCACTCCTCAGCAATGTCACCGAAAGCGAATATCGTCCGCTGGCAGAAGTCGAAGGCGAATTGCAAGGACGCGCACTCAACCGTAAGAAAGCCGAACTCATCCGTAAGGAACTCAAAGGCATCGCTTCCTTGGATGAGGCTGCACAGAAGTTAAATACCACCGTGCAGACGGCGGAGGGGGTTACCCTTTCCGGCTATGCCTTTGGCAATGCAGGAGTCGAGCCCGCTGTTATCGGAACGGCTTTTGCCACCGAAGCTGGACAACTCAGCCAACCTGTGGACGGCAATACCGGTGTCTTCGTACTCGTTCCCGGACAGAAAAACGTTTCGGAGAATACCTTCGATGCCGAGACTGAGAAAGCACAACTCGCTTCGCGTTACGCTTATCTGCCTTACCAGATTATCAACTCAATTGAGGAAAAAGCCGATGTTGTTGACAACCGTTCCAATTTCCAATAAGAAACCAACCCTTTGAATTGAAATACTATGGCAAAGTACGTTTGTGAAGTATGCGGGTATGAGTACGATCCCGCAGTAGGCGATCCGGACAACGGTATCGCAGCCGGCACGGCTTTTGAGGACCTCCCTGCGGATTGGGTTTGCCCCCTCTGCGGTGTGGGAAAAGACGAATTCAAAAAAGCATAAGTAGTAGAAAAAGAGCGAACTTCGGTTCGCTCTTTTTTGTTTAGGATGGGTATTTGCTTCTTCCGTTGTGGGACAACAGAAGAAACTTGTCCCTAAATCAGAAATTGTATTTCGTCATCAGTTGCAGACGATGGTTCGTAACCCAGTGGAGATCATTCTCCGCCAGTCCGTTCTTCAGACTGATGCTTTGGCTGTCACCATATTGCACCGAGGTCAATTCATACTCCAGACCGAGTTGGAATTTTCCGATGCTCCACAATAAAGCCGGAGACAAACGCCACATCTGCCGTATGTTTGTAAAGCTGTTCTTGCTGAACCAATATCCTTTTGCCTTGCCGTTCTCTCCGCAAAGGGCCTCTTTCGTGCCGAAATTATATACATAGCCTCCAAAGAGGATACCCTGCAACTTGTTGTTGCCTTTCAGGTCTCCGCCATAGACAATGCTTATCCAGGATGATGAATTGCGTGTAGGTGTATATTCCCACGAACCGTCGGCATTGGTGGCTTTCACGCCGTAACCGCCGTTCAGGTTCATGTGCTCACCGGCTTCCGCGAACACGCTTTTGGCTTTCAGTGAGAACCCTTGGTGTTTGTATTGCAGGTAGAAGAAAGGCGACACTGTTGTCAGACGGTCGTTCACATTCACTTTGATGGGTTTCTCGTCTTCTCCGAGGATGGGCTGTCCTTCTTCATCCGTCGCTTCGCCGGTACGGCGCGGACTGATACTCAGCACATCTGCACCTGCACGGAGCAGGATACCGCTTTCGTGGTGAAACGACAATCCGATATATGCCTCTGGCGTGCAACCGTATTTGATGTAGTTGGCTGACGGTCCGTCAGGTCCCGCCGATGTGTACTGCATCTGCCAGATGGCTGCACCGGTGAGGGTGAAGAGGTTGCCGAGCCGTGCGTCCATCTTCACTTGCGGTGTGCGCGAGAAGGGGCCGAAAGGAGCCCCTGCATTCAGCGAAAGGGCATCACACAGGTCGGCGGCCATAGGATGCCACGCCTGACCCATCAACAGGCTTACGCGTGCCTGTTGTTTGCCGCCTGCCATGGGAAGGCTGTCCCATGCCAGGGTCATAAAGGCCTGGCGGAGACGCAACTGCGCCACGCCTGTCGAACCCGACAGACCGGCATAGAAGTCCGCCTCCACTTTACCTTCAAACAGCGTCCTGCCTACCTGATAACCTTTGATGTCCAGTCCCACGCGGGTGGTCAGAGCCAGGAAACGGAACGAGGAACGGGCATTGAGGTCTTCACGCTTGACACCCGAAACGGAAGTCCCTTCGACCGTCTGGTTCCATGCGTTGTCCTTAGGCAGATAGTAAAACAAATCACCGGTGCCGGAAACACTTTCACGGCTGTCGTAGGTGAAATAGTTGCGAATAAACCCATACGGCTTGAAATGCTGTTTGAGGTGACTCTTGACAGCCTCTTTCTTAGCTACCTTAGCGCTATCTGCCGGAGCAGCGAAGACAAATGACAAATGACAAATGACAAGTGTCAAAATGATAAACAGGCGTCGCATATCAGAATGGGAAAATAAGGATTACAGCGTATGCTATAGCTATGCCAACCAAACCGACAATCAGTCCCACTTTCGCCATGTCGTTGGTCTTGATCAGACCGGTAGAACAAGCAATGGCATTCGGCGGGGTAGAGATAGGAAGCAGCATCGCGAACGAAGTCGAAGCGGCTACACAGACCAACAGAGTTGTTACCCCACCAAAAGCACCTAACTGCTCACTCATCGCTGTACCCACTACCGCCAAAATAGGCACGAGCAGGTTGGCGGCTGAAGAGTTGGCAATGAAGTTACTTAGCAACCATCCCAGTAGTCCTGCGATGACGAGAACAGCGATAGCCGACCAACTGCCGAATGGAATAGACTCTACCAGTGCAGCCGCCAGACCTGTCTTATTCAGCGCTGTACCGATAGCAAAACCACCGGCTACCATCCACAACACATGCCAGTCAATCTTCGCAAAATCGTCGCGTTGGAAGATACCTACGAGGGCGAAAACACCAAACGGGATAAGGGCTACCACGTTCGAGTTCAGGTGAGTCAACTCACCCGTCATCCACAGAAGGATGGTCACAAGGAATGTCACGGTAACCACCCAGAACTTCCAGTCGATCTCGTGCGTCTCGTCCGGTTGGATAACAATCTTCACATCTTTCGCTTTGAACGGGAATAGGAACATCAGCAGCCACCATGCAAAGAGAATCATCACGATCACTACCGGCACCATGCGAAGCATCCATGCGCCGAAGCCTACGTTGATGTCCATCGATGCCAACTGACCGATAGCAATAGCGTTAGGAGGCGTACCGATAGGCGTTCCCAGACCACCGATATTAGCCGCAATAGGAATAGCCATGGCCAGACTCACACGACCACCACCATCCACAGGAAGTGTACGAAGTACAGGTGCCAGGAAGGCGAGCATCATAGCCGCTGTGGCGGTGTTACTCATGAACATCGACATCACGCTGATCAGCGTCAAGAAACCAAGCAACACCCATTTAGGGTTAGTGCCGAAGGGCTTCAACATGACGCGCGCCAGCACAACATCCAGTCCCACTTTGCTGGCTGCAATAGCCAAAACGAAACCGCCCAAAAACAACATGATAATCGGGTCGGCAAATGCTGCCATCAGTTCCTTGAAATTTACCAATTCGCCCATTTCGGGATTGGTCAGACCTTTGTTGGAGACGCTCAGCAAGAGGAATACGATGGTTGTGACCGAAGTGGCCCAAGCCGGAATAATCTCGAACATCCACATCAGTGCTGCATACATAAAGATAGCAATCGTGCGCTGTTGAACCACCGTCAGCCCTTCAATGCCGAAAGCCGTACTCGGCATAAACCATAGGATTAACACTACCAACGCCGTCAGCGGTGCCAAAATATGCAATTTAACATTCAAGTTTTTCATATCTTAAACCAAAATCTAAAATCTGCAATCTAAAATCTTCAATCTAAAAGGATCCATTCTCCGTTTTCAATTCGATACTTGTTGGGATTGGCTAAATGATGAATACGACGCTCATAGCGTTCTCCGCCACCAAAAGTGGTGCTGACAAACGCGTGGATGATATCCAGTGCTTTGTCTGGTGATACATAGCCTGCGGGCAGACAGAGTATGTTCGCGTCAAAGAATCGGCGGGCGTTCTCCGCCATGCGGGGTTCCCAGCAGATGGTCGCACGTACATGAGGATGGGTGTTGGTAGCCATGCACATGCCGTTACCGGTGAAGCAAAAACCGATGCCAAGATCGCATTCGCCTTTCTCCATGGCAGTAGCCATAGGATGGGCGTAATCCGGAAAGTCACAAGTCTCCATCGAGTGACAACCGAAATCAACCACCTTAGCGCCTTCACGCTCCAGGAACAATTGAATCATGGATTTGAGTCCAAAACCGGCGTGGTCACTTGCCACGGCAATGGTCAATTCATTTAATGGTTTCATTTGCATTGTTTATTATAAAGTTTGTTTCAATAGGCGTTCGCAACTGCCCCAAAAGGCATTTTTTTCAAAAAAACGCGCAAAGGTACAACAAATTTTGCACATACGCAAATATTTTTCTGTCTTTTTTGGGGGAATGAATACTTTCATTGTTTTTGTGTCGTCAGTTGGTGTGCCTATGCTTGCATAAGGTGCATCGGCTGACGGCACAAAAACAGAACGCATAGCGTCAACAAAAAAGACAGAAAAATATTCCTCCTGTATGTCCGGCAAACTGCGAACGTACTTTCGGCGGGAACCCGCTATGCGGGAGGGCCGAAGGTACAACAAATTTTGTATGCCCCGCAAACTGCGAACGTACTACAAATCTACATATCTTCCAAAAATCACACCGAAAATTTGCATATATCAAAAAAATGCTGTACCTTTGCACTGCAAATGAACAAGGCAATGAAATTCTAAAGAACAATATAATTTTATGGTACACGATCTTTATGTTTTGATGATTACGGCTGGTATAGTCAGCCTAATCTTTAAGCTGCTGAAACAGCCGGTGGTATTAGGTTACATCGTAGCCGGTGTGTTAGTTGGTCCCTATGTGCTGGGTGACTCTTGGGTGAGCGCCGACAATGTGAAAGTCTGGGGAGACATCGGTGTGCTCTTCGTGCTGTTCTGCATCGGGCTGGAGTTTCGCATCAAGAACCTTATTTCCTCCGGAAAGGTGGCGGCCATCGGTGCGCTGACCATCATCGGTGGTATGATGTTGTTTGGTTTCGGTGTCGGCAAATGGGCAGAGATGGATATGATGAATGCGCTGTTCCTCGCCGGAATGCTATGCATGTCGAGTACCACCATTGTGATGAAAGCCGTTGATGAAGCAGGTCTGGGTAAAGCGCGTTTTGTCAAAGGTGCTACGAGTATTCTCATTGTCGAAGATGTGGTTGCTGTTGTACTGATGGTGCTCTTGTCGAGTATTGCCATCAAGCACCAGTTTGATGGTCAGGAACTGGTTCACAAAGTGCTTGTGCTTGCCATCACGCTCGTTGCCTGGTTTGTGTGCGGAATATTGATTATCCCGACGCTTCTCCGCAAAGTGAAACCGTATCTCAATGACGAGACGCTGATTATTTTGGCATTGGGACTGTGTCTGGGTATGGTACTCACAGCCGAAGAAGCCGGTTTCAGTGGAGCACTTGGTGCGTTCGTGATGGGTTCGATCCTCGCCGAGACCATTGAGTCACATCGTATCGAACATCTGATGACACCGCTCAAGAACGTGTTCGCCGCTATTTTCTTTGTCTCGGTAGGAATGATGATCAATCCGTCCAACCTTGTCGAATACTGGCCGAGTATCCTCATCACATGCCTAGTGATTATCATCGGTATGATTGTCTTTGGCACCTTAGGTTGCTGGTGGGGGGGCGAGACAATGAAAGACGCGATGCAGACAGGTTTCTCGTTCGTGCAGATAGGTGAGTTCTCTTTTATCATCGCTGGTTTGGGGAATAGTCTGGGAGTGCTGCATCCCGCCCTGTATCCGATCATCGTAGCGTCCAGCGTCGTGACCACTTTCCTCACCCCGTATATTATGAAGGCCGCGGAGCCGTGCTATAACGCATTGTATAAACACGCGCCCGCAACCGTAAAAGCTAAAATGGACAAGCGTGAACAAGAAGTGGCATTGATGGAGGAGCAGACAAAAGAACCTAAAGCCCCGTCATCCGGTACTCGTAACCCGTCACGCATCAAAAAAGCCATCTCGCACACTATCGTCACCAAGCGTTTGGTTAATCTCTTTATGGAGAATATGAGTGCGAATGATAAAGAAGAAAAGTTATAGGCGGTGAACACCATCGCCTATTTCTGCGATATAGAAATCGGCTTTCAGACCGGTCCGTGCTGTATATGTTTTGCCGACGGAGTCAATAAAAGCGGGTATGGCTTCTTCTTGAACCAGTGAGACTGTACATCCGCCAAAACCTCCACCCGTCATGCGGCTGCCAATAACTCCGTTCACCTGCCAAGCGGCTTCTGCCATTGCGTCCAATTCAGGTCCTGTCACCTCATAATCGTCGCGCAAAGAGACATGGCTCTGATTCATCAACTTTCCGAACAAAGTAATATCGCCTGCTTGCAAGGCCTCCACAGCACGGCGCGTACGGTCCACCTCTCCTACCACATGGCGTGCGCGCCGAAAAGCAACAGCATCGGTAATGGCTACAGAACAAGCCTCAAAATCAGATGGTGTTAGTTCGGCCAGATTTTTCAGGTCAGGACGCACTTTCCGCAGTTGCGAAAGAGCTGTTTGACATTCAGAGACACGTGCATTGTAGGCACCGGAATCCAGTTTATGCGGTGAATGGGTGTTGGCAATAACAATCTTTATGCCGCGCAAGGCAATCGGAACCAACTGAAACTCCATAGTGTCACAATTGAGAAAAATGGCGTGGTCTTTCTTGCCGTGTGCAGAAGCAAACTGGTCCATAATACCGCAATTAACTCCTGCGAACTCGTGTTCGGACGCCTGTCCGATCAAGGCTATTTCTGTACTCGATAAGTTGGTATGACTTAGTTCAGAAAAAGCAAAAGCTGTAACTACTTCAATAGCCGCCGAAGACGACAATCCGGCTCCCTGTGGCACGTCACCGGAGAAAAGCAAATCGTATCCCGTAGTTGGTGCCCAACCGCGACGGACAGACTGCGCAATACATCCCAAGGGATAGTTCGCCCAACAGTGGTTCGGCAATACATCTGTAAGTTTATGCAACGGCACATCAATGCGTTCCGGCACATTCAGTGAACGGAAACGGAACACATCGTCCTTGTTCGGAGCCAGCAACAGATAGGTCCCGAAAGACAAGGCACACGGAAAAACAAAACCACCATTGTAGTCGGTGTGTTCGCCGATTAGGTTGACTCTTCCCGGTGCGAAATAAATGGCATCGGCCGGCTGTCCAAAGGTCTGCAGAAAAGCTGTTTTCAGTTGCGGAAGTTGCATAAGGGGTGACAAAATAATAGGGTTAGCGGTTGTGTATCAGCCTAAGAAACTCTTCCCGTGTCTCAGGACGATTGAAAGCCCCTGTGAAATCGGATGTAGTGGTCATGCTATGCTGCTTCTGCACGCCGCGCATCTGCATGCACATGTGTTCGGCTTCCACTACCACCATAACTCCTAAGGGATTGAGCGTTTGCTGAATACAATCCTTAATCTGCATAGTCATTCTTTCCTGCACCTGCAATCTTCGTGCAAAAACATCCACCACACGGGCAATCTTGCTCAATCCGGTGATTTTGCCATTGGGGATATATGCCACATGTGCTTTCCCGAAAAAGGGTAGGAGATGATGCTCGCAGAGCGAATAGAACTCAATATCCTTCACGACCACCATTTGTCGATAGTCTTCCTCAAACAAAGCCGCCCTGAGAATGGCCTCTGGGTCTTCCTTATATCCCTTGCAAAGGAACTGAAAGGCCTTTCCGACCCGTTCAGGGGTTTTAATCAGACCGTCACGCTCAGGGTTCTCCCCGATGCGCGAAAGCATATCTTTGATGTGGGTGCCGATGTCCACGGTTGTAGCGTGGTCGGGTGTAAAGTCTTGCAAATTCATTGTCTTACTTGTATATGTTCGTCACGAACGACATAGGTGTCCCCTGCCATGTCAGGGAATGCCTTGATAAATTCTTCCTTATATGTAGAAGCCTCCAGTTGCGTTCTAAAGTCTCCGATACGCACTTTGAAGAATGGCGGAGTGGAAATGACGTAAATCGGTTCGCTAATCAGTGCTGAAAAACGCTCTTCCAGTTGAATGGCGGTTGTTTTTGCATGGATAGGGGTGTTGTCCGAATAGATTTGTACGCGGAATCCGGACATCTCCTGCACACCTCGTACGATGCCGTTTCGCTTGTCCTGCATGAGGAGGGTGATGGAACTGTCCTGCACCACCTTCACATGCGTCATGTCGGCAAGGATGGCAGGGTATGCCGCCTGCACAGGTTCTTCTGTCTGCGCCGACAACGGCAAGGCAAAAGCAAGACAGAACAATAGCGCGGATACGGATAAAGAAATACGTGTGAATTGCATAAGTCTCGAATGTTTAATATTGGAACGAACTGCCACCGACAAACTCGCGGAGGAAACTGGTAGGCGGAATCTCACGCGCTGGAATGGGCTCGAAATAACTAAGTTCTTTCAGCAATCGGTGTGCATCGGTATATTCATTGGTATATTTGGGGACTTCTGCCAAAATAGGCTCGGCGTGACGTTTTAACACAGCCAGTTCAAATAGCAATGCCGAGTTGAACATGACATCGGCTTCTTCCTGAAAAGGATAAATCCAACGCTCTTCACCGCGTTTCACGCTTTCGTAACGTGCGATAGTATCCACTGCACTATAACCGCGGAAACGGAAGTCTCGAACGATACGGCGTATCAGACGCAAATCCGCAGTAGGAATCCAGTTGTGGTTGTCAAGATTGACAGAAGTAAGGACGGATACAAATATCTTGAATGTGGCCTCACGCGGGATGTTCGGAATCAGTTCAGGATTAAGGGCATGCAATCCCTCAACGATACAGATGGTGTCCTCTTTCAACTGCAACGTATTGCCGCGATATTCGCGTTTACCTGTTTCAAAGTTAAAGGTGGGAAGTTTGATTTCCTTGCCATCCAACAGATCCTTCAAATCCTTGCGGAAAAGGTCAAGATCCAAAGCGTGAAGGTGCTCGAAATCCCACTCTCCGTTTTCGTCTTTCGGTGTGTCTTCTCGGTTGACAAAGTAGTTATCCATGGAAATAACCACGGGAATAAGTCCGTTTACCATCAATTGGATACGCAGACGCATGGAGAATGTGGTTTTACCCGAAGAGGAAGGTCCCGAAATCAGAACAAAGCGCGGTCGGTTTTCTCTCGATGTAATCTGGTCTGCTATCTGAGCAACCTTTTTCTCGTGCAACGCCTCTCCCACCTTAATCATTTCAAAGCATCGGCTAGCCTTGGCCACCTTGTTGAACTCCCCTACATTGGATATATGCATCAGTTGATTCCAGTTGCGATATTCGGTGAAGATTTCAAACATTTTATCTTGTTTGCACATGTCTTCCAGGCGCGTCGGGTCACAACGGCAAGGAATGCGCAACAGCATATCGTCGTGGTAAGGCGTAAGATCAAAAATGTTGATATATCCGGAGGAGGGCATCAAGGCCCCGGTGTAGTAATCAATATGATTTCCCATCCGATAGTATCTGCAATAGGGGTTGCCCAAGGCTTCGAACAGCGTGGTTTCACCCTCACGATGCTCCTTGAAAAGCCGGATGACATCTTTCGTCCGTTTTTCCTCTACCTCTATAGAACGGTCCTCTTTGATGATTTGCTGCATACGTTCTTTGATGCGGGCAATCTTTTCGGGAGTCAGCTCCATCTTTTCACCATCATAACCGCGAACGGTGCAGAAATATCCCAACGAAATAGGATGTTCTATACGCAGATCGTAATCAGGGAACAGTTCTCGGATGGCGCAGGATAGAACCATAGAAAGCGTGCGCACATAGCACCGCATTCCGGCAGGACAGGAAATGTCTAGAAACTCAATGTCCTTGGGTTTATACACCAGGAAATTCAAGTTTTGCAACTTGTAATTAACACGGGCAGCTACTACGCGGTAACGCAACTGAGGCTTGATCATTTCGTAGAGTTGCATCAAAGATGTTCCGCAATCAATGTCGTAATAAGCACGAGTGTTCTTGCAATAAATAGTTACTTTTTGCATATACTTTCGTATTTTACTCCAAACTAACCCGCAAAAGTACATAAAATAAATGGTTTCACCAAGTAAAAAATGAAATAAATGAAGAATTTGGCGTTTTTTTTACAAAAAATTTGGTCAATTAAAAAAAAAGCACTACCTTTGCACGCTTTTTCGCTGATTCCATCCTTTGCTAACGGCTAACGCAAGGTCGGAGACGCGGGATCCAACTAACTGAAATAATAACGCCTTCGGGCATAAAAACGCAAATACGATGAAACGTACATTTCAACCATCCCAACGTAAACGCCGTAACAAACATGGTTTCTTGGAGCGCATGGCTTCCGCTAACGGTCGCCGCGTTCTGGCAGCCCGTCGCGCCAAAGGTCGCAAGAAACTGACCGTGGCTGACGAAGGTCGTCACAAACGTTAATAGAGCGTTTATTTCAGATTGCAGCGGATGAGGGATTCAAGGAGACTGTCCTTTGCCGCAGGCACTGCTACATGAATTAGGGAAAAGAGAAATAGTCTCCTTTCCCTTGTTTTCGGTTTCATGCAAAAGAGAAACCCTATTTACATAAATATTTTCCAAATTATGCAAACTACACGACAACAGAAGATCGCCCGGCTTATTCAAAAAGACCTAAGTGATATATTTCTCCGCTATGCACGGAATTTAGGCGGAACGCTTATCTCGGTGAGCGAAGTGCGCATCAGTCCCGACTTGGCCATTGCGCACGTGTACCTAAGTGTGTTCCCGCAGAGTAAACAGGCTTCCACTTTGGAGAAAGTACAAACGGATATGCACAAAATCCGTGGAGAGATGGGAACTCTGGAGCGCCATCAGCTGCGTATCATCCCTGAACTGAATTTTCATCTGGATGAGACAATAGATAAAATGGAGCGTATAGAACAGTTGCTTCATCAGTAACGATGCGTCCCCGGGTGGCACTACATATTGCATGGCGGTACCTTTGGGCAAAAAAAGGTCACAATGCCATCCAGATAGTCAGCGGAGTCAGCGCCGTTGCCGTTGCTGTCGTGACAGCAGCGATGATTTGTGTGCTTAGTGTGCTTAATGGCTTTGGTCAGGTGGTCGAGACTATGTTCTCCGAGTTCGATCCCGACTTGAAAGTGCTGCCTACTGAAGGTAAGTATTTCTCTACCGAAACGCCCGCTTTTGATTCTCTGCGCACTCTTTCCTGTGTGGAGGTCTTTTCGGAAGTGGTGGAGGAAACGGCATTGGTGGAATATGCAGGTAAGCAGATTCCTGCCCAACTTAAAGGCGTCGATTCTTGTTACCAACGCCTCAACCACATTGACTCCATTCTTATCGAAGGTTCGTTCTCTGTGTTTGACGGGGCTTTCGAACGGACAGTTATGGGACAAGGTCTGGCTGCCCAACTGGGCGTTGGTGCCTTCTTCCAAAGCGGACTTCATCTCTATGCCCCCTGTCGTAACAAGAAAGTTAACCTTTTGCGCCCCGACCAGAGCTTTACTTCGGAAACCTGTTTTATGGCTGGCGTGTTTGCCGTCAACCAACTCAAATACGATGAGCACTATATGCTTGTATCCCTCGAACTGGCACAACGGCTGTTTGCTTACGAGCCGCACGAGGTGAGTGCCGTTGAGTTGAAACTGACGCCGACAGCTGATCTAAAGAATGCACAGCGTGAGGTGCAACATCTCTTGGCAGGTAAATATCGGGTGCTGAACCGCTACGAACAGCAAGAAGACTTTTTCCGTGTATTACGTGTGGAAAAACTGCTCACCACACTGCTGATGGTGTTTATTCTCCTGATAGCATCGTTCAACCTCGTGGGGTCACTCACAATGCTGATTATTGACAAGCGCAGGGATATTGAGATTCTTCGCGACCTGGGTGCATCTTCTACCGATATACATAGGGTGTTCCTTTATGAAGGGTGGATGATTTCTGCTCTCGGTGCAGTGGGTGGCGTAGTGCTTGGAACGCTGCTTTGTCTTCTGCAACAGTATTTTGGATTCATCAAGTTGGGTAATGGTGCGGAATATATCCTCAGCGCTTATCCTGTATCCCTCCTGTGGATGGATGTGGCAGGCGTGTTAGTTGTCGTGCTGTTATTAGGTTTTATCGCCGCATGGATACCCGCTCGTCAACTCCTTCACCCTAAATCTTTCCGCCATGAAGCATAGTCTGTTCTTTTTCCTTCCCTTGCTGCTGATAGCCTGCAAGCCTTATTCGTCGCCTTCACCCAAAAAGGTGTTGACCGTGGATACTGTCTTCACCTCCGGTATGGCTGAAGTACATGGGATGTATTATTCCCACCTCGAAAGAAATGTCTATTCCCTTACACTCTTGAGTAAAGGTCTCACTATGCGTGGGGATACATTGTTCGGAACCGGCTCAGAACTGGTATTCACCGATATCTTTCTGCCGTCGGACACCAGAGCCTTACAGGAGGGAGACTATAAAGTCGATTCTACGGCAACCACCTTTTCCGCCCTCAGTGCTATGGAGTTTGAGGGAGCTATTACCGGTACGTATTTGCTTCTCTTGTCGGATGGACTGCCCCAACGTGTATATATGTTCCCATCGGGTTCGTTTACACTACGTCAGTGGGATGATACTACGGATATGGAGATTCATTTGCAAACCTTTGATTCTCAAACGTTCGACGCCACCTATAGAGGTGTGATTCAATATAGATAACTATGCCTACGGACGTTCGTCGTGAATATCATACTTATCTGCGCCTTGAGCGTGGTCTGAGCCCCAATTCAGTGGATGCCTATGAGCAAGATTTGGATAAATTGTATAGTTATCTCACCTCTCATGGTATTGCTCCGGAAAAAGCATCATTGACCGATTTGCAGGACTTTATTTACCACACTTTTGGTACGGACACCAACTCTCGCACCCAGTCTCGTGTGTTAAGTGGTATCCGTTCGTTTTACCGTTTCCTATTATACAATCACTTGCGCGATGACGATCCTTCCGAACTGATTGAATCGCCCCGAAAAGAACGTCATCTACCTGAAGTGCTTACTTTGGACGAAGTGAACCGGCTTGTGTCGGCTATTGACCTTTCTTCGCCTGAAGGGCATCGCAATCGCGCTATTATTGAGATGTTGTATGGTAGTGGCCTGCGTGTCAGTGAATTGACAGCCTTGCGTCTCTCGAATATGTATAGGAAAGAAGGGTACATGCTCATACAAGGTAAGGGGTCTAAGCAGCGTCTTGTTCCTATATCTCCGGAAGCGGAGAAGTGGTTTGTCTTTTGGATGGAAGACCGTGCTCATCTGACCATTCGTCATGGTGATGAAGATATAGCTTTTTTGAATAGGCGTGGTGCGCAACTTACGCGCGCGATGATCTTCACCATCATTCGCCGTCTGGCGGAAGAGGCAGGGATCACCAAGACCATATCGCCCCACACGCTCCGTCATTCGTTCGCTACTCATCTGCTGCAAAACGGTGCGGACTTGCGTATCATTCAGCAGTTGCTGGGACACGAGGATATTACCACCACCGAAATATACACTCATATTGATATTCAGGACCTCCGGAAAGCGGTTCTCCGTTACCATCCCGCCAACCACTGATGCGAATTCGTTTACTCATATTGTTCTGTTGCTTGTGTCTGCCGTTTGCCGTATGGGCTGATGTTCCTGTCCCGATGGGGACGACCGTGACGGGAGAAGTGTTTGATGCGGAAACAGGTCAACCGCTTGCTAATGTGAATGTCTATCTGCAAGGGACGCAGATTGGTACAAGCACGGATACGGAGGGTTTCTTCTTCCTGCGCACCAACCTTTCGCACAAGGCTACGTTGGTGGTCTCCTCTGTAGGCTACCAGCGGCAGCGTTTCCCCTTGCAACCCGGACAATCGGCGGGAATAGCCGTCGTGCTGAAACCGAATGCGCAATCCTTGAGCGATGTGTTGGTGACACCCGGAGAGAACCCTGCCATAGCACTGATGCAAAAGGTGCGGCGGCATCGGCGCGTGAATGATTTGCCGTCGCCTCCTATAGGTCAACAGCATTTACAGGTGTGCCTTAGTGATATTCGTGCCAAGCATCTCAAACGCCATATTTGGCGCAGTCTGCGCCAAGCGATGGTGACGAATGAGGACTCATCCCTTCTATTGCCTCTTTATGCACGTACCATCGCCGGCGGACAAACATCCGAACAGGTGGCACTGCTTTCCTCCACCGACTGGCAGCAACTGTTGAGCGATTTTGATGTCTCTCCTTCTTTCTATCGCAATACGATACCCTTCTATACGGCTACTCTCATCAGTCCGCTGGCAACGGATGGAGGAACCTATTACCGCTATTATTTGGTCGATTCTATTTCCGACGGTGGAAAAGCCTATCAGGTGGATTTCCGGACCAAGAACCCGTTTTATCCCACCTTCAACGGTACGATGCTTATTGACTCCGCCTCTTACGCCTTGCGAAGCATTGAAGCGGAAGTGCCGACCGAAGTGAACTTGAACTACCTCCACCACCTCCGTATCGCGCAACAGTTCGCACCGATAGGGGAGGATTCGGCAAGAGCCTACCGCAAGCAGGGTGAGCAGATTACGGTCTCGTTGGATTTTGCGGTCAAGGGTGATTCGTCCCATATCTTTCCTTCTGTGCTTCTGATGCAGCGAACGGCTTTCTCCGATGCTGCCGTTGCTGTGCCGGAGGTGCTGCCGGACACTTTCCATTCGGCAATTGACACTGCAGCTGCTTCACCGTTGTTCAAAGCCGTTTCCATTGCCGCTTACACCCTTTCTACGGGCTATTTCCCAACAGACACTTATGTGGAGTTCGGGCATCTGTCTGAACTGATACGCATCAACCATTATGAAAAGGTGCGTCTTGGTTTCCCCTTGCGAACTACTGCCAAACTCTCCAAGACAGTCTGTCTGGAGGCCTATGCGGCATACGCTTTCGGTGACCGCGCGTGGAAAGGTGCGGGTTATGTTCATCTCAATCTTCCTGCCGCTCGCAGGCATATCTTGTCTTTCCGTTATGCGGACGAATATGTTCCTTCCGACCGGACAGAGTTTACG
This sequence comes from Paludibacteraceae bacterium, assembly GCA_017650465.1. GTDB lineage: Bacteria > Bacteroidota > Bacteroidia > Bacteroidales > Paludibacteraceae > Colicola. Next base: position 17,031 of record JAGCEW010000070.1, read on the forward strand.
CGCCTGCATAAGGAAAACTCTGCCTGGTGCAACGACCTTAATTTCACGGGGCATCTGACCCATTTCTTCTATAAGGGGAAGAACCTGCACTATACGGATGTCCGTCGTCGTGAGTTCAGTATCTATACCGAAGACGATTGGACGGATCACGTCGAGACGCAGTTGAATATTCGTGCTGGCGAGTCGGGTTACGGCGAGCCCACGCGCGACTACACGGCGCAGCCTACCTACCGTTACGCATCTTTGGGGGCAACTGTCCGCATTGGATGGAACGAGAAAAAGATTGACCGTTATTTCCAACGCATTCATGTGCATAACGAACTGCCGGTGTTGTTCCTTTACGGCGAAGCGGGCAGTGTCGAGCAGGCGGGAATAGACGGATACAATCTGTATGGCAAACTATCGCTTATGTTGCGCCACACGCTTTCTTTGGGCGCAGGCGGTCGCTTGGATTATACGGTGGAGGCGGGCGCACAGTTCGGTCGCACGCCGTATAATATGCTGCATCTCTTTGCCGGCAACCAGTCTTATTCGTTCGATGCTTTCCGTTTCACGCTGATGAACACGGGCTGCTATGCTGCTGACCGCTATGTGCAACTACATGCCGACTGGAACGGTAGGGGAGTGCTGTTCAATCTCATCCCTGGTATCCGTTATCTGCGGCTGCGTGAACTTGTATCTTTCAAACTGGCGTATGGCGCGTTCTCATCCAACCGCCTTCTGCCTGCTGCGATAGAAAACCCATATACCGACCTTCGTATCCCTTATGTAGAGGCGGCGGTAGGTATAGGCAATATACTCCGTATTGGCGATTTATACAGCGTCTTTCGCTTGACCCATCATGCCGATTTTGATGCGCCGTGGTGGTCATTGCGTTTCCGCCTGCATATTGAGCCTTGACCAAGCAAATACCAACAGCAATGAAATATTATATCGAAACCTACGGTTGCCAGATGAATGCAGCCGACAGCGAAGTGGTAGCAGCCATTCTCAATACCACGGATGCCACAATGGCGGAAACGCCCGAAGAGGCGGATTGGATTATCCTGAACACCTGTTCTATCCGCGACAAGGCGGAGCAGACCGTCTGCCATCGTCTGGACGAACTCACCCACCGCAAAGCGCCTTCCGGAAAGGGGAGACTGCATTTAGGTGTCATCGGGTGTATGGCGGAGAGGATGGGCGAAGAGCTGATTGACCGCTATCACGTTGATTTTGTGGCAGGTCCCGATGCCTATCTGGATATCCCTAACCTCTTGCAATTGGCGCAACAGGGGCACAAAGCTATCAATGTGCAACTGTCCACCACCGAGACCTACCGTTCCATTATCCCGCAGCGGATAGGCCGTTCCATCAGCGGCTTTGTGAGCATCATGCGCGGTTGTAACAATTTCTGTTCCTACTGCGTGGTGCCTTACACCCGTGGCCGTGAGCGCAGCCGCGATGTAGAGAGTATTTTGGCGGAGGTGCAGGATCTCCGCAGTCGTGGCTACAAAGAGGTCACTTTGCTCGGCCAGAATGTCAACTCCTATCGCTTTGTGCCGGAGGGCGCGGAAGACCGTGTCATCACGTTCCCGATGTTATTGGAACAAGTCGCCGAAGCCGTGCCGGACATGCGTATACGCTTCACTACATCCCACCCGAAGGACATGTCGGATGAGACTCTTCATGTCATTGCGCGCCACGACAATCTCTGCAAGTTCATCCATTTGCCTGTGCAGAGTGGTTCCAACCGCATCCTCAAGGCAATGAACCGCAAATATACGCGCGAATGGTATCTGGATCGCATTGCCGCCATTCGCCGTATCTTGCCCGATGCTGCCATTGGCACCGATGTCTTCTGCGGCTTTCATGACGAAACGCTCGAGGACCATGCGCAGACCCTCTCTCTCATGCGCGAAGTGGGCTTTGACACGGCGTTCATGTTCAAGTACTCCGAGCGTCCCGGCACCTATGCGCAACGACATCTGCCGGACAACATCTCCGAGGAGGAGAAAGTGCGCCGCTTGAATGAAATTATTGCCTTGCAGAACGAACTCTCATTGGAAAGCAACCGCCGTGAGATTGGCAAAACGGTGGAAGTCTTGGTGGAAGGTATCTCCAAGCGCAGTCAGAACGATGTGTTTGGTCGCACCTCGCAGTATAAGACCGTTGTTTTCCCGCGTAAGGGGCACAAGATTGGCGATTTGGTCCGTGTGCGTATCCTTTCTGCCTCAGCCGCCACGTTGTTGGGCGAGGAAGCGGAATAGCTTAGAACCATCCCCATCGGCGGACGCAGCGCAGCAACCCCGTGGGGATGAATTGTATCAGGGCTGTCAGGATGTGCCAGAACACTGCCGGCACCGTCACTTTGTATGTGCCGCGGAACATGGCGTTCAACCCGCGACGGGCGAGGGTTTCCGGACTCACCACCATGCCCAGACATTTGCCGGCTTGGGTCATCCACGGACGGATGCTGTACAGGCCTGTATCCACCGCACCCGGACTCACATTGGTCACATGCACCCCAAACGGCTTCAGTTCGATATGCAGCGAACGCGTGAAGTTGTTCAGAAAGGCTTTCGTACTGCTGTAGGTGCCCAGACGTTGCACGGCTATCTTGCTGGTGACAGAGCACACGTTGAGCAGATAGCCTTTTTTGCGTTCGCGCATCTCTTGTCCGTACAGCCAGCATAGCATGGCGGGAGTGTACACATGCAGGTTGAGGATGAGGGAGGTGAAACCTTCCGAGTCATCCAGGATATCACGGTCATGATACACGCCTGCATTATTCACCAGCACTTCTATCTCCATCCCTTGTTCTTGGGTATAGGTGTATAGTTGTCGTGCCGAGTCTTGTCGGCCGAGGTCCAGCACCAGACTTTCTACCTCTATGTTTGGGTAGATTTGTTTCAGTTCGGCGGCTTTATCGTGGATAGCCTCTTCATTGCTTACTATCAGCAGATTGTAGCCGCGTCTGCCTAATTCGCGGGCAAAGGCGTATCCGATGCCGGACGAGGCACCGGTCACCAAGGCGAAATGTGCGCGTAAACTCTTTTCTTCCATATCTTATATTCTTTTCAAGGTGCAAAAGTACAACAAATGTTGCACATACGCAAATATTTTGGTGATTTTTTTGTCGGCTCGGATATTTCCGAGTTTTTTTATGCTGTCTGTAGTCTGCTATGCTCGCATAAGCAGGCGACAGGCGGTGTAAAAAAAGTGGTGCATAGCACAGGCAGAAAAGTCACCAAAATATCTCTGTGTATGCCCCGCAGCCCGCGAACGTACTTTCGGCGGGCCCCGCTTGCGGGAGGGCCGAAAGTACAACAAAAACACTCCTGTGTATGTCCGGCAGGCGGCGTCCGAAGATACAACAAATGTTGCACATACGCAAATTTTTTGTGACTTTTTTCTATTTACTCGACATTTAAATTGTAA
>JAGCEW010000071.1 GCA_017650465.1 Paludibacteraceae bacterium
GGAGCCAACGGAACACTGACCGTGTATAACCAAACAGCGGATGAGGAAGTCACCTTCACCAACAATGCAGCAGCAGTTGCCGATGGAACTACATTGACAATCTCTGCTGATGGCGTTATAGGCTACCACCTCAACACGCTGACCGTGGGCGGCAATGCCTTCACATCCGGCAGCACACTCACGCTGACCAAAGACACTACTATTGCGGCAACCTTTGCCGCCAACGCCTACACCGTTTCCTTCAATGCCAACGGCGGTTCTGGTGATGCAATGGATGCACAGGCCTTTACCTATGATGTGGCACAAAACCTGTCTGCAAACACCTATACTGCCCCTGAGAACATGCACTTCATCGGTTGGGCTACCACCGCAGAGGGCGATGTGGAATACGCTGCCGGCGCAAATGTAAGCAATCTCACTGCCACAAAGGATGGTTCTGTAGAACTCTTCGCCAAGTGGGCATACAACACCTATACGGTTGTCTTCAACGAGAACAACGAGAGTGCTATCGGCTCTATGGCTGCTCAAGCCTTCACCTACGGTACGGCACAAAATCTGACCGCCAATGGCTTTATATTGTCGGGCTATGACTTTGCCGGCTGGGCATTGACTGAAAACGGAAAAATAGTTTACACCAACCAAGCAGAAGTGAACAACCTTACATCCGAGCATGAAGGCACCGTAACCCTCTATGCACAATGGAGAGAACGCTTTGTGCTGGAAGATAATCACACTAGCCTTGAAGACGACTGGTACACCACCTACAATAACAAGAAAGCCGAGAACAAGGCTCTGAATGTGACCTACAACCGTACCTTCACAGCCGGCCGCTGGTCCACCTTCTCACTGCCGTTCGGGTACAGTTATCGTAACGATGCCAACCAAACCTTCCGCGGACTGGTTTACCAATTGGTAAGTTCCGTTTACGAGGAAAGGGATAATAAGGGGTATCTGACGTTGAACTGTATGCCTGCCACCACCGGTATCATAGCAAACAAACCCTATATTCTCATCCTTCCGTTGGAAAGAGGAAACATTGTAAATCCTGTCTTTGAGAACGTGAAACTGCAAACTATTACAGAGAATCCGTATGAGGTATCGGATATGAATGGCACAGGCACGATTAGGTTTATAAACACCACGTTCCGTCAACGCATCGACCGTGAAGATGAGAATGAGAATAAACGCGTGATATTCTTGCAGAGCAATACATTGCACTATCCTGGTGGAGCATTGTATATGAGTGCCTTCCGCGGTTACTTCTATATGCAGGACGATTATACCCAGATCTATCACACTCCTGCTCGTATCCGTCTGGTGAATGAAGAAGGCGAATCTATTGAGACTCTTCCCGAAGCAGCAGAAGAGACCTCTGTAGAAACGAAGAAGTACATCGAGAACGGTATTCTTGTCATCGAGCGTGCCGGTATCAAGTACGACGCACAAGGTCACAAACTGAACTAATAACAAAGGGGAACTCGTCAAGGCCAAACCTGTTCTTTTCGGGTTCCCCCTAACGAAAAAACTATAACAAACCAATGGAAAAGAAAATGTATAATGTTCCTTCAACGGCAGTAACGGAAGTGGAAGCGCTCAATGTCATTATGGGCGTCACTCAGTCGGGTGGTGGCGATACATATGTCACCCCAACTACCGAAGAGCCGGAGGCTCCTGCCCGTTACCCTCAATTCTAATACAGCCCGATGGACTTGCAATTGACTATTCTGCTGTGTGAGCCTGACAAGACGCGCGGCAGCCTAATGTCCGACTATTTGCGGGTCAGCGGTTATGAAGTAGAGACAGCGGCTTCGATGAACGAAGCCCTGTCTTGCTTTGACCGTTGCCGCATCGACCTCTGCCTCTCTGCCATCCGTCTGTCAGACACCTCCGGCATAGATTTTGTCCACGAGTTGCGTCAGCGTCAAGTCACAGTACCTATCATCCTCTACGCGGACGATGCCTCCAAAGCAGAAGTCTTAGCCGCCTACGCAGCCGGTGCCGACGACTGTGAGTGGCAGATGTTAGGGATGGATGTCTTAGTGTGCAAGATCAAGGCCTTGTTCCGTCTCTATCGCAACGAAGACGAACAAGCGGGCGGCACCTACGATCTGGGCAACGGTCTTGTCTTCGATGCTGCAATGCAACGTCTCGGTGACATATCGTTAACCTCTCGTGAGTCGAATATCCTGGAACTGTTGTGCGCGAACCGCAACAAACTCATTGACACCACAACCTTCCGCAAAGCAGTTTGGAAGACGGACGACCATTTCTCCAACCGTCTCCTCTCGGTCTATATCAACCGCTTGCGCAATTATCTGAAGCCCTCTCCCTCTGTTGCTATTATCTCCACGCACGGACGCGGTTATCGTCTCATCGACACCCGCCAAGGGTAGAGCACTCTCAGTGTAAATTTTTGCATGATACAGTTGAGACTCTTGAGACACTTCGCCCTAAAAAACTGTCTCAACTGTCTCAAGAATCTCATTACATTTTTTCAAGAACTTTGTTTTTTCATTGCATCAGCACTCGTTATCGTTAATGATTGCTTATATATTCCTTGAATTTTCAGTAGTGATTACCGCACCAATCACCAATCTCCTCAACGCTCAACTATGCGGCTTCTATAAACTTTAAACCTTCAACTATAAAACTAGTAAAAGTGCAAAAAACTTTGCCAAATCTCACTTTTTTCTTGCACATTTGGCAAAAAAGTTGTATTTCAAGTGATAGATTTCGGGCTTTTTTTTGTCTTATATATGGAGGGGTATATACGCAAAAAATATAAAGATTGGTATTTTTTGCCGATTTTATTTGGTCGTTCCAAAAAAAAGCAGTACCTTTGCAGCCGTTTTTGGGAATGACCCCAAAAATCTCTTGTGGTTCCGTTCATGTTTCTCATGCAACGGATTAAAAGGGAAACAGGTGAAAAACCTGTGCAGTCCACGCTGCCGTAAGTTTCTTACAAGCCTCTTCCACATACGTCATTGTCCATCTGGATGAGAAGACGGAAGAGCGTGAAACGAGCCGGAAGACCTGCCATGACTGAAACGCTTAATTCGTACTCGTGGGATAGGACGACCGAAGACAATGAAACAAAACGTATTTCTCCTTATTAACATTATAGGCAACTGACCGTAGTCAGTCCTTATCCCGTTTTCCTGTGTGAAGCGGGATGAATGTGTATGTCCGTCTTTCAGCGGATATATGCGGTGCGCCTGCACAACCTTTTTCCTTCTGCCTTTTTACAGGCGCACCGCTTTACACATTCCTTCACAAGACAATGCTATTACAAACAAAATAAGATATGAAACAACTATTTGATCTATCAGGCCGTGTGGCATTAGTCACCGGCTGTTCAGGGGGACTGGGAGTACAAATGGCTCAGGCCCTGGCAAAACAAGGAGCAGACCTCGTTATTATTGCTCGTCGTTATGAGAAACTATTAGAAGTACAGAAACAAATAGAAGCCTCCTTCGGCGTGAAGGTGCTGCCGCTCAAATGTGACATCACCGACACAGCAGCGGTGGATGCCATGGTGGATGAAGCCATCGCACATTTCGGCAAAATAGATATTCTCGTCAACAATGCCGGAACAGGTGCTGTCGCTCCTGCTGAAGACATCACCGATGCGCAGTTTATGAACGAAGTGCAGATCGACCTATTTGGCACCTTCCGCGTGGCACGAGCCGTCGCTAAGAAATCCATGATTCCGAATAGCTACGGACGTATCATCAACATCGCCTCCATGTACGGCTTGGTGGGTAATAAGATTGCTCCGGCTTCGCCGTATCACGCAGCCAAAGGTGGAGTGGTGAATATGTCGCGTGCGCTGGCAGCCGAATGGGGTAAGTACGGCATCACCGTCAACACGATCTGTCCGGGATATTTCATCACACCGCTGACCGAAGAAACGCTGCGCTCTGACTATTTCGCCAACTATGCCAAAACGGTTATCCCGATGGAGCGTTATGGCGAAGCAGGCGAACTGGACTCCGCTACGGTCTTCCTCGCAGCAGAGGAATCGCGTTATGTCACCGGAGTCGCACTCCCTGTGGACGGAGGATATACCTGCGTGTAATCAACGGGTGACAAAATATAACTTTAAAAAATAAACAATAAACACTATGACAAAACGAATTTGTGTGTTAGTCGGTATGGTGCTAACAGGGTTGTTTCCCCTTTGTGCCGCCGACACCATCCGTCTTAACATGCAGGAGTTTTTGCCGGATTACCCGCTGGATTCTGATGGCAAATGGGTACATACCTACAACGACTATTTTCCTTCCATCTCTTTCGGAGAGTATTTCTCTTTCGCTCACATGAAACACTTCCTCTATGGCGGCAATCCGAGTACGGTGGATATGGTCTATTGGGATGGTTTCACCCTTTGTACCAATGGTGATGACACCGACTGGGGCTATAGCGGTTCTTCTGCTTTCTGGCCTGAACACCAGTGGGGATGTATGGCAGGAGGAGGAATTGACTCAACAGGAGTTCTCAAAAAAGGTGCGCCTTATTTGGTTGCCTATTGGGGGTACAACTATGAAGAAGAAACCATGCGCAGTCTGCAGGTGGACTTCCCCGATGGAGAGACCCACCGCCCGCTTGGCGTATGGGTGTGCAACCATCCGTGGGCGTACTATGGTATCATTCATTCGGACGGCTTTGCCCATTCGTTTGCCGACAACGGGGCTGCCTTCCAAATCATTGTGCATGGCTTGGACGAAGAAGGTAAGGAGGCCGGTATGCCCATTGCTGTAACGCTGGCCTCTTTTCATGACAACCAACTTGATATATCTTCTGACTGGCAGTGGGTGAATCTGAGTTCATTGGGACAGGTGAACGGCATCTATTTTACGTTGGAGAGTAGCGATATGTCGCAGGGACTCGGCATGAATACCGCCGCTTACTTCTGCCTCGGCGGTATGGAAATACTCGAACATGTGGATGAGATTCCGCGACCTGCAGGATTGGAAGCCGAACCACTTGATGAACACTCGGTCAAGGTCACTTGGAGTAGGGTGTATGATGCGGCTTACTATCGCCTCTATGTGGATTCCGTGCTCGTTGATTCAACCACTGCCACGTCATTTGTCTTCACCGGTTTGGAAACCTACACATCCTATCGTTTCTTCGCGCAGGCGGTATCTGCATACGGTGAGAGTTCCGATTGGGGTTATGTCGTAGCGCGTACGAAAGACCTTACACCACCAACACCGCCCACCAATCTCCAAGCCGAGCCTGACCTCTACAAGATTCGTCTAACATGGGACGCGGGAACCGACAATATTGCTGTGGGTAGATATGGCGTGTATGTGGACGGCAAACGCTATACCCGCACCAAATATACCACATGCACAGTCACAGGATTGGCGGCAGGAACAACCTATACAATAGAGGTGGATACTTGGGATACATCGGACAACACCAGCGAACGTGTTTCCATGCAGGTCACCACGCGCGCCCTGCCCACCGGTATGGAAGAAACGGATGACGACAGCCAACAGACCATATATTATACCTTGTTAGGGCAACCCGTTTCACGAAGCAATATTGTCCCCGGACAAGTCTATATCGTGAAAACAGGCAACCGGACAAGCAAACAAATCATATATTAACCCAATTAACAAACAAAATTTTACAACAACATGAACAGACATTCTGTGTTTCTATCGTGCCTATTGCTTCTCATGGGAGTGTGGCACAGTGTGCAGGCGGCGCATGTGGCGATAACGATGAACACCGTTACGCAGACCATGACCCTGCATGATGAAGGGGATAACATCATTCCCGAAGACGGACTCAGTTCCCGTACCTACACGTTCAACAACCTCAACAACGGTACCTATACCATCTACGGCTACAATTCCGACAACGAGTTGAACGGAACGCTCACTTTCACCGTCCAAGATGCCGACCTGGAGATGAACATCTTCACCATGACGAATGTCAGTGTGAACAATGACAATGACAGTTGGGTGTATGGCACCGACTACACCATTGAGGACTATGCCGTCCATAGCCGTGAAGGAGTCCTATTCCCGGTTACTATCGGTGAGAACGCCGGCAAGCCTTCCATTCTGGTCTATGAAGGCGGCAGTATCGTGTTGCGTTTTGTGCCTTCGGCGGCACGTCAGGCGGAAGGCTATGTTTCTGCCAACGACGGTCGTACAGTGAACTTCAACGAGACGATTATCGCTACCATGCCAATGGGCGGAACGTTCACTTCCACATGTCCGGCAGACGCGGAGATAGCAATGATGCAGAAACCCGGTGGTGCCAACGGTTCGGGTACGATTCACTATGTACCGTTCACGCTGATTGAACCTAAATCAGTCACAACCGATGGCGACACCAAGACTTATACGTGGACATTGGGCAACGACTGCCAGTACAACATGCGTGCGTGGAAGGAAGGCGGATTGACACAGGTTCTCTATTTCTATTACAGCACCGATGAAACTAAATGTCCGGTTATCAACTTCACCGAATCGGACTTTGCTGCTCATGATCCCAAATGGATTGACCATAATCCGCGTAATCTCGGTCGAATGAACGACTGTAACATTCTGCTCAATATCAATGAGAAGGGCTATCTGAAACTGACTGCAGGACAGGAGTACGACTTGCAGGCGGAACGTGACTGGCAGATCATCCCCAACCAGACGGAGAACTATTTCCTCGAGCCTGACTACCATTTTGCCGTCTATGACCTCAACGGCAATCCCGACAACTCGGTGGTAGAGGTGGTTGAGGATGGTTATATCGGTTCGCAGTGGCGGATTCTGCGTGCCAAGAGTGCCGGTACAGCCATTGTGACCGTCACCTACGACGCTGCTTCTGCCAGTCAGTATGCAAAAGGAAAGATAGAACGCAAGGATTATTACGGCGGACGGTATTTCGGTGCACTCTGGCCCGAGAACACCGGTGTGTTTGTCGTCTCTGTAGGTGCTTCGGACAATTCCATTGATGCTAACATGCGCCTGAATGAGGAATACAATGAGAACTCCGCACGTTTGGCAGGTACGTATGTGGATGCCGAGCATGACGTGTTCTATTACATCAACGACGAAGAATCGTTCAACTATACTTTCAAACCGACCGGTGTGGAAAAAGTAGAAATCGCTTATCCGACTATTCGCACCAACGATGCTGTTTATAACACAGGTTGGCATACAGTGACAAAAAACATAGATGACACCTACACCCTGTCGCTCCAGCACGGTCGGCAGATTGTGCGCCTCAGGGATGGCAACGGCAACTATGAATATCAGGTGCTTACTGCCAAACATGCTACTCGTACCATTACCAACAAGACCAATGCCAGCACAACGCGTTTTTTGCCGGGTAGCAATATCCTTGTGCAGTACAACGGACTGTATCATCCGGCTAACAAGCTCTCGGGTATCTATAATATGTCCGCCTATATCACTTATAACGGCACCCCCACCGGTTCGCAGTTGATTCTCGGTCCGAACCAATACTGGTTTGCCGGTACGCCTTCGGCGCAGGCGGTGCAGTTCACTATTCCCACCGATTACACGGGTACCACTTACAGCCTTACGGACGGTGTGATCCAAGTGACCGGTTACGGTGACCCTATCGGCAAACACCGTTACACTGGCAAATTGTCGGGACGCTCGCCTAACTTCACCGCCGGCACAGGACAAACCTATTTTGGTTCATTACCCGATGTTGTTATTCCGGTAACTCAGCCCAGCCAAACGCGTGCACGCTTCATCACCGACCCCGCCGGAGCAGAGATTGTCAAAGTGACCAATAGTATGGGCATTGAAGTGACGGCGGACGGTGACGGACGTTATCTGCTCACCGAAGGAGAGAACTATGTCATCGCCAGCCACAGCGGATGCAAACGCACGCCTATCACCGTTACAATCGAGGCGGACTGCGATGAAGAATCGGATATTCCATTGACGTTGGAAACAATCCCCACCAACGGATGGGACGGCACGACCAAGACAGCCGTAACGCCTACGGGGGGCATCTATCATATCAAGAGCGGTTACGAACTGGCATGGTTTGCCAACCAGGTCAATACCGTGGCTGCCGCCAAGACCTACAAGGCGGTTCTGGATAATGACATCGACCTTTGCGGATTTAACTGGACGCCTATCGGCAACGCCAGCGGCAAGAAATTCGGCGGCACGTTTGACGGACAGGGGTACAGCGTGAACAATCTGTTTATTGATGGCGCAAGGTATATCGGATTGTTCGGTTATATCACTTATTCGACCTCATTCACTGTAACTATCCAGAACCTCACGATACGCGGTACTATCAACTCGACATGGGATAGTACCACCGGTGCTCAAGTGGGAGGATTGGCAGCCAATGTAACAGGAAGAAACCAAAACCGCATCACTATCACCAACGTGACCAGTTATGTGGATATTACGGGTATGTCCGGCAATATTGCCGGTCTGATTGGTAGTGGTAACTTCCTCAATATTGACCGCTGTGCCAACTATGGCAATATCACCGTCACCAACTCCAATAAGACGCAGGTGCGCGACAAGGGCGTTGCCGGTATCGTGGTGCTCTCCTCTGCCAATAATACCATCACCAATAGTTACAACTGCGGTAATGTGGTGGCAGGTAATTACGTAGGCGGTATCTATTCCGGAAAAGACTATACCTACGATGTACCTACCACCAACTGCTACAAC
>JAGCEW010000072.1 GCA_017650465.1 Paludibacteraceae bacterium
AAATCGAAACGCGTAATATGGAGGAGATACAAGAGGCACTGGAAACAGGCATCCCCGACCGTATCATGCTGGACAATTTCACACCCGAACAGACACGCCAAGCCGTGCAGTTCATCCGCAATTGGAAACAAGACAAATACGTAGAGATAGAAAGTAGCGGCAATATCCGCCTGGAAACCATCCGTTCGTATGCAGAGACAGGCGTGGACTTCGTGTCCGTTGGCGCACTGACCCACTCTGTCAAATCGCTGGATATGTCGTTCAAAGCCGTAAAAGACCTATGACACAGACCGTACCCGAAAGACTTGCCGCCCTGCGCGCAGAAATGCAGACCCTTGCACTGAATGCCTGCATCATACCCGGAACCGACCCTCACGCCTCCGAATACATGGCCCCTCACTGGATGGAAATGCAGTGGGTGAGCGGATTCAACGGAGAATCCGGCACGATGGTGGTGACCGAATCGCAAGCCCTGCTGTGGACCGACAGCCGCTATTATCTGCAAGCCGCCGATGAACTGGAAGGCAGCACAATAGAACTGATGCGCGAAAGCGATGTGGACTGCCCCTCTATTCCGGACTGGCTCTCCCGCAACGTACAAGGCACCATCGGCGTAAATCCGGAGATGTACTCCATCAACGCGTTTGCCACCCTCCGCGACCGACTCGCCGAGTCCGGCATCCGCGTTCATTCGGTGGATCTCATCCGTCCGATATGGACCGAAGGGCGCCCCGATATACCAATGCATTCCCTACTCCCTTACGCGGAAGAATATGCAGGCGAAAGCGTGGAAAGCAAACTGACGCGCGTACGCAGCGCACTGGCTGAGAAACAAGCCGACGCCATCGTTATCTCCGCATTGGACGAGATAGGCTGGCTGCTGAATATCCGCGGTACGGATGTGGACTATACGCCCTGCGTGATTGCCTATTGCGTGGTCGAAAGCAGCCGCTGCACGCTGTTTGTAGATGCCCGCAAACTGACCGCTGAAGGACGAAAATACCTGCAGCACACCGGCATAGAAATCAGCAACTATGAGGATGTGTTCGCCCATCTGCAAAATCTGAACGCCAAGCGTATTCTGATGGACGGCAACCGCGTGAACGAAGCCCTGTACGAGGCTGTCAATCCCGCCGTTCGCAAGACTATCGTCACTCCCAGTCCCGTTCAGGTGATGATGTCGGTGAAGAACGCCGTAGAGATAGCCGGCACCAAACAAGCCATGCGCCGTGATGCAGTGGCCCTGACGCGTTTCTTCCTGTGGCTTGAGACCGAAGCCCTGAAAACGCCTCAAACGGAGATAACGCTTGCCGAGAAACTGACCTCTCTGCGGGCATTGGGCAACCACTATACGGACGATTCGTTCTGCACCATAGCCGGCTGGAACGGCAACGGCGCGATAGTACACTACCATGCCACACCCGAAAACTGCGCCAAGATAGAAGGTAACGGCGTGCTGCTGCTCGACTCCGGCGGACAATACTTGGACGGCACTACCGATATCACCCGCACCGTATGGGTGGGTGACGAAAAAGCCATTCCCGCCGAAGTGAAACACGATTTCACGCTTGTGCTGAAAGGTCATATCGCTCTGGTATGCGCCCACTTCCCAAAAGGCACACGCGGCAACCAATTGGACGTGCTGGCACACCAATACATGTGGCGCGAGGGTATCACCTACGGCCATGGCACTGGTCACGGCGTAGGACATTACATGGGCTGCCACGAAGGTCCTGCGAACATACGGACAGACAACAATACCAACCCTATTCGGAAGGGTAACATCTTCTCCGACGAACCGGGCATCTACCGCGCAGGCCAATACGGCATCCGTACGGAAAACCTGATGCTGACCGTGGATGCACCCGCCGCAGAACGTACCACCGGCGAAGAATACTATCAGTTTGAGACGCTGACACTCTGTTTCTACGACCGTCGGCTGATTGACTTCGACATGCTGACCGAGGCAGAAAAAGGATGGCTCAACCGCTACCACAGAAAAGTGTATAACGCCGTAGCCGAAAGCCTGAACGACAAAGAAAGGAACTATTTAGCAGAAAAATGCAAAGAGATATGAGTTTGGAAACAATGCTCGCAGCCCAAGTGAAGGCTGCCGTGAAAGACCTATACGGCATAGATGCCGATGACAAATCGGTTCAACTGCAAAAGACCCGCCCTGAATTTGAGGGGAATCTGACACTGGTGGTGTTCCCGTTTGTGAAAGCGGCACGAAAAGCCCCCGCCCAAGTGGCACAGGAAATAGGCGAACGACTGAAAGGTTACCTCGTGAGCCGTTACAACGCCGTGCAAGGCTTTCTGAATCTGGTTATTAACGAGGGTTTCTGGTTGAGCCAGTTGGACGCCATTGCCGCAGACGAACACTACGGACAACAACCCGACCGCAAACAGTTGATGATGGTGGAATACAGTTCGCCCAACACCAACAAACCCCTGCACCTCGGACATGTCCGTAACAACCTGCTGGGTGCATCGATTGCGCGCATCCAAGAAGCCAACGGATGGAATGTGGTGAAGACCAATATCGTAAACGACCGCGGTATCCATATCTGCAAATCCATGCTGGCATGGCTCCGATTCGGCAACGGCGAGACACCCGAAAGCAGCGGCAAGAAAGGTGACCATCTGATAGGCGACTACTATGTCCGTTTCGACAAAGAATACAAGAAAGAGATTGCCGATCTGATGGCCAAAGGCATGGACGAAGAGACTGCCAAGAAAGAAGCCCCGTTGATGAAAGAAGCACAAGCCATGCTCCTGAAATGGGAACAAGGCGATGAGGAAGTGCGTAATCTCTGGCGCAAAATGAACAGTTGGGTATATGCCGGATTTGATGAGACCTATCGCCGGATGGGCGTGTCGTTCGACAAAATCTATTACGAAAGCAATACCTACCTGGAAGGAAAAAGCGAAGTGGAGAAAGGTCTGAAAACAGGCGCATTCTACCGCCGTGAAGACGGCTCCGTATGGGCGGACCTCACCAAAGACGGATTGGACGAAAAACTGCTACTCCGCCAAGACGGCACCTCCGTCTATATGACCCAAGACATCGGAACCGCCAAACTGCGCTTCCAGGACTACCCTATTGACAAGATGGTGTATGTGGTGGGAAACGAACAGGAATACCATTTCAAGGTGTTGAGCATCCTGCTTGACCGCCTCGGTTTCCCGTTCGGCAAAGAACTGGTACACTTCTCCTATGGCATGGTGGAACTGCCCAACGGCAAGATGAAATCGCGCGAAGGTACCGTGGTGGATGCTGACGACCTGATGGCAGCCATGATCAACGATGCCAAGGAGATTTCAAAGGACAAAGTCAATACCCTGCCCGACATCACCGAAGAAGAAGCCGATGAGATTGCCCGCAAAGTGGGACTCGGAGCACTGAAATACTTTATCCTGAAGGTTGACCCGCGCAAGAATATGCTGTTCAACCCAGCAGAATCGATTGATTTCAACGGCAATACGGGACCGTTTATTCAATATACCTACGCACGCATACAATCCGTGCTGCGTAAAGCGGGATTGGATATTAACACGGTGCTGCATACCGCATCGGATAAAACACTGCAATTGAACGAGAAAGAGCTTTCGCTTATCCAGCGTTTGGGTGAATTCACAAGCATTGTCCGCCAAGCAGGCGATGAGTTCTCACCGGCTGTGATAGCCAATTATGCGTATGCGTTGGCATCGGAATTCAACTCGTTCTACCACGATTTCTCCATCCTTGGCGAAGAGAACGAGGCTGTGAGGAAGTTCCGGTTGAAACTGTCTGCCACCGTGGCACAAATACTGAAATCCGCTTTCTACCTCCTCGGCATTGAAATGCCCGAACGGATGTGATGTAGAACGTATGAAAACCTATTGTACCATGAAAAAAACATTTCTTTTCGCATGTGTAGCAATGATGCTTGCTGCCTGCACCCATTCCAATGAACAGATGACAAACGGTTTCATCAATTTAGCACGTCAGCGTTATGCTGTGCGCGAGTATGCACCTACACCGGTCGAGCAGACCAAACTGGATTCCATCCTCGAAGCCGGACGCCTGGCACCTACCGCCCGAAACGTGCAACCGCAACACATCTATGTGCTGCAAAGTCCCGAAGCAATCGCCAAGATTAACGAACTCACCCGTTGTGCATACGGTGCGCCAGTAGTGTTCCTTGTGTGCTATGACACCGATTCAGTCTGGACAAAAGACGGTTCCAACTCAGGTGACATGGATTGCTCCATTGTCGGTACGCATATGATGATGGAAGCCACCGAACTGGGACTTGGTACCTGTTGGGTTAAATGGTTCAATCCGGCAGAAGTGGCAACGGCGTTCGAGTTACCGGCCAATCACCGCCCGTCTTTCCTCATGCCATGCGGCTATGCGGCCGAGACATCCAAACCGAGCGATCATCATTTCTCACGCAAACCGCTTAGCGAAACCGTAACGTATAAATAAGCATACCCCTTTCGAGGTCAAAAATACGTTAACAGACAAAAAAGAAAGCCTCCAATCGGAGACTTTCTTTTGTTGCTCAACCAGGACTCGAACCCAGACAGACAGAACCAGAATCTGTAGTGCTACCATTACACCATTGAGCAGGGCTTTTCTTGAAAACGGCTGCAAAGGTACTGCTTTTTTTTCATCTGACCAAATATTTCTATGCTTTTTTCGAAAAAAAATGCATTTTTCTTGTATATTCCACCAAAAAGCAGTACTTTTGTACCCTTAAACCGCTATTATATGGCTCAAAAACAAACAATACAGTTCGAAATAGCCTATCAGGAAGTTGACATGAACAACCGACTTCGCCTGTACACGCTGGAAGAACATTTGCTGAATACAGCCGGAAAAGTGGCGGACAGTCTCGGATTCGGCACACAGGCACTCCGGCAGTACAACTGTGCATGGATTATCACGCGCATGATGCTGGAGATGGATTACATGCCCACCCAAGGGGAACATATCTGTATCGAAACATGGATTGAGCAGAACGCACACATGCTCTCCACCCGTAATTATCGCATCTATCTCCATACTGCAACGGAAGACCGCCTCATCGGTCGCGCCAAATCAGTTTGGGCGATTCTGGACATCAACAAACGGGAAATCGTCAATATGTTCGACCATCCGATGTTTGCCGGTGCGGTAGATGGCGAAGTGCTGGATATCAGTCGCTCACCGCGTATGCTGCCGATTGCAGAACCGGATGTGGAAAGCACACACACGGTGCTTTATTCCGATGTGGACTACAACCGCCATTGCAATTCGTGCAAATACCTGCAGATCATGCTGGACACTTGTTTGCCGAATTTCCTGACCGAAGGAGATGCTACGGACGGCAAACAGACCATTCGCCTGGATATAAACTACCAGAAAGAAGTCTATCTGGGCGACACCATAGAGGTGCTGAGCAAGCAGAGTGAAAACGAAATACAATATACCATCAAAACAACCACTGGACAGGCCTCCTGTTCCGCAAAAATATCAAAGTTATGAAACTGCCGAACATCGAAGCTATCAAGCGTATGATTACGCTTGTGAAACGTATCATTTTTCCCGGGTACTACGAACCCTGCCCTACTGACCCCGAACTTCGCCAATGCTACATTGAAGCCAACAAACTGGAACTGAAAATCACATTGGGCGAACAGATTTGTCCCGATCAGGCGGAGCAGTTCCTCTCGCAGTTGCCCGAATTGGAACGCCTCCTTCTCACCGATGTGGAGGCAACCATTGCCAACGATCCGGCTGTGGACAATCGCGACGAGGTTATCTATTGCTATCCATCCATTCAAGCGATGATTAACTACCGTGTAGCGCATATTTTGAGCAATATGCAGGTGTCTATCATTCCGCGTATCATCACCGAGCGTGCCCACTCTATCACCGGCATTGACATCCATCCGCGTGCGCAAATCGGCGAGTATTTTGCCATTGACCATGGAACGGGTATCGTGATTGGCGAGACATGTATCATCGGCAACCACTGCACTATCTACCAAGGTGTTACGCTCGGCGCAAAGAATTTCCAGATGGATGAAAAAGGCAATATGGTTTCTGTGCCGCGCCATCCTATTTTGGAGGACTATGTGACCGTTTACTCCAACACTTCAATTCTTGGCCGTATCACGATAGGCCATCATTCAGTGATTGGCGGTAACATCTGGCTCACGCACAGCGTTCCTGCTCATTCCCGCATTATCCAAAGCAAAGAAATCAATCAGGAGTAATTTTAAGTTTCACAATATTCATCTTAAACACCTACAACACGTATGAAAAGGAACATCTTCGTAGCTTTATTGCTTGGTATGAGTCTGGTTTGTTTTGCGGATGTGTCATTGACCTCCGGTAGTCTGAAAGCCCTCAAAAACTCCGGCGAATACGCTTATGTGGAAATCGACTGGTCGAAAGCACAAGTGGTGCAACTGGACAGAAGCAACAAAGTGGAAAAACGCCTCGGTTCTATTGATGCCTATAACAAGTCGCAAGGTTCCGACTGGGTGAAAGACTGGCCGCAAGTAAAGCGTTTTATCGTCAACTGCACCGCGTGGGAAAAATATCCCGGACGGGCTTGTTTCAATCGGAAAAACAAGAAAGGAGTACGTATCACCGTCAATCCCCAAATCTGGAAAGCCTATCAGAATACACGCGATGAGGATGAACGCGAGGAGATGAAAGACCATTGCATTTGGGTCAATCCATCAACCGCTAAATACAAGTTCATCTTTACCGTTGATCAGGTCGATATGGGTAATGGTGCTGCTTCGGCATTCGGAATGAGTGTTTCTACCGGTGGTGCCGTCATTTCGGGAAACATCAGACTCGTTGAAATTAAGTCCGGAAAGCAATTGGCCACCATTGCCGTAAAGCATTGTAAAGGCTTTGGCAACTATTCCCAGCGTACGCGCCTGATGGATTGTGTAGTCGGCGAAATCTTCGGCGAAATTCCCGAATTAATGAACTGATTTCTGCACGGATAAGGAACAAGGCTAATGCCTGAACACGCGAAAAGCACGGTCATCCGTGCTTTTCTTTCTGATAAAACCTTACCATTGTTTGTGGAGTATAGGGGACTCGAACCCCTTACCTTAACATTGCGAACGTTACGCTCTACCAGATGAGCTAATACCCCTTTAATTATCTCGCACAAAGGACTTTTGTACGTTTCTGACTGCAAAGGTACTGCTTTTTCCTGACATACACAAGCCTTTTGATATTTTTTTTGCCACTTTTCCCTAATATATTTGCATATTTCAATTATTTGTTGTAATTTTGCGGGCTTAAATAGTAAACTTGCATGAAATACCGTTCATCCGTTCTGCATATTGCCATTCTTTGGGGCGTCATGTTGCTTTCTTTGTTGACGGCTTGCCGCAAGACGCCTGTTCTCACGCCAGACTGGGAACAAGCACGATGGATTGGTATCGACACACCGGATAGCATCTCTCGTGACAACGAAGAACATTCTGTACTCCCCGCACGATACCTTCGCCGCATCCTCACGCTGGACACACTTCCTCTGGATGCCCGCCTTTTTGTCGCTGCAGGAGGATTTTCCGACACTTATGTCAATGGGAAGAAAGTGACAGACGATGTACTGGGGCCTTTGCCTTCGGATTATGACAAAACGGTCTATTTCTGCGAGTATGATGTTACTTCGTTCCTCCGAAAAGGACAGGACACCATTCTTATATGCCTTTCGCCCGGATGGTTTACGGCCATGTTAGGCGATTATGGTATGCGCCATTGGGGTACACCGCGCGCTCTCGCGCAATTGGTGGTTCGCACCCAAAGCGGTATTACGCGTTTTTCCACCGACAGCACATGGCAGGCAACGGATTGCGGACCGATACGACGGAGCAATTTGTATGACGGAGAGTATTACGATGCACATTACGAAAATCCCGTACAATGGCAACAGGCGGAAGTGCTTGAGGCCCCCGATGGCATGTTGCGCAAGCAAAGCATTGCCGGACAGCAGATATTGGACACCGTCCGTCCTCTCAGTATCCGTCGCACAAGGAAAAACACCTACATTGTAGATATGGGATTGAATATGGTCGGTTGGCTGCAAGTGCAGGGACAAGGCAACGACACTACCCCTGTAGTCATCCGTATGGCAGAAACCCTCCTACCCGATTCCATGGGGCTTTACAGGGCCAATTTGCGTGACGCACGCGCTACCAACACCTATGTTCCGCATGACAATCAGCCCTTTGTTTATTGCCCTTCCACCACTTGGCAGGGATTTCGCTATGCCGAGATTAGCGGGCTGGCCAAAGCACCGGAAAAGGTCATCGGTTTCATTATTGCCGACAAAATGCGCCGGACCGGGTCCTTCCATTGTTCGGATTCATTGCTGAATCGTCTTTTCCGTGTCGCGGAAAACGGCATTCGGGGGAATTACCATGGTTTCCCCACCGACTGTCCGCAACGGGATGAACGGCTTGGGTGGTTAGGCGACCGTTTCACGGGTGCCTATGGCGAAAGTTATCTTTTTGACAACCAAGACCTCTATTTGAAGTGGATGCAGGATATCGAAGATTCGCAGACCGAAGAAGGACAACTCTCGGACATTGCGCCCAGATATTGGGGTATCCGTCATCATAATAACGTAACGTGGAACGGCACCTATATTTCTGTCGCCAATATGCTTTGGGAGCGTTTTGGCAATGAGGAAGGTATTCGGAGGCACTACGATTCAATGCGCAAATGGGTACTTTACACCATGCGTGAAACCATGGTGGATAGTCTTTTAACTGTTGACACATACGGCGATTGGTGTATGCCCCCTGAACGTCCTGAACTGATTCACAGCAAGGACCCTGCCCGTCAGACGGAAGCAACGGTTCTTTCTACTACTGTCTTTTATGATTTGCTCGGAAAGATGCAGCAGTTTGCATTACTGTTGGGACGCGACAGCGATTGCACGGAATACGCACAATGGGCACAGGACATCCGCCGTGCGTATAACCGCCGTTTCTATCATCCGGAAACAGGGTCATATAGCAATAACACCGTTACTGCCAATATCCTCTCTTTGGCACTTGGATTGGTGCCGGAAGGCGAAGAAGAACGTGTTATGGCGCAGATAGTGAAAGTCACGGAAAAAGACTTTCACGGGCATGTCAGTTGCGGAGTGCTAGGAATTCAGTATTTGATGCGGACATTGACCCGTTGGGGACATGCAGACCTCGCGATGAAAATTGCGCGACAGACCTCCTATCCATCTTGGGGGTATATGTTGGAACATGGTGCCACCACAATCTGGGAACTATGGAACGGCAACTCCGCAGCCCCGGAGATGAATTCAGGCAATCATGTCATGTTGTTGGGTGACCTGCTCTTGTGGTACTACGAAGATTTAGCGGGTATCCGTCCCGACCAGCCCGGTTATCGCCACTTGCACATGCAGCCTGTATTTCCGGAAGGACTGAATCATGTCGAAGCACGATTCGAATCCGTTGCGGGCACCATCAGTTCGGAATGGGGACGACATCAGGACGGCTCTGTCAGTTGGTTGGTTAGTCTTCCCAAAGGCGTGAAAGCAACAGTTGTCCTGCCCGATAAGACAACAAGAGAAATACACGGTAACGCCACTTTCCATTTCCGTCAGCAATAAATGTCATATTCGCTTCGTCATATTGCCCTCTTGTTCCTCTTGCCCGTAGTGGCAGGCTGCCAGCGTTATGATTATGACGTAGCGGATCCTGTGGAGTTGCATCTTCTCACGTCCATGCCTTCACCCAAAGCATCGGCAGCAGCCTGCACGATGGAACGAAAACTCTATGTGTTTGGAGGAAGGAATCAAAACGGGAAAGTGGATTCTGTGCTGTGGTGTTATGATCTGGACATGGATACTTGGACCGCCTACTCTACACCGTTGAAACCGAGAGTGAAAGCCATTATGCAAACCGATGGAGAGCGTCTGTTTATGGGACTTGGCTATGGCGAAGGGCGTGCATATTACGATGACAAATACTTTCGCGATCTCTGGTCCTATAACCCTGCCACGCAGATTTGGGAACAATTGCCAACCTACCCATCTATGGCAACAGTAGGAGCCGTGGCGTGTATAGCGGATGATAATCTGTATGTGCTCTATGGAAATTATGGTGACCAGACAAGAGAATGTTACACCTACTCCATCTCCCAGCACCAATGGTCTGCATTGCAACGCAACAATAGTGCAGGAACAGGCAAAGGGCGCGTCGGGGGCATAGTGGGAAACACGGTTTGCCTGGGTTTGGGTTATGATGGCGCCAATGTGCGTGCCATGTATCAAACCGACCTGCTTTCCTCCACTTGGGCAACATCGCATTCTCTCCCTGGCGATGGACGAGTGATGGCAGCGGCAACAGGCACTTCGGAATATCTATATGTATTCGGCGGACGTTTCTTCCGCGGAACACTCACCGGTGGTAAACTCTATGATGAGATTTGGCGTTTTTCCCCCTCAGAAAACCATTGGGAATATGTCACTTCTATGCCGGAAGGCCGCGCAGAAAATCAAATTGCTTTTACCCTAAACGGACAAGCAGGATTCGGACTGGGTGAAGATATAGATGGTAAACTTTTGAAAAACATTTATCTGATTGAAGAATAATCTGTGTCTCATAGTATCATTGTTCTTTGCCCTGCCCGCGTTGGCATGGGACTGGTGGCCGTTGCCTATGGCCCTACCGGACACATGCCATGATCGATTGTATTATGTCGGACAAATCAACGCACTGTCATCCTCCGGTTCAGAAGCACCGTATCTGCTGCAGACTAACAGGAATGGCATCATCTCCTCTGCTCCACACAGCGGAAACCTTGCCTTGGGAATTATCAAACCTGCCACACGCCCTAACAGATGGTTTGACTACGACTTTGCCGCTATTCTCGCAGGGAGGATGCAATCGTCAGGCACACTCGGCACAGGCTATTTCGAACAACTTTATGCTCACGCACGACTATATATCGTGGATGTGACGGTGGGTATTCAGCCCTTGTCCTTTGCCGCTGATCCAGAACTGACGATGGGACATTTCCTCTTCTCGAACAACGCACATCCGATACCTCGTGTCTCCATCGGCTTCGACCGCTGGACACCTATTCCCGGCTTATACGGATATCTGGATATAAAAGGGGGATTGACACACGGTTGGCTGGACGACAACAATCCTTTTGTTTCCGGCACGTACCTCCATCATGCCTATGTGGCAGGACGGGTTGGCGGAAAACTACCTATAAACATCAGTTATGAATTTCATCATGCTGCTCAATGGGGCGGTCACTCTGCCACAGCAGGCGATTTGGGCAATCGCTTCTCCGATTTTTGGCATATCCTTACGGCGCAACAAAGCGGAGGTACAACACGTAACGAGACACTTGGGCGGGAAGGAAATCATATCGGTATGCAGCAACTGACTCTGACGGCCAAAGGAACCGATTGGCATATTGATCTTTACTGGCAATATATCAACGAAGACGGACCTTTGCGCTTTATCGGCGGAGGAAAGAACAAACGAGATGGCATTTGGGGGGCTCACTTCGAACAAACTCAATGGCCATATCTCCAAGCCTTTACGCTGGAATTTACCAATACTACCGACCAATCCGGTCCGTTCCACGATAAAGACGGTATTGTCTTTGGCGGAGACGATAGTTATTTCTCTAACGGCGTCTATGCACAAGGCTGGACGTATTTTTCTCGCACCATCGGTTTACCTTTAATAACACAACGAAACAATCGCGTTATGGCGGGCTATTTCGGCGTAAAAGGAGACATTTACGGTTTTCGCTATCGTCTGGTAGCCCAACATACCGAAAATTGGGGAACCTATCGTCAGCCTGTCCGTTCGCACAATACGGCTTTGATGCTGGAAGTGCAGAAACACGTGGAGAAAGCATGGGGAATGGATTTTGCCATCACTCTGGCATCCGACATAGGTAATCAGTTCGGGAACACATTTGGTGCTCTCATCACGATACGAAAACAAGGATTAATCACAACTATACCATAATTATGAGTTTACTTTCTACCAAGCGCTACACATCTGCGTCACGATTCATAGCGAATCTGACCTACATGCCTCGATGGGGCGTTCTGCTGCTGGACTCTCTTATTGTATTAATTGCCTTTGCCATCAGTACTGCTATAGGAGGCGT
>JAGCEW010000073.1 GCA_017650465.1 Paludibacteraceae bacterium
AGGTGCGCCTGCATTTCACGGTCAGCCACGAACATCTGCCGCTTTTCCGCTATCATATAGCCGAACATCTGCAAGCGATGGAGCAGAAATACGATGTCCATTACGACATCACTTTCTCCGAGCAGTTACCCTCCACCGACACGCTGGCAGCCAATCCTGACGGCACGCCTTTCCGCAATCCCGATGGTTCGTTGCTCTTCCGACCCGGAGGACATGGAGCGCTGATACACAATCTCAATCAGTTGGAAGCCGATATCGTCTTTATCAAGAATATCGACAATGTGGTCCCTGACCGCCTCAAGAGGGATACCATTCGTTGGAAGCAGATCCTTGCAGGCGTACTGGTGGCGGAGCAACAGCGTGTTTTCTCTCTACTGGCTCGACCTTCTATCTCGGACGAAGAGCGGGAACGCCTCAGCCGCCCTATCCGTGTCTGCGGAGTCGTGAAGAATGTCGGTGAACCCGGCGGCGGACCTTTCCTGGTGCGTGAGGCGGACGGTTCTACATCGTACCAGATTCTGGAGTCCAGTCAGATTGCTGACCCATCCCTAATGGCCAAGTCCACACACTTTAATCCCGTTGACCTTGTTTGTGCACCCCGTGATATAGAGGGCAAGCCGTACGACCTTACCCGGTTTGTCGACCCCCTTACGGCGTTTATCTCCGACAAATCTAAAGATGGCAAACCTCTGCGTGCCTTGGAACTGCCGGGGCTGTGGAACGGAGCGATGGCGCGTTGGAACACCATCTTTGTCGAGGTGCCTATTTCTACCTTCAATCCCGTGAAGACCATTAACGACCTTCTCCGTCCGCAACATCAGCCTTCATCGGCAGTTAATAGTTAAACAGTCTCGGTATATGTCTTCTCCCAACATCGAAATAGAGCGCAAGTTCCTCGTCACGAACGACAGTTACAAGACGCTTGCCACGCGTAGTGTCCGCATTTGTCAGGGATACCTGACGCTGAACGAACGGTGTTCGGTACGCGTAAGGATATGGGACGACAAAGGGTTCCTTACCATCAAGTCGAAAGCCATAAAAGGCTCTTTCTCCCGCTATGAGTTCGAGAAAGAGATCGCACCCGAAGAAGCCGAACAACTCCTTGCCTTAGCCTTGCCCGGTAAAGTGGAGAAAACGCGATGGCTCGTGCCTATGGAAGGTGACTTGGTCTGTGAAGTGGACGAGTTTCACGGCGTGAACGAAGGACTTGTTATGGCAGAAATCGAATTGCAGAGCGAACAACAGACCTACCCAAAGCCCTCTTTCTTAGGCGAAGAAGTGACGTTCGATGCCCGCTATTTCAACTCCTATCTCTCCCAACATCCCTACCAAACTTGGACCAATTAAAGGAAAAAATAGCCTTTTTGTGCTTTTTTTCTAAAAAAGTGCACTAAAAATTTGGTCATATCGTAAAAAAGCAGTACCTTTGCACCCGCTTTTCACAAAATGCCCAGGTGGCGGAATCGGTAGACGCGCTGGTCTCAAACACCAGTGGAGCAATCCGTGCCGGTTCGACCCCGGCCCTGGGTACCAACAGTTTCCTCAAAAAGGGAGACTGTTTTTTAGCGCTGTAAAAAATAGAGCTATAGCCAACTACCAGTCTTTCAACACAGGATTAACACAGCATTAACACAAGATTAACACAGGATTAACACAGCATTAACACAGGATATGGGAAACCAAAGCGGAAGATCATAGACACATCAACCGTGAGACCATCTGTCTTTCGACTATTAAAAGCGCAAAAATTCGCTTTTTTTACGCTTTTACTTGCATATCTCCCCAAAAAGCACTACCTTTGCAGTCGAATTGAGCAAATAGAAAAATGCGGGATCAATTTGAACTGATATCAGACTACAAGCCGACAGGTGATCAACCCGAAGCTATCCAAACCTTGGTGGACGGCGTGCGAAATGGTGCGCCCGCCCAGACATTGTTGGGCGTAACGGGTTCCGGAAAAACATTCACCATAGCCAATGTGATTGCTCAACTGAACCGTCCAACGCTTATCCTCAGTCACAACAAGACGCTTGCCGCCCAACTCTATGCGGAGATGAAAGGTTTCTTCCCCAATAACGCGGTGGAGTACTTTGTGAGTTACTACGACTACTACCAGCCGGAAGCCTATATCCCGTCCACGGACACCTATATAGAAAAAGACCTGAGTATCAATGAGGAGATCGACCGCCTTCGCTTGAGTGCGACAGCAGCTTTGTTGTCCGGCAGAAGAGATGTGGTGGTGGTGTCGTCGGTGAGTTGTCTGTACGGCATCGGCAGTCCGCAGGATTTCAGTGCCACCTGTCTGACCATAGAACAAGGCCGGAAAAAGCCGATGGATACCTTGTTGCGCGAACTGGTGGATGCCCAGTATATCCGCAACGACATGGACCTGCAACGCGGCCGTTTCCGCGTGCGAGGTGATACGGTGGATATCAGCCTTGCGTACGTTGATCAAGTGGTACGCGTGGAATTTTGGGGCGATGAAGTGGAACGTATTGTGCTGTTCGAACACGGTATCGGTGAGGGACATCGTGAGGAAGAATTGGATCATATCAACATCTATCCCGCTACAATTTTCTGTACGGCTCCCGAACGCATCGAACAGGCAATAGGACTCATCAAAAGCGACCTCGCCAAACAAGTGGCGTATTTCATCGAACAAGGCGAAGAACTGTATGCCAAGCGCATCGAAGAGCGTGTGAAATACGACTTGGAGATGATACAGGAGTTGGGCTATTGCTCCGGTGTGGAGAACTACAGCCGTTATTTTGACGGCCGTGCAGAAGGTACACCGCCATACTGCTTGCTGGATTACTTCCCGAAAGACTTGCTTGTAGTAGTGGACGAGAGTCACGTTACGGTGCCGCAGATACATGCGATGTACGGAGGAGACCGAGCACGAAAAGAGAACTTGGTGCGCTACGGATTCCGTCTTCCCGCAGCGAGAGACAACCGACCCCTGACCTTTGCCGAGTGGGAGGAGAAAACAAGTCAGGGAAACATCATCTACCTGAGTGCCACTCCCGCCGATTATGAGTTGGAGAAAAGCGAAGGTATTGTGGTGGACCAAGTGATACGCCCGACTGGTCTGCTGGACCCGATAATAGACGTGCGTCCGACAAAGAACCAGGTGGACGATTTGATGGAAGAGATTCAGAAGCGCGTGGAAAAAGACCAGCGCGTGCTGGTGACTACTCTGACCAAACGCATGGCGGAAGAAATGGACGAATACCTGCGCCAATACGGAATCCGTTCCGCCTATATCCATTCGGATATAGACACGATAGAACGCGTGAAAATCATGGAAGACC
Organism: Paludibacteraceae bacterium; assembly: GCA_017650465.1. Taxonomy (GTDB): domain Bacteria; phylum Bacteroidota; class Bacteroidia; order Bacteroidales; family Paludibacteraceae; genus Colicola. The sequence continues at coordinate 3,312 of JAGCEW010000073.1, forward strand.
TGCGTAAAGGCCTTTATGATGTGCTGGTGGGCGTAAACCTGCTGCGCGAAGGACTGGATTTGCCGGAAGTGAGCCTCGTTGCCATATTAGATGCGGACAAAGAAGGATTCCTTCGTAACTATCGTTCGCTGACACAGACCATAGGCCGCGCTGCACGCCATGTGGACGGCTATGCTATCCTGTACGGAGACAAGATAACCGATTCGATGCAGCGAACCATCAACGAGACCAACCGCCGGCGGGAGAAACAGCAAGCCTACAACAAAGCACACGGCATCACCCCCACCGCCGTGCGTAAACGCATGGAAAACAGTCCGTTGGCATCTCTGTATCACAACGCGGAGGAAGAGAAGAAGAAACTGGAAGAGACAATCCGCACAAGTTGGAAAAACGCCGCATGGCAAAAGCTGAGCCTGAAAGACTTGGAAAAAGCCATCCAGGAAAAACGCAAAGCCATGCTCGCCGCCGCCAAGGCATTGGATTTCGACAATGCAGCGATGCTGCGTGACGAAATGTTGCTGATGGAAGACAAAGCACAAGCGCTGCGAGGAGAATAAGGACGTTTTTTGCGGATTTATTTGCGTATATAGAAAAAAAGTAGTATCTTTGCAGCCGCATTTAGAGAAATAGAGAAAATGAAGAATATTGCCTTTATTATCAACCCGATTTCGGGTACACAGAACAAGCGCAAACTGCCCAAAACAATCGAACAACTGCTGGACAAAGAGCAGTGGTTGGCAAACATCGTCTTCACAGAGCGTGCCGGTCATGCCACCGAATTGGCGCGCCAATACGCACGCATGGGCTTTGATGCCGTCGTGGCAGTGGGGGGTGACGGCACGGTGAATGAAGTGGCAAGCGGTCTGAGGGACACCGAGACAGCACTCGGTATTATTCCTATGGGTAGCGGCAACGGATTTGCCCGACATATAGGTATCCCGCTGCGCACCCAACGCGCCATCGAGATGCTGAACCGCTCGGAAGTGATCAAAGCCGATTACGGTCTGGCCGAAGATCACGTGTTTGTCACTACTTGCGGGACAGGCTTTGATGCCTTGATTGCCGACCGGTTTGCACAAGCCGGCACACGGGGCTTCCAGACCTATTTCAAGAAAGTGATACAAGACGCGCTAACTTACAAATCAGAGACTTATCGTATCACCGAAGGGGATAAACTGCTCTTTGAGCACAAAGCGTTCCTCCTCACCTTTGCCAATGCCAACCAGTGGGGAAACGATGCCTTCATCGCTCCCAAAGCCAGTATACAAGACGGCAAAATGGATATCTGTATGATGAGCAGCAATGCCTTGCTCGCAGCACCTAGTCTGGCGCTGCGTCTGTTCACCAAGTCCATTGACAAGAGCCTCTTTATGGACACCTTGCGCGCCAAGGATGTGATCCTATACCGCGAACAGGTCTCGCCATTTCATATAGACGGCGATCCTGTGGAAATGCCTCAGACTGTCCATATCCGCATTGTGGAAGACGGTCTGCGTGTGCTGGTAGAAAAACGATTCTAATGATGGAAAAGATACAAGTCAAAATAGTTAATAAGGGCGGTAATCCGCTCCCTAAATACGAGAGTAGGCAAGCGGCGGGATTGGATTTGCGTTGCTCTATCGATGCGCCTGTGACATTGCAGCCGATGGAACGACGCCTCATTCCGACAGGGTTGTATATGGAACTTCCGGAAGGCTACGAAGCGCAAGTACGGCCTCGTAGCGGTTTGGCATTGAAACGCGGACTGACCGTGCTGAACAGTCCCGGTACGATTGATGCCGATTATCGCGGTGAAATAGGGGTTATTCTTATCAACCTCAGTCAGGAAGCACAGACGATAGAACCGGATGAACGCATTGCACAGATGGTAATCGCCCGCGTGGAGCAAGCCGAACTGACGGAAGTAGATGTGCTCGGTGCGACCGAACGCGGCGAAGGCGGATTCGGACATTCAGGACGACAATAAGAACACGGAAAAACGAAGGTGAGGAAAAGAGCAGTCATAGTGCTTGTCGGGCTCATGAGTCTTATGCTGAGCGGTTGCAAATCGCCCAAGTTTGTGATGACTCCCGCCCGAACGGTGGAGGAGGACCAGCGTTTCCTGTACTATTTCTATCCCGCCCAGAAACTGTTTGAAGAAGGGGAATATCAAAAGAGTTTTGAGTTGATGCAGTTCTGCTATAAACTCAATCCAAACGATGCGATGGTGAACCAGTATTTGGGCGATTTCTTCATCGGGATGCACAAAGAGGATGTAGCGTTGGCTTTCTATGAGCGCTCCCAAGCCAATGACCCGAAGAACGAGAAGATATGGCAACGGCTACGCGACTGCTACATGCACCAGCGTCTGCCGGACAAAGCACTTTGGGCACAGGATGAGTTGGACAAACAGAACGGATATGACTATATGAGTGCCATTACCCGATATTATATCTATTCGATGAAGAATGATGTGGACCGTGCGATGCAGTCTATAGATGATTACTTGGCAACCGATCCGGAGAATGTGCAATTCTTGCGGCTGAAAGTGCAACTCTACGAGTTCATGCCCAAAGCGAAGATCAAGGATAAGATTGCTGCTTATCGTCAGTTGATAGCCGCCGACCCGTACAATACGATGGTGCTGAACAACTATGCTTATCTCCTTGCAACCCATAAAGGCGACCTGAAAGAAGCCGAAGCGCTCAGCCGGCGGACTCTGCAAAGCGAACCGAATAATCCGGTCTATCTGGATACGTATGCATGGATACTCTATCTGCAAGGAGAACAAACGCTGGCAAAACTATACATCCAACAGGCTGTCAACAAACTCGGTGAGCAGCAAGAACCGGAAGTGCAGCAGCACTACGACATCATCATGAAAGGGAAGAAATGAAGAAAGCGATATACATATTTCTAAGTCTTTTGCTCTGCAGCTGTGCTGTGACGAAGAAAGTTCCTGTTACTCATCGGCACACCGTGGAAGTGAAAAACGCAAGTATCAAGCTTCAAACAGGTAGCGATGCTTATACGCTACGTTTGGGAATGCAAGCGGTGGTAGATTCCGCTTGTGTGATCAGTGTGCAGCCTATTGCCGGTATTGAGATGGTACAAGTGCGGGCTATGCAAGACAGTGTGACCATCATAGACAGAACCGGTAAGCGCTTTGCGCGTGTGGGATATGACTTGCTCACCCAATTGGCCGGACGCAAGATTCGATACAAAGAGATTGAAGGTATAGTAACGGGTGCGCACCTGAAAAACAATCAGCAGCAGATACAAACACAATTGGAGATGAAAGGGCACAAAGTGGATATCACTATTACGTATCCCCGTATTGATTTGGATCAACCCTTGCGACTCCGTCCGGAAAGGACAGAAGGCTATCAGATGCTCTCCGCCCAAGACATAGACCAAATGTTGAACCGATGAAACGAATAATAAGCGCCATATTACTCCTTTTGATGCTTTTGCCCTTGTCTGCACAAAGCGTCAAAGACTTGCAGAAACAGCAAGCTGCTATCCAGAAACAACTGGCGGAAACGGATAAGATGCTGAACGAGACAAAGAAGAACGAGAAAGCAACCGTAAACAAGTTAAACATCCTCAATAATAGTATTCGCGAACGCAAGAAACTGATTAACAGTATCAATAGTGAAATCAATTCGCTTGACCAAAATATTGCCACGCTTACTCGTCAAAGTCAGGAACTGGAGACCAAGATGGAGCAGTTGCGCAAGGACTACGCCACGCTGATACGGGAAACGCATTACGCATCACTTAAACAATCGCCCCTGCTATTCCTGTGTTCCGCTGAAAACTTCCAACAACTCTTTCATCGTGTTTATTATATGAAAGTCTTTACTGACTATCGTAAAACACAAGTGGCGGAAATGAAAGAGACACAGACAGAAATCAATATCCAGAACGACCTGTTGATGCAAAAACGAGGTGAACGTGCCGAAGCGCTTAATAAGCAGAAAAGCGAAAAGGAGAAATTGGCACGCGATGAGCGCAAGCAGCAAACTATGCTGAAAGAGTTGAAGAAAAAGGAGAAAAACCTTGCAGCAAAACTCAAGCAACAGCAGAAGAAGATAGACCAACTCAATGCCAAAATAGAGCAGATGATTAAGAAACAGACTGCCACCAAATCTACTTTGACCAAGGAGCAGAAACTGTTGGCAGGAGGGTTTGAGGCCAATAAGGGGCGTCTCCCTTGGCCGGTGGAAAAAGGATTTATCAGTGGCTATTTCGGTACGCATCAGCACCCTGTCTATGAACACGTTACTATCAACAACAAAGGTATTTACATCCAGACCACTGCCGGTAGTGATGCACGTGCTGTGTTTGATGGAGAAGTGAGCAGTTGTATCGTGTTGGGAAATACTTACGCTGTGATCGTGCAACACGGTAACTATCGCACCGTATATAGTAACCTCACGCAATTGCACGTGAAGCAAGGCGACAAAGTGAAAGCCAAACAGAAGATAGGGAAAATCCTCAGTGATAAAGATCAGGATAATAAGACGGAACTCTATTTCCAAATCTATCAGGATCGCACGCTTCTCAATCCCTCACTCTGGCTGGCACAATAAGGGGCAGAAGAGAATGAGAAAAGAATGAGGTTAATTACGGTATCTCGACGGTATCTCGACGGTATCTTGACAAGAAAGAAAAAGAAGAATATTGATACAAACATATACTATGAAACATATCACCACTTACATCTTTGCAGTTGCGTTACTACTTTTGTTGCCGGGGTGCAAAAAAGACAACTGGATTGATTGGAAAACACAAAACACCGTCTGGCTTGCCAATAATGGCACGAAAGATGGGGTAATCGTCACCCCGACCGGTCTGCAATACAAAGTCATCCGTCAGGGCCACCCGGGAACCAAACCCGATGACCTTAAAACAGTGCAAATAAATATCAGCGGTCGCCTTATAACAGGGCATGTGTTTCAGGAACAGTGCACAATCACTTCGGAAGTTTCTTCTCTCATCTATGGTATGCAGGAAGGACTGAAAAAGATGAACAAATCGGGCATATACACCTTCTATATTCCTTATAACTTGGGCTATGGAAGTTCCGCACAGGCCAACCAGGGAATAGAAATCAACGTACCGCCTTATTCCACTCTTATCTTTGAGGTGGAACTATTGGATGTTTATTAGTACTGATGCGTAGCGTAAAGGCCATATTGTTGCTGTTGACCGTATTGGTAGCCTTTGTGTTAGGTTCCTGCAAACGGTACAAGAACGATGTTCCCTCTTACCCTGTGCAGATGGAAATGAACCTGTTGCAGTATCCTTATGCTACTCGGTTTGTCGCCGAAGGAGGTTTTCAAACAATGACCATCTCTCTTTATCGGGACTACTATTTGCGTCATACCTTTTTGAATGAAACAATTGATGTTCCTCGTAGAGAAGGCTCTTACGTTGGGTACGCGGGGATGTTGGTGTGGTGTGATATCTATAACGAGTTTCACGCCTGTGACCTTTGTTGTCCTCATTGTTTGGATAAGACGATGCCGGTAGAAGTGGACGGTCAATACGCGATATGTCCCAAGTGTGGGGAAGAATTCAATCTGGCACTGGGCTATGCTACTCCCACCAAAGGTATAACGAAACAACCCCTGCGTCCGTTCCAGATACGCTATAGCAACTTCATCCTTTCTGTCCGCAATTAAGTATGATTACATCAAATGAAACCATAGTAATTGGTACCATTACCCGAACGCACGGAAGGCAAGGGGAATTGCAATGTGTGATGCAGAACAGCTGTTGGGAAGACGCAGACCCCACATTCTTGATTTTGCAGATAGATAACATTCTTGTGCCGTTCCGTGTTACGGACTGGAGAGGCAAAGGCGCAGATAGCATTGTGTTCCAACTGGCAGGCATTGACAGTGAAGAAAAGGCACTTTCTCTTGTGGGGTCGGAAGCACGTATGCTGAAGAAGGATACCTGTCAGGCAGAAGATACAGAGGGTGAGGAATTGCTGACGTGGCAAGACCTTATAGGTTGTCAAGTCCTGGCTGAAGATGAGACCTCGCTCGGCGCACTGGTTGCCGTAGATGAATCGACCCTTAATACATTGGGAACGACCGACCGCGGAAGCCTCGTCCCTTTGCACGAGGAACTGATATTGAGATTAGACCTTGAAAATAAAATACTTCAACTTAATATACCTTCTAACTTATGAAACAGATCTTTACACTTATTTTTTGCTTTATCTCCTTCTATGCGGCGGGAACCACTTACTATACCGCACAGGAACAAAAAGATATTTCCCGCCGTTTGCTGTTGGCCCAGAAACTTGCGATGAAGCATCAGTACCTTGAGGCGTTGGATTCGGCGACTTTATCGCTTAGTATCTATGAAGAGGCTTATTCGCTTCGCGATTTTGTACGCAAGAACTGGAATAAGGCTATGACGGAAGTGCAGAATCGTATAGATACTTTGCAGGATGAGAAAAGCATTCCCCAAACCGAAGAACGCATTTGGGTATATCAACGCCTCGTGTCCATCAACGACAACTTATCGATGGTATCGCTCCCTCTTACCGGCCGTAACGGTAGTTGGGTCTGGCAGCCTGATATGGAATATTGGGCAGGACATCTTGACCGTGAAGAGCGTCTGTTGCAGAACTTGTTAGACGAACAGAAAAGGCAAGAGGAATTGGAGCAGAAGCGGATGGAAGAACTTCGGAAAGTGGAGGAATTGCATAAACAACGCCTTTCAAATGAAGAAACTGACCATAGATGAGATGCACCGTCTTTCGGCGGAAGAGTTTCGCAAGGCAGAGAAACTGCCAATGGTTGTCATATTGGACAATGTGCGTAGCCAGCACAATGTGGGTGCGGTATTCCGCACTGCCGATGCATTCCGCTTGCGCGAAGTGTTGTTGTGCGGTATCTGCTGTTGTCCTCCCAATCAGGAAATCCATAAGACCGCACTTGGTGCAGAAGATACGGTGAATTGGCGCTATTTCAAGAATACATTAGATGCCGTTCATGCCCTGAAAGAAGAGGGATACACTGTGTATGCGGTGGAACAAGCTCACCAAAGCCGTACGTTGGAAACAGTTGCGGGAGGCTTGCCCGATAAGGTTGCGATTGTTCTTGGTCACGAAGTTTTTGGTGTACAACAGGAAGTGGTGGATGCCTCCGATGGTTGTATAGAGATACCGCAATACGGCACCAAGCATTCTCTTAATGTCAGTGTAACAGCAGGAATCGTTATTTATACGCTGGCACAGCGTCTGCTTCCCAAATAAGCATTTGGCACTCTTTGCAATCAAACTCCAAGCGTAATAAGGTTCCGTTTGCCAGACGCAAGTAACGCGGTTCGCTTTCCCGAAGCGGACTGACTTTTCGGCAATGCCCCATCTCATGCAAGATGCAGTAACGGCATGTCATCAAAGGCGCATTATCAGGTCTCGTCTCCATTGGTTAATTTGGCTGATAGGTATGAAATAGGGTGGAGTTTTTATCTTTACATTTTGGGCGATATATGGTGTGTCCCCCAACTTGGACAATTGTTCCTGAAGTGTCTGTAACGCCCGTTCTTCATTTTTTGCCGGTTCATGCGGGGCATCTACTGCATATTCCGAACGTCTGCTTGTCGTTTTCGCCCAAAGAAGGAAACCTGTTTCTGTCTCCTGTATGCCCAAAGTAAGTGGTATGCGGCGTTCAGCCCAAATGGAACGTTCAAATTCCGTATCCTTATTCCTAAATATTCGTGCCCCTACGCGCAAGTCCGGCATTTGGTTGGGAACCACAATGTCTCCATTCACTTTGTTTACGGCAAAGCCTTTGTCTTCAAAACACAAACCGTCACCATTATGTAATCTTACATCCGGTTGCAAATTCAAATGCAACTCATTATGTCCGACTTTGCGTACGGTACCGATAAACTCTCCTGTGGATTTAGGGGATTCCCAAGATGTCATGGACTGCTCACGCTCGTTGAGAAAGTATGTGATACCACCACGGTGGAACGTCTTTTCCGGATTGGGCACAAAACCATAGTTATACACACTCGCTTCGGAGGCGGGCTCTGCGTCCAAAGAGGGCATCAGGTTATCCAGTTTCTGCCTGTAGTATGCAACGATGTTGGTAACGTATTCTTTGTCCTTCAAGCGTCCTTCTATCTTGAAGGTGGTAACACCTGCTTCTATCAAATCCTTGAGATAAAGGCTGCGATCCATATCCTGCAGTGAAAGCAGATAACGTTGGTGAATAGGTCTTCCGTTATTGTCTCGCACTTCTTGCATATTGGCATCTAATAGGTCGTAACGTTGCCGGCACATCTGTGCACAGCAGCCGCGATTGGCGGAACGGTTCATTAGTACTTCGCTGAGATAGCATCGTCCGGAATAACTGACACATAAAGCTCCGTGTACAAAAGCCTCTAATTCCACAGATGTCTTTTCTCGGATGGCGCGTATCTCTTTCAGTCCCAGTTCTCGTGCCAGTACGACGCGCTTAAAGCCTAATTCTTCCAAGTGTTTGACTTGTTCGGGCGTTCTGTTGTCGCATTGCGTGGAAGCGTGGAGACGGAGTGGGGGAAGATCTTCAAGAAGGAGATTCATGTCCTGAATGATCAAGGCGCTGACGCCTGCTTCGTATAATTGCCACGCCAGAGTGACGGCTTCTTTTCGTTCTTGGTCGGTTAAAAGGGTGTTAAGTGTAACAATAATCTGCACGCCATACGGACGTGCGTAGTCCACGAGTTGTCGGATAGACTCAACACTATTTCCTGCAGCTTGTCTTGCGCCAAAGCGTGGTGCTCCAATATAGACTGCGTCTGCTCCTGCCTGAATAGCGGCTTTTGCCACTTCTATGTCATGAGCGGGTGCTAATAGAGTCAGTTTCCGTTTCATGATGTTGAGAGAACAGCAGTCGGAACGCATCGGCTACTTTCTTAACCGTAATTACTTTGATGCCCTTTGCGGGTGCGAACTGCTGTCCGAAAGGAACGATTATACGTCTAAATCCCAGTTTTTGTGCTTCCTGAATACGCTGGTCCAAGCGGCTTACGGGACGAATTTCACCCGCCAAACCCACTTCTCCGGCAAGGGCTGTTTCGCGGTCTAACGCCATATCCATATTGGACGAAAGCACTGCCGCCAAGACTGCCAAATCAATAGCCGGGTCATTCACGCGGATTCCGCCTGCTATATTGAGGAACACATCTTTCTGCAGCAATTTAAATCCTACACGTTTCTCTAAGACAGCCAAAAGCATATTCAGTCTTCGTCCGTCAAATCCGGTGGAGGAGCGTTGTGGTGTGCCGTATGCGGCGCTGCTGACTAAGGCCTGTACTTCTATCAATAACGGACGGACACCCTCTACTGCGGCCGCAATGGCGATACCGCTTAGGCCTTCGTGGTTGGAGGAAAGGAGGAGTTCGGAGGGATTGGTCACTTCCCTTAGTCCGTCCTGTCGCATCTCAAAGATACCCAGTTCGCTGGTAGAGCCGAAACGGTTTTTCTGCGCACGTAGGATGCGGTACATATAATGCTGGTCTCCTTCAAACTGCATCACTGTATCCACAATATGCTCCAACACTTTCGGTCCTGCCAAAGAGCCTTCCTTCGTGATATGTCCTACGATGATAAATGGAACATTCTTTTCCTTGGCATATTGCAGGATACGTGCTGCGCACTCCCTGACTTGACTGAGACTGCCTATTCCGGCTTCGATGGCTTCGGTTCCGATGGTCTGGATGGAGTCCACCACCACAATGTCGGGCGCGATCTCATCGGCTTGTTGCAGAATGCGTTCCAGCGAAGTCTCTGCCACGATATAGAGGTTTTCGGGATTCCCAGCGAGTCGTTCAGCGCGAAGTTTCAGTTGGTGGATGGATTCTTCTCCGCTTGCGTAGAGGGTTTTTCGCTCTCCCATTTGCATCAGTACTTGCAGGGCGAGCGTGGATTTACCGATACCCGGTTCACCTCCGAGCAAGACGATACTTCCGGGTACTAATCCTCCGCCTAAGACGCGGTTCAGTTCTTCCGAACGCATATCGATGCGTGGTTCGGCTTGTGCTGTCACTTCCTGCAGACGTACGGCTTGGGTTTGTCCGCTACGGGCGGCCACGCGGCTTGCTTTCGCCGGCTGAACGGTTTCTTCTGTTATGGAGCCCCATTCACCACAGACGGGGCAACGCCCTAACATCTGCGGGACTTTTGCTCCGCAAGATTGACAGATATATTGAACAGTTGATTTGGCCACTTTAAGACACTATTTTGTTTCGTTTTTCTTACCTTATTCTATGCTTAACGTCGGCTTGAGCATCCATTGAGCATCCATTGAGCATACATTGAGAGTCGCAGGCTTGTTCGAGGCAAACAGGAGGCTGACGTCAGAATTCCAGGGTCATTTTTTCTTCTGCAAGAATCGTGTTTAGGAAGACGGTTTGTGCTTCTTTGAGGAAGATTCCGTGATCGTCTTCTCTTGACGAGAAATGCCCGATGAGCAGTTTAGCGACTTTCGCCTTTTGTGCTATCAAAGCTGCTTGCCGCGCTGTGGAGTGCATCGTTGGTTTGCATCGGTCTGCCCACTTTTCGGTAAACGTCGTTTCGTGGAACAAGAGGTCGACTCCTTCGATCTGTTCCGTTATTTGTTCGCGGTACATTGTGTCCGAACAGTAGGCATAACGTTTGCGCGTTTCGATATAGAACTCGCCCGTTTCTGCATTTTTCCGTCTATGATGCTCCAAGAATAGGAAACCACAGCAAGGCACTTTGTGTTTCAAGGGGATTGTCTCCACACTTACCGTTCTGTCCTCGAAGATGGTTTCGCGTTTGCGCGGGTTGATAGCGTGGAAAAGTACCTCGTATTTCATGTTTTGCAGATGGTACTCCATCAGCGGCCGCATCAGTTTTTCGAGGTCTGGGTGTGCATAGATGTGCAAAGGTTGTGTTCGTCCCATCATATCGAAGGTGGTGAGCAGCCCGATTAGTCCGAAGCAATGATCGCCGTGCAGATGGCTGATGAAGATGTTGTAAAGCCGTGCTGTTTTGATGCCGAGTTGGCGCATTTTGAGTTGCGTACCTTCTCCGCAGTCAATCAGAAAGGCTTTGTCCGAGAGGTTGAGTATTTGTCCCGCCGGACTGTTCTGAAAGGTCGGAAGTGCCGACCCGCAGCCTAATATGGTGATTTTGCCTTCCACTTAGTTGATGCTCTGTATTCTTTGCAGCATTTTTTCGCCCAATGCCGTTTTGCGCTGTATGTGTTCCAGCACGGCTTTCACGAAGGAGTTGCTTTCGAAGTTGCCTCGTACCGACTCGAAGTCAGCTTGCCGTTCGCTGGCGTCTCCGTCTACTCCGAATCCCGTTTGGCTGTTGAGGTCAAACTCTTTGCGTGCGTCCTCGTACACCATTCTGTCTAGACGAACGACAGCCTCCTGCCACTCGTCGATGGTTCGGCAGAGTTGCTCTTTGGTGACTTCGTCCGCTTTGCAGCCCCACCATTTCTCTAGTTTGCCGAGTGCCCAGGTCCATTCGTAAGTATAGTAGTTTCGGTGCATCTCGACAAAGGCTTGTTGGATGGATTGGAGCGTTTCTTTTCCTTCTTCCACGCGGTCAAGCAACCGTTGTACTTCCATACGCGGAGCAATCAGCCCCGCCATGTCTATCCACTCGCCCTGACCTTTCTCTGTGTCGGGTTTGAGGATGCGGCGTATGTCCTCGATGGATGTGAACGAAGCATTCTCCAAACGAGAGATGAGTGAGTTGCCGAGGAACTTGATGATACCTGTTTCGTACAGACGGATACCATGACGCAGCGACGAGTTGCGGATTTTGCAGTTGTGATAACCATAGACTTCCGTGTTCGTGCCGCTTATCTGCTGTATCTCCTGCAGAATCTCTCGTCCGCGCCACATCTTTTGTACGGTGTAAGGGGACAGCAGGTTATAGTTGATTTGGTCGATTATTTCAGGGTCTTTACGCAGGTCTCGTTTGGGCCATTTCTGCGCGTCACGGATGGTTCCGACGGTACGCAGGTTGGCACCCGGTACGAGGAAAGTCTCGGAATTGTTCTCTATCAAGTATGAGAACGGCATGTCGCTTGTGTCGGCATGGCTTGTGTGGCGCCCCATCACCAGGCTGAATGCTCCCACTTTGCTGGGCCAAAGCAGGTAGGAGTCGGATGTCGTTTTTGACCCGCGCTCGGCGATACCTTGGTGGATTGGTCCCAGTTTGTACATGTGGTTCGACTGGTTGCTACCCGAACCGGCGTTCAGGAATGAGAACATACCGGCAATGAGCAGTGTGGACTTATGGTGCGTGACCGTGTAGGGTCCGGCAAAGATTGCAGCGGCTTCTCCGTGCATACCCTGGCAGTTGGCAAAGAAGAGTGACTCGCCTGCCGAATAGTGCTTGTCGAAGATACAGCCTTGCCCGACAAAACATTTGTCCACAATCGTCGAATCGCCTATCTCCACGCCCGATGATATGATGAACTCGGCGCATTTGACGCCGGATCCAAGTTTTACAGGCGCGTGCTCGTTCGACATGATGGTTCCGTTCTTCAGGCGGGATACGCCCGTTATCTGTGCCCAACTTCCAATACGCACGTTTTTGATACTGCCCACGTTCAGAATGCGCACATGGTCGCCGATATCGCCTGTCTCATCGGCTTGCGCTTCGGCGTAAGAATCTATCAAGCGGTCCACCGTCTCTATCATCTTCGGACGATGGCGGTATAGGGTCAGAATATATGCCAGCGATGCGGACAGATGGTCGAAAATAGGAATCTCTCTGCCACCTCCTTCGTTCATCACCGGCACGCGAATGCCGTTACCGAAGGTGGAGCGTCCGTCCACCAGAATAGCGTTCACGTTCTCGATGCACGTGTCATGTCCGATGCGATAGTTAGCGATGTAGTTGTGAATATTGCATAGGTAGCAGTCATCGCCCACTTCCACGTTATGCAGGGTGGCGCGATAGATGCCGGAATGGAATTTCAAGCCGCCGGGCACTTCTATCTCGCGTGCAAACACGCCCATCTTCACCGTTCCGGAAAAGCGGGCGTCGCTCACGTATGCAGGGTTGAAACCGTCTTTCACCAGCACGTTCTGCCAATTGTCTGCTCGGCAGCCTTGGCGTTCGAGTTGCTCGCGTTCGGCGGTTGTCAGTTGTCGGTAATCTTTCATTTAGTGGTTGCGTAAACTCAGGTAAACACGGGTGAACACGTTCTTCGTGTACTGCGGGAAATCGCTGTTCATCAGCCATCCGTAGTAACCGGGGTCGCGGCTCAGCACATCCTTTACACGCATTCCTCTGTATTTGCCGAAATTAAACACTTCTGCTCCGGTTTGGTCATAACCTACACGCCCTGCGAAATCTGCATAGTTGCGTCCGTCCTGCACATAATCCGACAGTGCTTCCACCGTATCGGGCAGGTCGTCATAGCGTTCCAGTTGGGCCATCAGCACTTCGTATGCGGCTTTGGTATCCGCATCCGCTGAGTGGGCATCCTCCAGGTTTTTGCCGCAATAGAACTTGTATGCGGCAGTCAGGTTGCGCGGCTCGTGCCTCTGGAAGATGGTGAAGGCGTCCACCATCGCTTTCCGTTTCAGGTCGATGTCTATACCGGCGCGCATCAGTTCTTCTGCCAGCAGGGGTACATCGAAATGGTTGCTGTTGTATCCCGCTAGGTCGGCATCGCGCAGCACGTCTGCCACTTCATGGGCTATCTCCTTGAAGGTCGGACAGTCTTTCACATCCTCGTCATGGATACCGTGTACCGAAGCGGCTTCTTCGGGAATATGCATCTGCACTTCCTCGGCACCGCTCATCATTGTCGGCTTGATACGATAGGTCTTCGACTCGGACGAACCGTTTGGATAGACTTTGTAATAACTCAGTTCCACCACTCGGTCCGTACCGATATTCAGGCCTGTTGTCTCCAAGTCAAAGCACACCAGCGGCCTTGTCAGTTTCAGTTTCATTGCCTTGTCGGGTGTTGGTTATGCCGTCTTTGGTTTTATTCTGACAGCAGCATCGGCATTAACAGCATCAACAAGCTTTCGTTCTCTTCGTCTTCAGTCGGAAGAATCAGTCCGGCACGGGCAGGGTCAGCCAGTTTCAGCATTACGTCGTCGCTGGTTACCACGCTCAGTATCTCAATCAGGAATGGAGCCTTGAAACCGATTGCCATCGGGATGCCTGTGTATGAGCAGGCGATGGTCTCATCCGCACTGGTCGAGAAGTCGATGTCTTGTGCGGAGATATTCATGCGGTTGTCCTCAACGGCCAGTTTCAGCAGACTGGTGCTGGTGTTGGCAAACACGCTCACACGTTTGCACGCGTTGATGATGGTCTGGCGGTCAACGGTCACTACGTTGGAGTTGTTTTGCGGAATAACGGCGTCATAGTTCGGGAAGCGGCCTTCAATCTGACGGCATACAATCTCGGTTCTGCCGAATGCGAAGCGTACGTTCTTTTCGCCGCAACGGATTTCCACATTACCTTGCTCTTTGCCCAGCACGTTTTTCAGCAGCGTGGCGGGTTTCTTGGGCAGGATAAAGCCCATTGGAGTGGCAGTGGTGATGGATTTGTTGATATAGCGCACTAGGCGGTGTGCATCAGTGGCTACCATTGCCAGATGATCGGCCTGCAGGTCGAAGAAGATACCGTTCATTACAGGACGGAGTTCGTCATCAGCCGTGCAGAAGATGGTCTTGTTGATGGCGTCCAGCAGGGTGTTTGCCTGCATCGCGAAGCCTGTGCCTTGTTCGGGCTGGGGCATTTCGGGATACTCGTTGCCGTTGGAGCCCACGAAACTGTACACACCGTTTTCGGAAGTGATGTTCAGACCGAAGTTGTTGTCATCAATCTGGAAAGCAAGCGGCTGTTCTGGGAACTCTTTCAGGGTGTCAAGCAGCAATTTGGAGGCGAATACCACCTTGCCAGAACCCTCGGCATTATCTACGTCCATTGAAGTGCGGATGGTTGTCTCGCCGTCCGATGCGGTCATCTCCAGGGTCGTTCCGTCCAGGCGGAACAGTACACCTTCCAGAATCTGCAGGCTGTTCTTCGGAGCGATTACGCGGCTCACGGCCTGCAACTGTGCAAACAGTTTAGAACTTGATACGTTGAATCTCATAACTTTTCTCTTATTTTTAGTTTTACATTTTAAGCCTACTTTACGAATCAGCGCGCAAAGTTACAAAAAAATATCGGAATGTCCAAATTTTTCCGCTAAAAAGTGCAACTTTTCGTTGATTATTTGCATATTTCATAGAAAAACACTACCTTTGCGCCGTGATTGGTGTTTTTGACAGTGGTTACGGGGGGCTTACTATCCTTGATAGTATCCGCCATGAATTGCCCGAATATGATTTCCTTTATTTGGGTGACAATGCGCGTGCGCCGTACGGCACCCGTTCCTTCGAGGTCATCTACCAATATACGC
>JAGCEW010000007.1 GCA_017650465.1 Paludibacteraceae bacterium
CAAAACCGGGGACAGCGGTTCGAATCTGCTAGGTACCTCTCAGAGCCGCCAAGAGGCGGCTCTTTTCTATGAGAAAGCACAGGTAAAAGATGCAAAACGAAATCGAAAATACCATCGCACAGGAATACAAGTACGGCTTCACTACTGATGTCGATACGGATATTATACCGAAAGGACTTAACGAAGATGTCATTCGCTTGATTTCATCGAAAAAAAACGAGCCTGAATGGTTGCTCGAATTTCGTCTGAAGGCTTACCGCAAGTGGCTTACGATGACACCGCCCCAATGGGCGCATCTCACCATTCCTGATATCGATTTTCAGGCTATCTCCTATTACGCCGCACCCAAACGGAACAAAGGCAATGAGACCAAGGAAATAGACCCTGAAATACAAAAGACCTTCGATAAACTGGGAATACCTTTGGAGGAGCGTGCTGCTTTGGCGGGAAATATGGCGGTGGATGCTGTCATGGATTCGGTCTCTGTCAAAACCACGTTCCGCGAAACCCTTTCCAAACAGGGAATCATCTTCTGTTCTATCTCGGAGGCAGTGCAGACCTATCCGGAACTGGTGCAGAAGTATTTGGGTTCGGTCGTTCCGTATTCCGATAACTTTTACGCGGCCCTCAATTCAGCGGTATTTTCCGACGGTTCTTTCGTCTATATACCCCAAGGTGTTCGTTGCCCGATGGAGTTGAGTACGTATTTCCGCATCAACGCAGGCAATACAGGGCAGTTTGAGCGCACATTGTTGATCGCGGACGAAGGTGCGTATCTTAGTTATTTGGAAGGCTGCACAGCGCCGATGCGCGATGAGAACCAGTTACACGCAGCTATTGTGGAGATAGTGGTTCATAAAGATGCGCAAGTGAAGTATTCCACTGTGCAGAACTGGTATCCGGGAGATAAAGAAGGTAAGGGAGGAATCTATAATTTTGTTACCAAGCGCGGCATTACTTATGAGAATGCGCACCTCAGTTGGACGCAGGTGGAGACAGGTTCTGCCATAACATGGAAATATCCGAGTTGTATTTTGAAAGGAGACAACTCGTCCGCGGAGTTTTACTCGGTGGCTGTCACCAACAATTTCCAGCAGGCGGATACGGGTACTAAGATGATTCACCTTGGGCGCAACACCACATCCCATATCATTAGCAAAGGTATCAGTGCGGGGCATAGTCAGAATGCCTATCGCGGATTGGTTAAAGTGGTGAGCGGAGCGGACAACGCCCGTAACTATAGCCAGTGTGATTCCCTTCTTTTGGGTGACCGTTGCGGGGCGCATACCTTCCCTGACATGCAGATTGCCAATCCCACAGCCATTGTGGAGCATGAAGCTACCACTTCCAAAATCTCGGAAGACCAGTTGTTCTACTGTCAGCAACGCGGTATTGGCACGGAAGATGCCGTTGGCCTGATTGTCAACGGCTATGCCAAAGAGGTAATGGATAAGTTACCGATGGAATTTGCTGTCGAAGCGCAGAAACTCCTGCAAGTCAGTCTTGAGGGCTCGGTCGGTTAGTATTCTTTTTCTGTTGGATATACCTTGCCAGATATTCCTGTTCCGGTTGTCCGGGCGTAGGAATAAGTTCGGCTTTCTCAAGCATACCCAATCGAGCCAAATCCATGATGCTTGAGTATCCGCTGCGGCAGATTATCTTTTTCGCGCCGTTCAGAATAGGGATAAGTTCCCCATCGCTCATATAGGCTATTTTTGTAATGTTCCCGTGGTGTATCTTCACATTGCTTTCGCCTGTCTTTCCCCGTACTATCAGCACTTCTTCGCTTTTGCCTGCATATTGCTTTGTCAGTTCTTCTTCCAACATACTCCGTTGGGGCTCTATGCCGGATAGTACGGCAACCACATCGTATTGGCTTACGCTCTCTTGACTTTTTTCCATCCGTGACAACGGACCGATATAGCGCACCTTCTCGCTTATCGTAGCCGGATGACTCAATTTCCCTGCCAAACTCTCCTTTTCATCGGAATAATCCGGCACCCATACTTCATCATACCTGCACCAAATGGTTTTGTGCAGTTTGTCCGCTATCTTGCTCATCCATTCCCATCCGCAGGGCATGGGGATGTGCAATTGATGGGTGATATACACATAGCGGGTGTCTTTGTGTGTCCGGTTCTTGGGGGGAAACATCCCGAATCGGTTGTCTGAGATAATCAGGTCGAAATGTTCGTGGGAAGCAAGGTATTTTGTATGCAGATGGTCTTTTAGCAAAGAAAATAGGATACGGGGCATATTGCGTAGCATTGCGCCTGTTTGGCTTTTCCCGCTGCTATACCGCAGGTGCATTTCGGGAAAATGTACATATTCCAATGTAGGAAAGGTCTTGCGCAGCAGGATAAACGATTCCCCGTCTCCTCCTAACACAACCGAATGCCCTTCCGCAAGATACTTTCTCACCAAAGGTACACAACGGCTGGCATGACCCAGTCCCCAGTTCAACGGCGCTATCAGAATACGCATTGTAACGGCATTTATTCCCTAACTCGCTGCAAAGTTAATGCTATTCTTCGAATTATGCAAATAAAATTTGTACATATCCGATATTTTTACTACCTTTGCACGTTTTTTGAATGTCAAACAGACTTAGAAGAAGAATAAAGATATGAAATGTGGAATAGTAGGACTCCCGAACGTAGGGAAATCCACCCTGTTTAATTGCCTGAGTAATGCCAAGGCGCAGTCGGCCAATTTTCCGTTCTGTACCATTGAGCCGAACGTAGGTGTCATTACCGTACCGGACGAACGCCTTGTCAAATTGGGAGAACTCTGCAAACCGGAGCGTGGCGTTATCCCTACCACCGTCGAGATTGTGGATATCGCCGGTCTGGTAAAAGGAGCCAGTCAGGGAGAAGGATTGGGAAACAAGTTCCTCGCCAATATCCGCGAAACGGATGCCATCATTCACGTGCTCCGCTGCTTTGAAGACGGGAATGTGGTACACGTGGATGGGACTGTCAATCCTGTGCGTGATAAAGAAGTTATAGAAGCCGAACTCCAACTGAAAGATTTGGAGACGGTGGAGGCACGTATCCAGAAAACAGAGAAACAGGCAAAGGCAGGAGGAGACAAGCAGGCGAAAGTGGCACTGGGCGTATTGATGCGCTATAAGGAAGCCCTCTCTGCAGGTCGCAATGCCCGTACCGTGGAGTTAGAAAACAAAGAGGAAGAGGCGGCTGCAAAAGAAATGTTCCTGCTCACCAACAAGCCTGTTCTGTATGTCTGCAATGTGGATGATGCTTCTGCGGCAACAGGCAACCAGTATGTGGAGCAAGTCCGTGAAGCCGTGAAAGATGAGGGTGCCCAGGTTCTGGTGCTTGCCGCCAAAACCGAATCGGAGATTGCCGAATTGGAAACCTATGAGGAACGGCAGATGTTCTTGGAGGAAATGGGATTGCAGGAGTCGGGTTGTAACCGTCTTATCAAAGCCGCATACTCCCTGCTCAATCTTCGCACCTTCCTTACGGCAGGTTCGGACGAAGTGCGCGCATGGACCTTCCGTGCAGGATGGAAAGCCCCGCAATGTGCCGGAGTCATACATACCGATTTCGAGAAGGGTTTTATCCGTGCTGAAGTGATAAAATACGAAGACTTTATTGCTCTCGGTGGCGAAGCAGCATGCCGTGCCGCCGGAAAACTGGGTGTGGAAGGAAAAGATTATCTCGTTCAGGACGGCGATATCATGCACTTCCTCTTCAATGTATAACGCAGAAAAGAAAGAGACACAATGTTTGGTTTTCTGGATACATGGCTATCTGTCAGTCCGTGGATAGGAGTGGCATTGATTGTGGTGGGGTTTGTCGCGCTGGTAAAAGGTGCGGACTGGCTCGTGGATGGTGCTTCTGCCTTGGCAAAGCGTTTCGGTATCAGCGATTTGGTTATAGGCTTGACAGTAGTGGCCTTTGGAACCTCAATGCCTGAGTTCGTTGTCAATATGGTATCGGTGGCCGATGGTTCCACCGACCTTGCCATTACCAATATATTGGGCTCTAATATTATCAATACCTTCGTTATTCTCGGTTTGACGGCCGTGGTGTATCCGGTGGTATCACAGCGTACGTCGCGTATCTTGGATATCCCGATGGCAACTGTGGCGGGAATACTTGTGTTGGTATTTGCGTGGACGGGAGGTATCGGGCGTTGGGAAGCGGTAGTGTTGCTTGTTATGTTTGTGATATATATGGTGGTTACAATTCTCAAGGGTAAGAAGAAGGAGGAAGAGAATAAGATAGCTCCCAAACCAGTTTGGAAAGCCATGCTGCTGATTGTGCTTGGCCTGTGTTGTCTTGTCGTAGGAGGTGAGTTGATTGTGAAGTGTGCGGTGCAAATCGCTACCGATCTGGGCGTGAGTGAGGCTATTATTGGTTTGACCATTGTAGCGTTGGGTACTTCTTTGCCGGAATTGGCTACCTCGGTCGTTGCAGCCGCCCGAAAGAATAGTGACATTGCGCTGGGCAATGTGTTAGGCAGCAATATCTTCAACGTATTCTTTGTATTGGGTGTGAGTGGCGTCATCCGGACATTACCTGCTTACGACGGTTTTATCGTAGATAGCCTGATGGTAGCATTGGGATGTCTTTTGGTATGGGTATTTGTGCAGACAAATAGCAAAAAGGAAGTCAAACGCTGGGAAGGGGCATTCCTCCTGATAGTTTACGCAGGATATTTGACGTACCGTCTTATGACTCTGTAGAAGAGTCAAATTGGGAAAGGGTAAGCCGGTTCATCATATCCCGTTCCGGATCTCGGAACCATCCCCACTTGTTGAAATAGCGGCACATATTCTTGATATGCACCCACGTCATCCGTAGGCTTTTGTAAGAGGCTTTTTCGTGTTGGTGTATGATAGTTATATCGGGCACATATAATGTGAGCCAGTTGCGGTGGATTGTCCGTGTCAGATCAATATCTTCAGGGTACATAAAGTAACGCTCATCGAACAGCCTTGCTTGTAATACGGCTTCGGTACGCAGAAACATGAAGCAGCCGCTCAGATAGGGTACGTTCATTATCTTGTCATATCCGCTCCAACGCATCTCGTATCGGGCATTACGTTTTGCCGTCCATCCCTTAGGTAAGAAACGCCTGCCAATCATGTCAAGGGGAGTTGGAAGGAGCTTACACAGATATTGCAGCTCACCGTCAGGATAGACTACCTTTGGCATTACGCTTCCCACGGTGGGGTTTTTGTCCATGAAATGGTGCAGTCTGTCCAGCGCATCCGCAGTGACTCTTATATCGGGGTTCATCACAAGATGATACCTTGTCTTGAGCCAGACACTCTCGCGGATAGCGATATTGTTAGCCTTCCCATAGCCAAGGTTCTTGCCTTCACACCAGATGTATTTCACTTTCTCAAGCCCTTCTTTCCTCTTGTCGGGCGCATCCGATTGCATGAGGTTGGTCTCGGTTGAGGCAGGGGAATTGTCTACCAAGTAAATATATCGCACTTGCTCCGCTTTGCCGATTTCCATACAAAGCGGTATCACTTGTTCCCAATCAGGATAATATAGTACGATAGATACGTTCAGCATACGATGGTTTATCCGTTCAGATGGCGGTGCAAGGCCGTCTCATACTCCTTGATAACAATCTTCTCGTCAAACTTACGCAGAATCAGTTCCCTTCCTTTTTTCCCCATACAGCGTAACTTTTCGGCAGGCAACTCCAATATTTTCCGCATGGCATCCACGAGGCTTTCAATGCTTCGCTTCTCGCAGAGCAACCCGTTTACACCGTCAAGCACTACATCTTTGCATCCTACGGAATCGGTAGCGATTAGTGGACGTTCCATAGATGCTGCCTCCATCAATGAACGAGGCACGCCTTCCATGTAGTAAGAGGGTAACACAACGCAGGAACAGCGTTCCAGATAGGGACGTACGTCATTGGTTACTCCCAGGTATTCCACACTTCCATTACGCACCCACGCTTCCATTTCCGCAGGATGAATAGCGTCAGGGTTCTGGGCATCCAAAGGACCCAGTAACTGCCAGCGCACCTTAGGATATTCTTTCCTCAGCCTTTCCGCCGCCCTGATATAGAGTTCTACACCCTTGGTGCGTAGCATACGCCCGCAATGGAGGAAGATAAAGGAGTCGTCCGGTTCGCGTGTCGGTAGGAAGAAATCAGTATTGACACCTTCTCCGTGAATTACATGGGTACGCTCTTGAGCGACAAGGTTCCACTTTACGAAACAGTCACAGTCATCTTGATTGAGGAACCAGACAGCGTTTGTTTTGCGCAGCGCATGTTTATGCAACCAGCAAGACAGGTAGAACAACCAGTTTCGCTTGATGAATGAATATCCTAAACCTGTGATAACGTCAATATGCTTAATCCCTAACGAAGAGGAGGCAATAGAGCCGTATATGATAGGCTTAATGGTATAATGGAAGATAAAATCGAAATGCTCTTGCGTATAGATTTCTTTCAGTTGCGCGAGCAAACGGATATCGCGAACGGGATTCTGTCCTTTGCAATCCACTTCGATAGGCACAAAGCGGATAGATGTTCTGGCAAGGGGAGTCAACTCGCAGTCCTGCGGAGTTATCATAACCACCTCGTATTGCCGGCTCAGTTCCTTCATTACTCCCAAACGGAAGTTCATCATTGTCAGAGCACTGTTTCCTACAAATGCTATTTTATACATAATTAAATCAGTATATCATTCAATAGATTGTTTATCTCATCGGCTGTTTTTTTCCAGCTGAACAGTTCCAACCGCTTGTTGCCACGTTGTATCCACTCTACCTCTTCTTCCGAATTCATATTCAATGCCCGTATCATAGCCTGCGCGATTTGTTCGGGATTTGTCGGCTCAAAATAAATACCGGCATCCCCTGCTACTTCCGGAAGTGAAGAGGTGTTGCTTACTAACAGAGGCTTATGGAAATAGAATGCCTCCAAAGCCGGTATGCCGAATCCTTCGCACAGAGAAGGGAAGATGATGGCTTTTGCCCGTTTGCAATAGGCATTCAGTTCCGCTTGCGAAAGCCATCCCGTAGTAATCACTTTGCCATGTAATGCCTTGATTTGGGCATGTTGTCGGGATGTTAACATGCGGTTATCCCCTACAATAACCAATCCTTTCCCATTGGGTATCCTGTCGCCGGCAAGTTCCATTGCATTAAGGAGGCCTTGCATATTCTTATGCCCGCGCGAACTGCCGATATACAGAATGTAATCACTAAGGGGAATGGTTATTTGCTTGTCCGGTTGCGGTGCATTGAGATGCTCCCACCCTTCGTATATCACACTTATTTTTTGCCGATTGGTATAGGGATGGAAACGCAAAATCTCCTGCTCCGTAAAGCGGCTGACAGCAATAACTTTGCTTGCCTGTTTCAAGCCCTTTGCTACATTGCGGTGCAACCACCAGCGTTTGAATGCCGCCCATCGGCCAAGCTGTTCCGGATAGCGTTCGTAGATAATATCATGTACTACATACAGGGAAGGAATGGTCAGGGCAACAGGATACTGGTTGCTGGGAATGAAAGCCGCATCAAATGCGGGTTGTGTCCGTAACCAATTACGGAACTGCCACTCTCTTTTCGGTCCGATAGGCGCAATGGGAGCGGTTTGCACATCCAAGCCTTGCTTGCGCCACAACGAAAGGTATTCTTCCGGACATTCTCCCGGCCGTATGACAATATGATATTGCCGGTCAGTGCATAGCGGCAAGCGACTTACCACATTGAGAATGTATTGCGACAAGCCATCCATCCGCAACGATATGGTTGTTCCGTCTATAAGAATATGTTTCATATATATCGCCGTATGCACAATTTAATCCATAATAAATATTCCGATCCCAAAAGCGTGAAGTGAGCCTGCCGTATCGTTCGGAGGCGTTTCCACCAAGACTGTTCCGGCAACATAAGGAAGGTCTCGATAAGCTGTCGGTCTTCTGCGTTCAGTTTCTGCTTATATTGCCTGTAGAAAGCCGCAAGGCCGTCATAATGTTCCCTTGATACAACAGGCACGTGACGGTTCGCCCACATAAGCTGTACCTTTTTTATTCTGCTGCCGGGGGCATGTCCTGTCACATTGTTATCATGCTGACGGTAGTACATCAGCGCTTCGTTTAGATACACTACTTTACCCATTGTCAATCCCGCAAGAAGCAGTACGTGATCATGCATGGCATACGAAGAAAGGGGCGTGCGTAGGATATCCCTCATGGAACTGTTAAAGAGCGCAGAGGCACCCTGTATGCCGGAATTAAGAAAGAGTGTGTCACGCAGCGAGGTAGGATAGAAAAGGGTATTCCGATGGGCGATGACTCCTTCCGTTTCGCTCCACAATTCGGCATTGGCATATACTACTCCCGCTCCCGTGAAGGAAGCGTTTGTTCCCGCTTGCAGCATGGTGGCTATTTTATGGTCAAACCATACATCATCCTGATCCGACCACATAACCCATGGTGCATCCGAGTATTGCAATATATGGAGGAAGTGTTTCGCGGGGCCGAGATGTTGTATGCCATCTTCAATGAAAACGATACGTTTGTCTTGTTGTGCCCATGCACGAAGAATGTCCTGCGTGCCATCTGTGGAACCGTCATCGTGTACGATACAACGCCATTCGGTATAGGTTTGGCGGCAGAAAGAGCGGAGTTGCTCTTCCACATACTTTGCCCCATTATATGTCGCCATTACGATATCAACCATTCACACTTGATTTAGGCTCAAACACACGGTACTTGCTCATTATGAACGGTATGAGTACAGCGATAAGGTACTGTATGTTTTGGGAAAGCCAACTGAAGAACGTGTCATCCATTATCTGCATGGGTATGCAAATTACCAGAATGGCATACAAAATGAGTGCACACTGACTGCCGTCTTCTCCCATTTTGAATAGTGTTCCGTAAAATAATCCCAGGAAAATACTAACTATCCAGACTCCGATGATACCGAAATCCTTATAGAACGGGTAAATAGCAGTAAACGTATTGGAAGCATACGTTCGCTTACCTATTTCCAGTATTTGAAATTTCTTAATCGGATCCACAACTTTCGTTTTTCCTCCATCCAATTTACTCTTGACGGCATAGTAAATACGGAATGTGTTTTCTCCAGGCTGCTCCGCCGAATGCGGTTTCACATTGGTATTGAGATTGGCTGTACTGGTACACAAGTATAATGCGGAGAACTGGTCCAGTTCTTTTATGGAATCAAACATTCCTCTGGCATATTGTAACGTCAACATAAGTCCTATCAAAACAGGAACAGTGATAATCAGATGCCACAATTTGGCAATTCCTTTTTCACTCAGAATAATAGCCGTACTGAGGAAAAGAATCATCATATTCATCTTTCCCAGAGAGATAATGACATAGAACAGGTTGATACAGAACAAGACAATAACACGCCATAGGTTGGTTTTGGACAAGACTCGCAGTTCCATGATATAACTTACCATCCAAAATACGACAAAGAATCCCGTTGTTCGTATTCCTTGTTCGTTTTCCCTTACATTGGCATCGCGCAAGGCAGAGAATGGGTTGCCTCCCGTATGGCGGATAATCATTACAACCGCCCATATCATTACCGGCAAGGTAGCAAGGGAGAAATAGTAATACATATCTCTCACAGGCACACTGGGCGTGATGCCTTTGAGCAAAGGATTGAAACGGAATGACTGCATCACCCATGTAGCAAGGGTAAAGCCTGTTAGCCAGATGGTGAGTGCTTTGAGCGTGTCAGGGCGAAGCGGATGTGCCCCATGGTCAAGAATGGCGTATGCACTAATGGCGACCAACCATGCTCCGGTGAAGAGCACCGCCGGAGCATACCACCTCCGTCTGGCAAAGAGCCAACTGCCAAGGGTAAGCACAATTAGTATAACAATCAGTGTCGTCATTTCTTATCTTCGCGCTACGTGTGCGCAGTAAGAGCGTGCAAAGGTAGTATTTTTTTTCTATATACACAACAAAAAAGCCCAAAACTTTTGTTTCGGGCTCTCTTTTCTTGAATAATTGAGGTTTTATGCCTCGGTAGCAGGAGCTTCTTCAGCAGGAGTTTCTTCTCCTTTAGCCTCGGCTTCAGCAGCGGCAGCTTCTGCTGCGGCTTCCTGTGCTTTGGCAGCGAGTGCGTCTGCTTCAGCTTTACGCTTAGCAGCAACAGCTTCTGCTTTTGCCTTGTTAGCTTCCACCTCTTGTGCCAAACGTTTCTTGGCGGTTTCTGCTTTCTTGTCAGCCTCAGCCTTAGAGATCTTGCCGTTCTTGGCATCCTTCTCGGCTTTCCAGGCATTGAAGCGTTTTTGCGCTTCTTCTTCATTGAATGCACCTTTAGCGACACCACCCATGAGGTGCTTCATCAGCATAACACCTTCGGTAGAAAGGATGTGACGAACTGTGTCGGTGGGCTGTGCACCTACGCCAATCCAGTACATAGCGCGATCGAAGTTAAGATCAATAGCAGCGGGATTGAGATTGGGGTTGTACGAGCCAAGACGCTCAATGATTTTGCCGTCACGCGGCGAGCGGCTGTCAGCTACTACGATATGGTAGTAAGCGTAGTCCTTGTGACCATGACGAGCCAAACGAATTTTTGTTGCCATTTTTTGGTTTTTTCTTGTGGACTTTCAACTTCACGAGTTGTCTGTCCGAGTTAATAAATAAGATTATTTACGTGCTTTTTACCCGAAAAAGCGTGCAAAGGTACTGCTTTTTTTTTGATTGACCAAATATTTGTGCAAAAATCTGTATTTTTTTGTGGAAATATATGTGGAATTAGCGTTCCCTCTGCTTTCTGTCTGCTAAATAACCTACTAATAACCCAATAATAACCCAATAATCACCCAATAATAACCTAATAATAGCCTAATGGTTATACGAGAATTGCTCGCGTTCGCGAGCGGTTTATAGGCGCAAGACGCCGTTTATTGCGCTGGCGCGCGGTGTATACTAACAACAAAGGCCGGAGAGAATCCGACCTTTGGTGATTGCAACAGTGTCAGGCTGTTGATTACTTTTTGTTGGGGTTTTGTGCTACGAGGTGCACTTTAGCAAGACGCTTAGTAACCCTATCCGATTTCATTCTGGGTCCATCCGTTTGGGTGAAGAACAAGAACATCCCCATGTGTAGTTTGAGTGCACGGTAATCCGAAATGCTCCAAAGACAACATGCATTTTCACCCTCCGCATCATAATTAACCACTACTGCTCCTGATTCATTCTCTATCTTATACTTGCCGGTAGAACCGAACCAAATGGTGTTTCCGTTGGGACCATATACGTAATAGCCGTTACTATAAGAAGACCAACTCCATGAGCAGTTTTCCAACAATTCCTTATATTGTTCTTCGGTAGGAAGGGACTCGCCATACGTGTCGCTGGCTTCCTCCCATGTAAAGAGGTAAGTGTCGTCATCCGAATTACCAGTGTTACTATAATCCCAAAGGATACCCGACGGCAAGCCAAGGTCTACATATCCTTCAGGCAGGGTGTAGAAAGATTTCGAAAGGGCTACATCGCCAACAACGTTGAGTTCGGCATCAATATGAAACACCGCAAGAACATATTCGGTAGAAGACGATAAGTCGAAAGGGGAATAGTCTCGACCGAACGGACCCTGCTTGATATAACCATTGTTTTTATAATCGGAATAAGTCATCCGGCTGAAGGTCATAATGGCTTCCACTGTTTTCACGAGATTATTACCCAGATTGTCCGCCTGCAGGAACATATACATATATTCCTTCGTATTGTTGGAAGGAGTGATGGTGTAGGCACACCCTTCATCGGTAATGTTGCTAATTTCGATGGCGAAAGCGCCTTTGGGAGCCGATGGTTCGTCCTTTTTGTTTTTGCATGATACAGCGCCAAAGAGGATAAGGGCTGCTGCGAAGATAGAAAAGATTTTCTTCATGTTGATTGTTGTTTTTTGGTTAATAATATTGATAAGTTAACATAAAAAAGACAGCACATGGTTAATCCATGCACTGTCTATGGTATTGCGAATATATAAAGACGCTATTTTACCCCCCCCCATTCGCAGGGCGGCAAGAGACTGATTATATGTAGATTGCAGGAGCATAATGGCTTCTATAGTTCTACAAATTCGGGTGCAAAGGTACTGCTTTTTTTTGAATTATGCAAATAAATCCGCTTTTTTGTACGTTTTTTAAGATATTCGTAAAGATTGCCACCTTTTTCCCAAACATTGCTATTTTGTATGTTGCAGAAAAGCAGTACTTTTGCAGCCTGAAATGAAACATACTATTAACAGATTGTAACGAACTTATGAAAAAGACACTTTTATTATTTACTTTGCTTGTAAGTATGGGGCTGTCCGCCCAAGTATATAAGAACGGGACATGGTATTCGCTGTATGACGATGAGACCCACGAGAATTTTGTAGCCGTATATAACGAAACCAGTTTTGATGTGTTTGCCCCCACTCAAGGCACCATGTCGTTAATATGGAAACGCTACGAGTATTTTATTGGGTATCCAATCATACATCTCAGTGTATCAAAGATAAACGGTGAGTCTGCTGACATATCCATTGTTGATAAATCCGCAACGGATAAGGATGGATATGATACCGATGTTCTGGTAGAAGGTATCCAAATCGGTAAGAATGTCTCCAGCCTTACCATTCGGTTAAGCGGTTCGTTGAAGCGTTACTACAAGGATATAAAGGTGCTTTTGGCGAAACATATTCTGCTTGAAAGCGGCACATTCGGAACGAGCAGTAAGACGATAGATATGGGTGAGGTTGTGCTGGGCAACAGCGGCGAAGCCACCATTCCCTTGCGTTCGTTCCTTTCGTCGGGCGACATCACTATCAGTTGCGACAATCCTGCATTCGAACTGAGCGAGACCAGTTATGAAGTGGGTGAGAATGCCTGTGCCAGTGCCAATGGAAGTGGCGAGTGTTCCACCGGCAAACTTGGAGCGATAAGTAATTATTGTCCGACTGTGACTTTTTACCCGACCACAGAAGGTGAGGAGACTGCCACTGTCACTATCACTGATGGCGTGTCAACTGCCACGGTTCACCTTTCCGCAAAAGGCGTTGCACCCCAACAGCCGACGGCATTGGAGGAAATGAATGCCACGAAAGCCCAAGGCACAATGTTCTTCCGCGACGGTCAGTTGCTAATCCGCCGTGACGGAGAGGTTTATACCTTATCGGGTGTTCGCGTAGAATAAGCGCAAGTCTTTACTACTGAAAGCGCTGAATGAGCATGTCCACCACTTCGGGCACTCCTTCAGTGGCTTTCTTGCGAATGTGGGTAATTCGGTTGGTATAAGGTCCGAAAGCCGGCAGGCCCGGATCTACGAAATAGATGGGTGCTTCTTCAGGCGCATATTGCAGGAGACTTGCTGCAGGATAGACATTGAGACTGGTGCCAACCACCAGCAGTAAATCCGCCTGCGCGGCAATCTCGCAAGCTTGCGAGAAATACGGCACACCTTCTCCGAAGAAAACGATATAAGGCCGCAGCAACGAGCCATCGGGATGCCGGTCACCATAATGCTGCTCCCATCCATCCAAAGGCACGGTTGCCGTTTCGTTGATATCCGAACGGAGTTTGGTAATCTCGCCGTGAAGGTGAATAACATCGTGTGCCCCAGCACGCTCGTGGAGATTGTCAATGTTCTGTGTGATAATCTTCGTGTCAGGGAACGTCTGTTGCAGACGCGCAATGGCATCGTGCGCCGCGTTGGGCTTTGCCGCCAGCGTTTCCCGACGGCGGGCATTGTAGAAATCGACACAGAGTTGAGGGTTTCTCAACCAGGCATCGTGGGTACAAACATCCTCGATTCGATACTTTTCCCAGAGTCCATCCGCATCGCGGAAAGTACCCAAGCCGCTCTCCGCAGAGACTCCGGCACCAGTAAAAACAACGATATTCTTCATATAGAATTGATTTTTCCGTGCAAAATTACAACAAAATTTGCATATATCCAAATATTTTACTACTTTTGCGGCAAATTTAGAAACGAGGGATGATTTTATTGGCTGTAGAGACAAGTACTCAAGTGTGTTCGGCTGCTCTATTGAAAGATGGAGCGGTGTTGGATGAGCGCATTTCTTACTCAGGTGGGAACCACGCGGAACTGTTGCCGGAGTATGTGGATTCGCTGCTGCGTTTGTGCGGAGAAATCGATGCGGTGGCGTTGAGTGCAGGGCCGGGAAGTTACACGGGATTGCGAATCGGCACCAGTCTGTGCAAGGGACTTGCTTACGGGCGGAATATACCGATGGTGGCTGTTCCTACGCTGGATATACTTACAGAGGCATTGCTTGAGAATACGAAAGACATTGAGGGTTGCTTGCTCTGCCCGATGTTGGATGCCCGCCGTATGGAAGTTTATACAGCTCTGTACGAAAGTGATGGGAGGAAGATAGGGGATGTGGAGGCAAAAGTGATTGATGGTGATAGTTTTACGGACATAGAGCCGGAGAGAAAGATGGTGTTTTTCGGTAATGGAGCGATGAAATGCGAGGGTGTTATTAGCCGAAAGAATAGCCTATTTGTGCCGGATATCGTTCCGTTGGCTCGTGCGATGTGGCGTTTGGCGACCGAACGGCTGCAACGCGGTGAGACGGTGGACATTGCATACTTCGAGCCGTTCTATTTGAAAGAATTTGTGGCAGCACCGTCACATGTGAAAGGATTGAGATAATGATGCGAAAAGATATAATAGGAATAGGAGTGGTATTGCTGGTGCTGAGTGGGTGTTCGACGACCAAGAACACAGGGGCCACCCGTAGTTACCATGCCATGAAAGTGGTGCACAATGTGTACTTCAACGGCGCTATTTCCTATCGGGAAGGGCTGGAGGCTATCAATAAAGCCAATGAAGACGATTATTCCAAGGTGCTGAACCTCTATCCCATCAGTAATCCGAAAACGCAGCAGGTTGCCGTTTCACAGATGGACAAGAGTATTGAGAAAGCACGTAAGAGCATCAAACTTCACTCCATCCATGCGCGTCCGAAGAAGATCAATGCCGCCAAACGCCGCAAAGACCCGAAATACAAACTCTGGCTTGAGAGCAAAGAATTTAACAGTCAGATGTATAAGGCTTGGCTGATGCTGGGACAATCGGAGTTCCATAAAGGCGATTTTCTGGGCAGCGTGGGAACTTTCACCTATATACAGAAACTATATGAGAATGATCCGAATATAGTGGCTCTCTGTCAGTTGTGGATAGCTCGTGCGTACGGAGAAATGGGTTGGCAATACGAGGCGGAGACCCAATTGAGCAAGGTGAAAGTGGACCACTTGAAGCGTAAGTACCAGCCGTTCTATTCTGCCGTGAGTGCAGATGTGTTGCTGAAGGGTCAACACTATCGCGAGGCTATTCCGTTTGTCAAGATAGCTAAATCGGATGAGACGCGAAAAGGTTACAAGCCGCGTTTTGAATATGTCCTTGCCCAGTTGTACCAGCAAAATGACCAGCGGTCAGCTGCCAGAGCCGGCTACAAACGCGTGATAGCTCTTCAACCGGAGCACGTGATGCGCTTCAATGCGGAATTGCGGTACGCGGAACTGGATGACAATACCGCCAAGAGTTTGAAGAGACTCGGCAAGATGGCTAAACGCGACAAGAACAAAGATGTGCTGGACCAGATTTACGGTACAATCGGAAATATTTATTTGGCTCAAAAAGACACGACGGCGGCCTTGGAGCAATACAGCCTTGCTATTCGACACAGTACACAAAGTGGTAAAAACAAAGCCGGCGTGCTGTTGAAGGCCGGTGATCTGTATTACTTGCAGCAACAATACGACTCCGCTGCGCCTTGCTACAAAGAAGCGGTGCAGATCATAGAAAATACTGACCCGCGTTACGCGCGTGCGTACAAAAGGAGCCTGGCATTGGATGATTTGGTGCAGCGTACAGGGACCGTTGCTTTGCAGGATTCGCTGCAACACCTCAGCACACTATCTGAGAAAGAACAGCGGAAGATAGTGGATGCGATTATCGCGCGGCTGATAGAACAAGAGAAATCGGACTCGATCAAGGCTCAGGCCGATGCGCGTGAACAAGAACTCAATGAGCCATTAACGGGTGTGAATACGGATTTGATGGTGGGTGTTCCGCGAGATAATAGTTGGTATTTTTACAACGAGAACCTAATTAAGAAAGGTCGTCAGTCTTTTGTGAAGACGTGGGGTTCCCGCAAGTTGGAAGACGACTGGCGTCGGCAGAGTAAGGCACAAATAGGGATGTCCGGTTCGTCGGATGAGTCGATGGCAGATGGAGATGTGTCCGGTGGGTTGGCGGCTGATAGTACGTCCGTAGCAACGACATCGCAAGTGACAGATAATCATCAACCGGAATATTACTTGCAGCAAATACCGAAGACAGAGGAAGATTTCTATCGGTCCGACTCGCTGATAGCAGCGGCTTTGTATGATTTGATATATATATATAAAGAGCAGTTGCAAGATTATCCCAAGAGTATTGAGACTTTCCGTGAGTTATGTCGTCGTTTCCCGAAAGATGAACGGCTGACGGATCTGTATTATATGCAATATCTGTCGGCTTTGCAACGAAACGATAGTCTCGGAGCAGAGCAAATGCGGCAAGACTTGATGCGTCTGTTCCCGGAAAGCAAACAGGCGCAGATAGTAAGTGACCCGGCATATAAAGAGAACTTGGAACGTACGGCACAGATGCAAGATTCGCTTTACGAGATTACTTATGAGGCATACAGAAGGGGCAAATATAAGGAGGTAAAACAAAATAAACAGGTGGCAGAGAGAGACTTTCCGCTGACGCCTTTGATGCCTCGTTTCCTTTTCTTGAATGCAGTGGGTGTGGCCCGCACAGAAGGACAGAAAGCGTTTGTGGCTGAGTTGCAGGATATGGTAGAGAGATATCCTGAACACGAACTCAGCACGATGGCAAAGAATATGCTCGCTATGATGGACGAGGGTCTGAAAGCACAGAAAGGCGGCTCTTTGTCCAACTTGCAAGAAGCCAGAGGACAAAGTGCGACAGAAGACGAGAAAAAGACAGAACAGAAGTTCTCGTTCAAAAGACAGGCAGAAAGTTATGTGCTGATAGTGTTTGCGAAAGACGAACAAAAACAAAATAATCTCCTCTATCAGACCGCTGTATTTAATTTCAGTCAATTTATGATCAAGGATTTCGACATACAGACTATTCCCTCTCTCTCCGACACGGAAAGTGCTGTACAAATCAGTGGTTTTGAAAGTATGGATGAGGCAGAGTGGTATATCTCACTGCTGGAACAAGATACAACGATCAGTTCGTCGATTCTGGAGTCGGAAGCACAGGTGCTGCCAATTACAGCGGAAAATATGAAATTGTTGGAACCGCTGGGCCTGGAAGCATACAAAAAGTTTGTCAGAAGATAAGGAGATGCTTACATCGGGTCCACATCCCAGATGGTTTGAATGGTTTTGAAAGGAGCAAGTATTTCGTTGGTGTTGGTTTGGAGCATTTGTTTGGCTTGTTGTAATGAAGCCGTTGGTTCGATGCGCACCTGAATACAGCGAAGGAAAAGATTTTGAATGCGGGATATACCGGGTGTGATCACAGCCGAACAGCGCTCCCCGAATACCATCTTAAGACGTTGCTGCAAAAGAGTTGCTGCCGCAGAGAGTCGTTGCTCGTCGCGATGCCGTAAAGTGAGGTGAATAAGATGATAGAACGGAGGGTAACAGAACTGTTTTCTTTCTTCCTTCTGCCATTGATACAAAGCATCGCCATTATGGTGGCAAACATATCCGAAAACGGGGTGGTTGGGGTCAAACGTTTGGATGATCACTTCTCCTTGTTCTCCTTTGCGCCCAGCCCGTCCGGCGACTTGTTCCAACATTTGGTATGTGCGTTCGTAACTTCGGAAAGATGGCTGATTGAGTAGTGAATCGGCATTCAAAACAGCCACCAGGCTTACATCATCGAAATGCAAGCCTTTGGTAACCATTTGTGTACCGATAAGAATATCCACTTGGTGAGCGGAAAACTGCTGAATGATTTGTTGGTAGGCATCTTTCTTGCGCGTGGAGTCAAGATCCATTCGGGCGATACGTGCAGAAGGGAATAACTCTTGTACTTCATCTTCAATGCGTTCCGTACCAAATCCGTGCCATTTCATTTCACCGCCACATTCCGGACAAATGGTTTCTGCCGGTATTTCGGTGCCACAATAATGGCATTGAAGAGCGGTGTAACGGATATTTTTATGGTAACTGAAAGCCACATCGCATTGCGGGCATTTGGGCACCCTCCCACACTGTGTACATTGTATATACGGGGCGTACCCACGGCGGTTCTGGAAAAGAATAATCTGTTTTCCTTTTTCAAGTTCTTGCCGAATACGCTCCACCAACGGATCGGAGAAATGATGATACATCTCTTTGCGGTGATATTGGCGCTGAAGGTCTATCAAGGTGATTTTGGGTAGTTGTAATCCTTGAAACCGCTGCTTCATTTGAACCAGGCCATATTTGCCGGTTTCAGCATTATATTGGGTTTCAATGCTTGGAGTAGCTGTACCGAGTAGAACTTTAGCGTGTGCAGTCTTAGCAATCATCAGGGCAACGGAACGTGCGTGATAGTGAGGGTTGGGTTCTTGCTGTTTATAACTGGGTTCGTGTTCTTCGTCCATGATAATAAGTCCGAGATTACGGAATGGGAGAAAAACAGCAGAACGGGCACCAATAATCACTTTTCCTAAAGTTCCGTCATCTTGCAGCAATTGACGGTATGTTTCCATCCGTTGCGCATCAGTGACTCTGGAGTGATATATCAACAGCTTATTACCGAACACTTGTTGCAGACGGTCAGTCAATTGGGTGGTAAGGGCTATCTCCGGAACAAGGTAAAGCACCTGTTTTCCTTCGCCGAGAATATTCTCGATGAGATGAATATATACTTCTGTTTTGCCGGATGATGTTACACCATGAAGCAAGACTGTCATGTTCTTTTGCCAAGCTTGCTGTATCTCTTTCTTTGCTCGTGACTGCTGATCGTTTAATATGCTTTTCTCCTTAGTTTCATCAGCAAACTGCGCCAATTTGACATTGTGTTTAGCATTCAAACTGTACTGTCTATCAAGAGCTTTAGCCGGTAATGCGGCCGCCAATACATCGCCAATAGGGCACATATAGTATTCGGAAATCCATTGCCACAACTGCAATTGTGCGATGGTAACGATAGGCGTTTCGTCTAAGGCGGAGATAATTG
The DNA here is from genome assembly GCA_017650465.1 of Paludibacteraceae bacterium. Classification (GTDB taxonomy): domain Bacteria; phylum Bacteroidota; class Bacteroidia; order Bacteroidales; family Paludibacteraceae; genus Colicola. The sequence continues at coordinate 19,211 of JAGCEW010000007.1, forward strand.
GGCGCAGTTTGTCTTCTTCGATAGAAAGCGTTTCGTTTTCTCTACAATGGCGCAGCACAATACCCACTGCCTCTTTTTTGCCTAAAGGCACAGCAACTCGTACTCCGACCGCAGGACATGGAATGTCGTCGGGTACAAAATAGGTGTAAGTGTCACTAATGGCTAATGGTAATATGACCTCAATTCTCCTTGGCACTGTTCTGGGCGGAGGCTTTTTCTTCTGCGATGGCTTTTTCGTAGCAAGCGCGGCAAAGCGGTTCGTAACTCTCTGTTTCGCCCAAAAGAACTCGCTTTTCGCTCATAACGAGCCGATGGCTGACATAAGCCAAGTCACCGCAATGCACACAAATGGCATGGGTTTTATATACATCTTCAGCGATTGCCATCAATGCAGGCATCGGGCCGAATGGTTCGCCTTTAAAGTCCATATCCAAACCGGCACAGATGACACGAATACCGCGCTCTGCCAATTGTGTGCAAACATCTACAATGCCTTGATCGAAGAATTGGGCTTCATCAATACCTACAACATCAATATCGTTTGCCAGCAACAAGATGCTTTGGCTACTATCAACAGGAGTGGATTGAATAACGTTATGGTCGTGGCTTACTACATCTTGCTCGCTATAACGGACATCAATAGTGGGTTTGAAGATTTCAACCCGTTGCTTAGCAAACTGTGCGCGTTTCATACGACGAATCAATTCTTCCGTTTTGCCGGAGAACATACTGCCGCATACAACTTCAATACTGCCTCGTCTTCTTACAGGTCCTTGTGTGTCTCTTTCGTTGAACATAGTTGAATGTCTTGCACCATCATTTGAATGGTAGTGATATGATTATAAGTGTTTTCTTCCAATTCATAGCAGATGTCAACAGACTTGCCGTTTTGCAAATGCGTTGCCATATCGCCTTTTCCGAACGCGATACCTGTGATTGCTGCGGTTTGGTCTGTTACGTCAAGGCGCAAGTGTTCTCCTTGCTTGCCTACACGTTTGGTATAGCGATGGTTGATGAGTTGGCGAGTTAGGAAAATGGGGCGTGGGTTCTCCGGACCGAAGGGTTCAAGGTGCTTGAGCAGATTGATAAATTGTGGCGTTATCTCTTGCAAAGCGATCTGTTGCTCTACATGAATCATCGGCGTGCGTTGCTCTTCTCGTATATGCGTGGCCACATAATGCTCAAACCGTTCTTTAAATAATGGCAAGTGGTCTTTTGGCATACTTAATCCCGCCGCAAAGCGATGTCCACCAAAGTGTGTCAGTAAATCACGGCAAGAGTCGATAGCGCTATAGAGGTCAAACCCTCCAGCCGAACGAGCAGAACCTGTGATGAGACCATCATCGCTGTCGGTCAGCACAATGGTTGGACGATAGTAGGTCTCTGTCAATCGGCTGGCAGATATACCTACCACCCCGCGATGCCAGTTCGGAGAATAGACCACAGTAGTGGTCTTTCTATCATTTTCGGGATCTGCCTGTAGGAGAGCAAGTGCCTCTTTAATGGTTTTTGAGTCACATTCTTGCCGCTCTTTGTTATAGGTGTCTATTTCCTGTGCCCGCTGGAGAGCCTCTTCTGTGTTATCCGCCAACAGCAGTTTGACTGCTTCTTTGCCGGAGCGCATTCGTCCACTGGCGTTGATACGTGGTCCGATCTTGAAGGCCAAGTCAGAGATGGTCACTTTTTTATCTTCCAAACCTGCTACAGACAATAGACTCTTGATGCCGATTAACGGATGTTCGTTGATGCGCTTCAGTCCATAGTAGGCAAGGATGCGGTTTTCGCCCGTTACGGGTACGATGTCCGAAGCGATGGACATGGCAAGATATGAAAGGACAGAGTCCAATAATTCTTGATTGCCTCCACGGTAGCGCACCATGGCTTGCATCAGTTTGAAACCTACACCGCAGCCGGACAATTCTTTGTATGGATAGGGGCAGTCGTGTCGTTTCATGTTTAGAACGGCAACGGCTTTCGGGATAGTTGCTCCTGGTGTGTGGTGGTCGCAGATAATAAAATCGATGCCGCGTTGTTTGGCGTATTCTACTTTATCCACATCTTTTATACCACAGTCCAATGCTACGATCAGTGTGCAGCCTTGCTCTTGGGCATAATCTATACCGCGGAATGAGATGCCGTATCCTTCGGTATAGCGGTCTGGTACATAGTAATCCAGACGATTGGTCCATCCTGACAGCACTTTGACGGTCAAGGCTACGGCGGTAGTTCCATCCACATCATAATCGCCATATACCAGTATTTTCTCTCCTGTGGAGATGGCGCGATTCAGGCGTTCGGTCGCACGGTCCATATCGCGCATCAAAAACGGGTCATTCAGGTCGTCCAGTGATGGATGCACATAGGCACTGGCTTCTTCGCGGCAAGTAATACCGCGTTTCACCAATAGGCCGGCACCAGCTTCGCTGATATGCAGTTCGGAAGCCAAACGCTTGCGAAGCGTTTGTTCTTCTTCTGTCCAGTCACTTATTAACCATTTATATTCCATCCGTCTGTCAGTATAAAGGGGTCGCCGTCTTTCCAAAGGGGAAGAGCTTCGCGAAAGTGGTGCAGTTTGTCGATGTCGAATTCGGCTATCTTCGTGCCTTCTTCGTCGTCATGAAACTGAACAATGGGTGTCAGGTGCGTATCGTATGCAATCGAGTGCCCATTGTAGTGCAGACCCATATTATCTTCTCCAACTATGTTTGCTCCACAGATATAGCACTGATTTTCTGTTCCGCGTGCAGCTATCAAGGCATCCCAATAGGAGATGCGACATTCCGGCCAATTGGCGCTGACCAATAGCAGATCGTAAGCATCATCCGGTAAATTGCGTGCCCAGATAGGGAACCGAAGGTCATAACATATTATCAGTCGCATACGCACGCCTTTGTATTCTATGATGGTGCGTTCGCGTCCCGCAGTGAAAAAGCGGTCTTCACCACCGTGGGCGTAGAGGTGCGCTTTGTCCACAAACGTAGGCGTGCCATTAGGGCGTAGAAAGAATCCGCGATTGCGAAGTGTTCCGTCTGCGCTGCGGCAGATGAAGGTGCTGCAAACGGCCACACCTGTCCGATCGGCTGTCTCTTGCAAAGCGCGCAAGGTCGGACCATCTTCGGTCTCTGCCAGTTCCGGATGGTCTGTACAGAAACCCGTAGAGAACATCTCCGGAAGCAGAGCCACATCGGCTCTGCCGGCAAGCACTTCTATGCGGCGGACTGCTGCCGATGTATTGGCTTCTTTGTCCGCCCACTGGATGGGGTATTGCAGAATTGCTACGCGGAACATTGTTTATTTCTTCTTCGGCTCTGATGGCTTGCCGATGGCTTCACGCATAGCGGTGTCGGCTTGGATATTCTGCATTCGGTAGTAGTCCATTATTCCCAGATTGCCGTTACGGAAAGCTTCAGACATAGCTTGTGGAACCAGAGCCTCGGCTTCTATCACTTTGGCGCGAGCTTCTTGGGCTTTGGCTTTCATCTCCTGTTCGTTGGCAATAGCCATCGCACGACGTTCCTCAGCCTTAGCTTGGGCAATGTTCTTGTCTGCTTCGGCCTGGTCTATTTGCAACTGTGCGCCGATGTTCTTACCTACGTCAATATCGGCAATGTCAATACTGAGAATTTCGAACGCTGTACCATCATCCAAACCTTTTGAAAGTACCAGTTTGGAAATGCTGTCTGGATTTTCCAGCACGCTCTTATGGGTCTCGGCGGAACCGATGGAACTTACGATACCTTCGCCTACGCGTGCAAGAACGGTGTCTTCACCGGCACCACCCACCAGTTGACGGATATTGGCGCGTACGGTCACACGTGCTTTGGCAATCAGCTGAATACCATCTTTCGCCACAGCAGTAACGGGCGGCGTGTCTATCACTTTCGGATTTACCGACATCTGCACGGCTTCAAAAACGTCGCGGCCTGCCAGGTCAATGGCGGTTGCCATCTGGAAGGACAGGGGGATGCTGGCTTTGTTGGCGCTCACCAGGGCATGCACCACGCGTTCGATATGACCGCCCGCAAGGTAGTGTGCCTCCAGTCCGTCACGGCGAACGTCTTGCAGACCGGCCTTGTGTGCTTCAATCATACAGTTAACAATCTTCGAAGGTGGAACCTTACGAATACGCATAAGGAAGAGTTGAATCAGTGAGACGTAAACACCGCTCACTTGGGCGTTCACCCACAACATAAAGGGTACGTAGTAGAAGAATACGCACAGTAGCACAAAAATAATGGCTACAAAGATTCCGGAAACAGCATCAAACATAGCGTGTATAGATTTTATTGTTTATTTTTCTCTTTCAGTTCTTCTTCCATCCGTGCACCGGGTTTGGCAAGACCCACTTGCGAATCGATGGTGGTGTCAAGTGCCATTTTGTTGATGGCTTTGCTTCGGAAGAACACAATGATGGCAATTAGGGAAACAATTGTTTCGGCCGCCAGAGTAATGGTGCCTGCCGTATGCCCCAGCCAGATATACGCCAGTGCCATAGAGGCTATCAGTGACGCAACACCGCCTATACCAGCGATGCCGAACCCCGGTAATAGGAACAGTTCCAGAAGCAACAATCCTACTCCCACAAGGCCTAACAGGACGACTAAAAGAATGTTTATCATAGTAATGGTTCCTTAGTTGTTTAATTCGGCTGCAAAGGTACTATTTTTTTTTGATATGTGCAAATAAAAAATAGAGAAACGTGAATTTTTTTATCAGCTTAACCTCTGCTTAAGGTCAGCGTATCCTCTGCTACCGAAAGCGAAAGAAATGGTCCACCGGTCCGTGTCCGTTTCCGATTTGATACCTGGCTCCGGCAATAATAGCCTCATTGATATAGTCTTTTGCGGCTGCTGCGGCTTGCGGAAGTGGCATGTTTTTTGCCAACATAGCTGCAAAAGCGGATGAAAGCGTGCAACCTGTTCCGTGGGTGTTTGCCGTGTGGATGCGCACGGAGGGTAAACGATAGAGTGTGCCCGTCTCGTGGTCATAGAAGATGTCCACCAATTCTTCCTCGGTTAGATGTCCGGCTTTCAGTAGTACGGACACGCCCATCTGTTGCGCCAATTGTTCGGCGGCATCGGGTAATTGGTCTTGATGGCTTAACGCTTTGCCGCCCAGCAATATCTCTGCTTCGGGTATATTAGGCGTAATAACGCACGCTATAGGTGCCAGCACTTGCGAAAGGGCATCCACAGCCTCTTGTTCTATCAGCCGGTGGCCCGAAGTGGCGACCATCACAGGGTCAAGCACGATATTTCGAACCTGGTATCGCTTCAAGGTTTCTGCCACAGCACAAACCACTTCCTGTGAATGAAGCATTCCGATCTTGATGGCATCGGCACCGATATCGTCCAGCACGGCGCAAATCTGACCTGTTATAATCGGCACATCCACAGGAAATACCGCCTGCACACCCACTGTGTTTTGCACCGTCACAGCCGTCACAGCAGAGGCGGCATAGCAACCGCAAGCCGATATCGTTTTTATGTCTGCTTGAATACCGGCACCACCGCCTGAATCGCTACCGGCTATAGTGAGAACACGCTGATAAGTTTTCATCGCTCGTTTGTTATTTGGTCCCAAAAATCATATTCCATCTTACTTGCTTGGCAGAAAGCCCAGCGCATCATTGCTTTGACCTTTGTAGAAGCCTTTTCTGCCATCGGATTGAGCAAGCGTTTCACTTCTTCCACGCCTTGTGCCATCATCGGGTCGGCGTAACAGCGAATCCACTCACCGTACGGATGGCTTTCGTCCACACGAGCAATAGCTTGCAGATGTGCACCCACTGCGCTATAGATCCACATACAGGGGAAAATAGCTGCCAATGCCACCGCGGGTAGATGCAGATCTGTGCAAATCCGTTCGTGTTCCACATATTTCTCGGTTACAGGAAGCATCGTTTCCGTCAACTTATTTTCTCCCAGAAGCATCTTGTGCAGCCCTTCTTCCTCTTCCTTGGATATGCGTGCAAACGTGCGGAACATCTCTTTTTCCTTTTTAGAGGGCAGCATTTCTGCAATGGCGAACATACGTTCGTAGTACGCTTGCAGATATAGTCTGTCTTGCTGCAGATAAGCGGTGAACTGCTCTTGCGGTAGGCTGCCGTCTGCTAATTGGAGTAGGAACGGATGACGCCAAATACGTTCGCGCACAGGTTCAATCAATTGCCAAACTTCGCTGCACCAATCGCTGCGGCTGCTTTCCACCATTTGGCGCAGTGTCCGTGCTACATTCTCCGGTTCATCCGATGCCATAATATCCGACACCACGGCTATTCCATCCACACCTTGTGCCATCACATCGCCTGCCGTCTTGCGGTTCATGCCGCCGATAGCTACGCACGGATGTAGGCTGTCCAGCACCGCTTGGCGCGTCCCGTCCAACCCGAATGGTGTGGCAGTATCGGTCTTGGTGGCGGTGGAGAAAACGGGTGATATGCCGATGTAGTCCACGTCCAAAGCATTGGCTTCCAGCACTTCCTGATGGTTCTCCACAGACAAACCGATAATCTTCTCTTCGCCTAATATCTGCCGCGCGTCTGCGTAAGGCATATCCGACTGACCGATATGCACACCATCCGCATTGGCGGCCAACGCCACATCGATTCGGTCATTGATGATTAGCGGCACACCAATACCCGAAAGTGCCTGCATCAATGCGCGTGCCTCTTCCACAAAATGCCTTGTATCAATGTCTTTCTCACGCAATTGCACCATCGTGCAGCCACCTTGTACTGCCTTCAGCACTTGCTCTTTCAAGTCGCGTCCTCCGGCTATTCCGCGGTCCGTGACAAGGTACAGCGACAAATCAAAATCTCTTCTGCTCATTGCCTTACCGCTTCCGCCAACTGATCAGGCGTGATCGTGTACATCAGATCCACAAACTCTGTCAGCATACTGCCCGGTCCCTTGACTCTCTTCGCAGCCTCTTCACCAACCACACCCATTAAAGCCATAGCGTGAAGCGAAGCTTCAAACGCATCGGGATTGATAGCAGCAAAGGCGGCCACCACGGATGAGGCGGTGCACCCCATAGCAGTCACCAGAGTTTGCATCGGCGAACCGTTACACAACTGTTCAAGGCGTGTACCGTCGGTGATATAGTCGGTCGCACCGCTCACCACCACCACACTGCCTGTCCGTTGGGCAAGTTCTTTGGCAGAAGCCACTGCGTCCGATGATTTCGCAGTCGAATCCACGCCCTTGCTTTGGATATCGGCGTTTATCAGAGCCATTATCTCCGATGCGTTACCGCGAATAATAGTCGGGTGACAGGTGTTGATAATCTGCCATGCCGTTTGGGTACGATAGCGGGTGGCACCGGCACCGACAGGGTCAAGCACGATCACACCGCTACGTTCACACATCGCCTTACCCGCACGTAGCATTCCTTCCACCCATTGAGCATCCAGTGTCCCGATATTTAGCATCAGTGCACCGGCAAGACGCGTCATCTCCTCCATCTCTTCTACCGCGTGAGCCATCACAGGAGATGCACCCAGCGCCAACAAAGTGTTCGCAGTAAAGTTCATCGCCACATAGTTGGTGATGTTATGCACCAA
>JAGCEW010000074.1 GCA_017650465.1 Paludibacteraceae bacterium
GGTTTCCCCGATTTTATCGGAAGAATATCAATACAAGACGCCGCGTCCGCATTATAGCGTGTTGGATAAGTCCAAGTTCAAAAAAACCTTCGGTGCAGAGATTCCGCATTGGATGGATGGTCTGAGAAGGTGCGTTAAATTGCTCAATGGTTAATGGTTAGGGTCCCATAGTTCAACGGATAGAATACGAGTTTCCTAAACTTTAGATCCGAGTTCGATTCTCGGTGGGACTACAAAAAGAGATAAAGCTCAGATCCGGGTTCTTAGCCCTAAAGGGCACGATTATTACGATTCCCGGTCTGGTCACAGAACAATGAAACAGATACTGAATTTCCTGACAGAACTGTCAGCCAACAACAACCGTGAGTGGTTTGCAGAGAACAAAGCATGGTACCAAGAGTGCTATGCCAAATTCGTCGATTTCAGCGGGCAATATATCCAACGTCTGTCGGAGATCGATCCCACACTCAAGGGCTTGCAACCCAAAGATTGCATCTGGCGAATCTATCGGGATGTGCGGTTCAGTCACGACAAACGTCCTTATAAGGAATGGTTAGGAGTCTTTCCCGCGACGGGTGTTCCGGGGAAACCCAAGACTTGGGGCAAACACTCGATGCGTGGCGGATACTACGTACATATCCAACCGGGGCAATGTATGTTCGCCGGAGGTATATGGGATCCCGGGAAAGAGTTATTGGACGCATTACGCAAAGAGATAGAGGCCAATTACGAAGAGGTGGAAGATATCATGGCGGCTCCCTCATGGCAACGCTATTTTACCGATGATTTCGACCCGTATTGGGGTGTGCTGAAAAAAGTGCCTGCAGGATTTGATCCGGAGTTCAAGCACGCCGATTGGTTAAAACACAAGACTTTTACCTTCAGCACTCCGCTGACCGACAAGCAGGTAAGTTCCCCTGATTTTCTCGATGAAATCGTTGAAATTGCGAAAGCGGCCAAGCCCATGAATGATTTTTTAAATTACACCTTTGAGGAGTACGGAGAATTTCCGAGTAGATGCTAATGCATTGACGCCCTATAGATACGATTAAACAACTTTAAAAACACACACCATGACAAACCGATGGTTTCTATTGATGGCATTGTGTCTGCCTGTCACTATCCAAGCAGCCAATGACACCATCATCCGCCATTTAACGGACACGGTAACTGCTGTCACGTTGGTTTCGGACAGTACGCTCAAGCAACGTGAGATCGTTATTCCCGCAGACAGCACCTCCCGTCGCGGGCATTATGTACAAGCGCATATAGGACTCGGATACGGTTCTTTAGGTTACTCATTGGAGGGCGCTGAAAATCATGTAAATGGTTCATTCAGCGCTTTGCTGCAACTGCAGTATGCCTATTTCTTCCATCCGCATTGGGGCATCGGAGCCGGTCTATGGTTCACCAACTACACTTCTTTTGCACATATTGGAGGCAACTACAGTTGGTCCGACCAGATAGACACCGACCTGGAGCGTTATGACCACACCGCTTCCGTGCAAGCATGGCGCGAGCGCGAGAGCATTCATAATATAGGAATCCCTATTTCGCTGCAGTTCCAATACCAAAAAGATGATTGGAAAGCGAGGTTGTTTGCGGCAGTAGGTATTGCGCCCTCTTTCTCGGTAATGAAGCATTACAAAGTGACAGAAGGTGTGATTGACCATTCGGGTTATTATCCGGACTGGAACTTGCTGCTGACCAATACACATGAATTCCAACAAAAGCAATATGCCGATGAAGGCACTTTGAGTATCCGTACGCAAGTGAATTGTTTCATGGATCTGGGTGCATTAGTACCGCTCACGCCAAACATAGATTTGCTCTTGGGCGGATATTTCAATATAGCGGCTAACGATGCCAACAGTTCGACTAAGAAAGCCATTGGCTGGAAAGACGAAGTCTTCGATTTTATGGAAGCGTACGACGGCGCTTATACCACCACGCTCTCTTCGGCTTCGCATCCTTGGGAGGCGGGTGTGAAGATCGGTATCCACTGGCACTATATCGCGCCTGAAAAACACAAGACGGAATCATACTACGAGCCGTTTATGCGTGAGGACACCACCTATCGGTATATTCCTCGTGCCGACACCACGATTATCCCTCGTCCGGAACCGGCGAAAGCGCTTGCTGTTGCAGAGCCCGAACCGGTGCATGAAATCGTGGAGGTGGCCAAAAAAGTGGAGAAGTTCAACAAGATATACTTTGAATATGACAGCTATGAACTGACGGCTAAGTCGAAAAACTATCTGAGTTCGATTGTAGAGGCATTGAACAGTGTTCCGGCAGCAAGAATCAGTCTGGATGGTCATGCCTCAGACGAGGGTGAAACCGCATATAACGACCTGTTGTCCGAACGTCGTGCTCAAGCCGTACGAGACTATTTGGTAGAGAAAGGCATTGACGTTAAACGTATAGAGACCATCGGTCACGGTTCCCGTATTCCGAATGATGAAAAGGGCGAAGTCCGCATACGTGACCGCCGCGTAGAAATCAACGTGATTGTAAATAACGCGAAATAAGAGGTAGAACTATGAACAACGAAGTGAAGGCTATGAAAAGAATATATGTTTGTATAGGTATATTCCTGGCATGCACGCTTACCGTGTACGGACGCATGTATACAACGGGAGAAAAAGTGTACATCAACGCCGTTCAAAATGACGGATTGGGCGATTGGTCTCAAGCTGATGCCAAGTTATTCCTCTATTTCTTCCAGTCAACCAACCATTCCAACAGTGAATGGGTTGCGCTCTCGCGCGTCGGAACCAGCGATGTGTTTGAAGGAACGGTTACATCCTATCATGCATGGTATGACCGCGTTTCTGTGATACGTAAATCCCCATCCGGAACAATCAACAACTGGTCTGAACGTTGGAATCAGTCTTGCAATATCATCATCCCGGACAATAGTCATTGCAATTATCTTAGTGAGTTTTATAAGAAGGATCATGTTGATGCAGATTGCGGTGAAGACAAATCCTACACATGGTTTTACCACCCGATAGAAGATCCCACATTGACCACATTAACAAAAATTGACCAGGCAGAGCGTGAAGTGGTGGATGTATGTACGCAATCAACGGGAGATCCATTCTCTTTACAGCCTCGTCTTATCAGTCCGACAGAGGGGTACGACTACAATCAAGCCCATACATGGTTCAAATGGGATGGCAGCCGGTGGCAGGAAATAGCCCATCATAGTGATTGGGGATTTGACGGAGCCGGCGGATTGAATGAAACTATCGGCGCCGAGAACAGTTACACGTATTATTTCCTTTCCACTGCCAATCACAGCAAACAGCGCTTCATTGAGATGGCGGTTACCAAAGATTGTTCTCCTACCTGCGAGATTACAGATTTCGGTGTTGTGACTTCCAATGTCAACATTCATGACAGTACCTATGTATTGGACGGTATCGTGGCATTCAAAGATGCTACAGGAAAGACTCTTCGAATTTCCGTTACGGATGAAAAAGGAGAGCATCACGTAGATTACGACAGTCCGACCACACCTTTTATTTTCAGCCTTCCGGGATTATTTGCTAACGGAGCCTCGGGTATAACGGCTACTGCAAGCTTTCTCGGAACGGAATACTCGCGTAC
>JAGCEW010000075.1 GCA_017650465.1 Paludibacteraceae bacterium
CGTTGTATTTCCTTTCTCTTCTTCAGCAAGCCACAACTGGAGATTCTTCGAGGATGCCCCGGTATCGTTGTATTTCCTTTCTCTTCTTCAGCAAGCCACAACTACCCGATTTGATGATGTTAATTTGGCTCCGTTGTATTTCCTTTCTCTTCTTCAGCAAGCCACAACCCGGTGGAAAGCCTGGATTTGACAAGACGCGTTGTATTTCCTTTCTCTTCTTCAGCAAGCCACAACTGCCATTCAGCAATCTTTTCCGCCTTCTCGTTGTATTTCCTTTCTCTTCTTCAGCAAGCCACAACACTCTCTCACACATATACTCTAATCTTTTTGTTGTATTTCCTTTCTCTTCTTCAGCAAGCCACAACTGTAATTTAGACATAATCTATTAACTTTTAGTTGTATTTCCTTTCTCTTCTTCAGCAAGCCACAACAATCGATTTGATGATGTTAATTTGGCTCCGGTTGTATTTCCTTTCTCTTCTTCAGCAAGCCACAACATTAGGTGTTTTTCTGTGTCATAATCAGGCGGTTATAACCACATTATTTGCCCTAAAAATCCGCAAACTGAGAGAGAATTAGCTTGTTTTTTCTTATTTTTTCACACAAAAGGAACTTAAAACAATTCCAATTGTGTCGGTATGTGCATCTGTTGTCTTTGAGCACTACAAAAATGTTCCATATCACCAAATTGCTTATCGGTTACTCCCAACATACAAACCTCACCGTTATCCGGTACAATCGTCCTTACACGTTTCTTGTTCACCTCCATTGCTTCATATGATGCGCAATGCCGCATATATACCGAAAACTGCATCATCGTAAATCCCTTTTCCATTAACTGTTTCCGAAATTTAGTCGCCACTTTTCGTTCCTTTTTAGTCGTAACCGGCAAATCGAAAAACACAAACAGCCACATGATATGATAAGCATTTAAGCGTTCGAAACTCATGGTGAATAACTTGGTAATAAAACATTTTTATCTTCTCCTTTAAACACCCGTAACAAAGAAGCTGCTGTCAAAGTAAGGGCAACCTGCAAAGGGTGTTTATGGTTATTCATCCAAACATCTCGGTATATAACATTTATTAACTTTGACTTTGTCTCTGCAGAAAGTGTTTGACGGTCTATTTGTATCATTTGAACTACGATATCATCCACGAAAGGCCGGTATGCCTCCATTATATCATCCGCCAATGGGAATGGGTTGTATCGGTTGCGATGGAATATACCGAATGACAAATTAAGTCCCGAACCAATCAACGCTCGAGCCGTTGCTGCGCGTAAAACAGTATAGCCATAGTTGAGCAGCTCATTCGGATAATCACCATAGCGATCTCGTCTGAAATTCGCCCCGAACAATTCTCTCCAGTATAGTCGTGCAGCACTCCCTTCCATGTTATCACTATCTCCGGATTTAACGTTATTATATAATGGTTTCAATAGAGAAGCATTTTTAGAAAAGTGTTCCAACAACAATGCCTGATTCTTAATTTTTGTCTCAATCACTTCTTTCCATATCCTTTTTATAAGTGGCACTGAAGCATTAAGTTGAAATTTATATGATTCCTGTTGTGTCGCGTTTGCCTCCAATGGTACCAGTTGCATAGACGGCATAAAATGACTATCACAAAAGATAACCGCTACATTATTATTTGCCAATTCATTAAGCAATGGAATCGTGACTATCACCTGCTGGTTCTCTATGATTACAACAGACAAATCTTCAATCGGTCGGGTGACCGGCTGTGGAAAGTCTTCCCTCTCTATGACCAATTGTTTTAGCCGAAGCGAGAGTTTACACGGTTTTGAGAAAAAGAGTGTCTGTTTAAGCATTATTTGAACGTTATTTTTCCTGTATCAGAAATCTCAAAGTCTTGCCCTTGTATGAGAGCATTGAACTGCGACTGCGTTAACATTCGGCGTCCGGCTATTGGTTCATCAAACACATAATTACCATTTACTTGATGCAGTTCACCACTCGGCCTTGCTTCTTGATGATAGTTTAATTTAATTTGCACACCCCCAGATAATGCCAATCCGATAACTTTGTATAGATGTTTTACCAATTCTTTTTGCGATGTAGAATACAAAGCACTCGGTGATTTCTCATAAAGCAATACCAAGTCACCTATTTTCAGGCATGTTATTAATCGATTGCCATTTTCGTCAACATTCGTGAATAAAGTTTGCTTCTTATTTAACATCTTTGCTGCTTCCAGATTGCTTATGGCCTTAAATGTGCGCAAACCTGTTTGATCGTCTTCATATATAGCAATCATATAGTTTGTTTCATTCTTCACATGAACTTGACGCTTATATTCATGTTTCGACAAATCGCGCTGCAAGCGTATATGCATCGGGTTTTGGACCCTGTCTTGTATTACCCTTACCTTCTTTATCGCAATCCGTTTTTCTTCATTCATCCATATCGGCCCATTTTCCAAAGCTTTGGCGATACTACCATATTGGTTGATGGCAGATTGCACTTTTTGTTGTACAGCCGGATCAACAATATTCTCCACTTTCAAGCGAGCATCATCAATGGCCATGCGGAGCACATATTTGATTTGTCCGTTTTGCCGAATGGCGCCATAATGTGTATCCATGTGCAACGCTCCTCTTGCAGTATCACCGGTAATATAAAGTGGTTGATTTTGTTTGTCACGAAGAATATGTCCATGACTGTCTCGCAGTTTTTTACGTGTCTGCTTGCCCATAGGATTGGCGGTGTAATGAGCAACAAGAATTTCTCTTTCGATGTCTTTAATATCCTCCGTAAATGTCTGCCACGGTTTAGCAACAAACAATCCACTATTGTGACGGCGATTTTCTTCATCTGCGTGGTAATACGCCGAAAGATTATCATATTCCCTTTTGCCCATGCAAGCAATTGTAATCGCATCAATGCAGTGATGCACATGGTTTTCTCGGTTCTTTTTCTCGTAGGCCGTTTGAATTCCCCACATTTTACGGAATTGCGCTGTCATAGAGCCTTTCACTACATCCACACGATTAAACAAACTTTGCAAATAGAGCCGTCCATAGCGGCTAATAACAGAAATATCTGTTCCTTGTCGGCGAGTAAAACCTTGTATGTCTTTCTCTTCTACAACAAAAGCGCGATATTTGTTTTTCCAAAAATCACACTGCATCTTTTTTATGACACGGTCTTTAGCTTCTTTAGTGCTTAAACCAGACGTTGCACGCTTCATCTTACGGAGTTGTTTCTCCAGTGCTTCATATTGTTCTTTCCACGAGCGGATATTAACTAACAACAATTCTTGATCCTGTTCTGATAATTGTGATGGAAGTCGATTGCCTTTTATTTCGCGGTTGAAACGAGCATCACAAATAGTCAGGTTTTCGCGCGTAGTGTCGCCTCCCATGCTGCGCGGAACTGTATGCTCTATGTCAAATTCTGTTCCGTTGTATAAGGCTGCCAGTGATATGGTCTTTCCTGTATAGACACACTTGCCTCCTTGATCTTTCCAAAGCAAATATCTCAAGATGTCATCATCGCTTGGATTAGAAACAATATCTTTGATTGACTCCACGGCCTTTTCGCGCTCCTTACGTAAATCTGCCTGATATTGCCGCAATGCCGCACGGTGGTTGGCATCGTTCAGTTCACGGGCAAATTCAATATGTACTATCGTATTTTCATCAATAGTTCCATCTTTGAGCAGTTGGTTAACTACCGCTTTGACACGGAAAAGGGATCGCATTGCCATCGGGTTCTTGAGGGCGGAAATACGCGGGGAACCCAATTGATATACCCCATTGATTTTGTACTCCACTTTGCGATATTCCTCAATCATTGATGGGTGATAAAGTTTCTGTATATCCTTATCCGACAAATTGTAATGCCGTTGCCATTTGTCATCAAGCGCGCCTTTCCGCTCCTCGCGACTTACCAGTGGCTTACCATTGTTATCTGTCGGAATCGTCAAATATTCCTCAATATCCGATTTGAGATAGGCCTCCACATCATCATCAAAATTGGTGGCAAAATGATATCTTTTTGTAAGATCACGCAGTTTGGCAACAAGCGTGGCATTGGGGTAAATCATTCCGTGGTCACGCATCATCGGCACAATATTCTCCATCGCTTTGAGCGACAAAGATGCATAACCTTGCGGCAAACGTATATCAATCAAAGTTTCCGCCTGTTCATCGGTCAATGAGAAATGCCGGACACCCCACTCGCGGAGTTTTAGATTATCGTCAAAGAAATCCAATGCCTGCCAGATTGTATCTATATACTCACGATTAGCAAAGATTGCTTCTCCGAATACTTCTTTCAGTTGAGCAGATACCGGACAACCGGCGACTTGAGTATCAAGGTAGTAATTAAAACGATATGGCTTGTCTTCTGCTGACTTGTAGTAACAATATTTACCTTTTCCTGCCAAATCTTTGGCAATTTCTTCAAACTGGAAGTTTGCTTTAGACTTGCGATACCATAAATGCAGAATTTTGTTGATTTCCTCATCCGTAAGCATACGCAATTCTGTATCCGAAGGAGTCTGCATTTTGATATTACGTATGAAACTCCACATGCGAAATTCCTCAAATAGCGGATGCGAAACAGGAGCACAATGTTTTGAGGGCTCAAATGGGCACTTGGCAACTCCGCGACGTTGACTTTTCAGTGGACGTTGCTCGAATATAACTTTGCGAAGGGCTATTATCAGTTCTTTATTCAAATGCTGCTTTTGACAAATAGCATCAAACTCTTTTTCATAGTGTTCTTTACGGTCGGTGTAACAACTACGGATGCGTTCACCCTTCTTGTAAAGCTGATAAAAATACTGGCAGAGATATTCACAACCGGCATCTTGAATCTTTTGTGTGAGGTCTTTTATTCCCTCTTTTACCTTGCCCGAATCTTTGTCATCTTCACCGGCTTGGTCCTTGCGGTTGCTTAAAAAACCACGGCGTTGCGTTATGTGATAGAGGGCACGTCCTACAAGATAGCGATCCTGTCGGTTTTCCATATCCAATTCTTCCTCAACACACCGACAGCGGGCTGCGTATGGATTGATGCCTTTCTTTTCATCTGTCGTCTGCCAACGCATAAATGCCGTGTTGCTCAACGGATATTTTCCCTCCACACGCCATATATGTAATTCTTCAGAGGAAACCGGCGGGCACAATCCCGCATTACTCAATACTGCTAAAAGGCGGATTTTGCGCACCTTCCTCCGCCAATATTGTTTTCGCAAACTGCGATGTTCTGTTCTTTCTGCTGCACGAGATTTTTCTATCGTTCCTTTCTCAATATTGACACCTTCTTGGAAAATATTAACTCCTTTGTCAATCAATTCATAGCCACCATAGGGCAATCTATCCACCACGGCCCAACCTAACGAATTTGTACCCGTATCCAGACCTAAAATGCGTTTTTTGTCAAAATTTTCCATATTTTTGTGTTTTTATTTGGCAGTTAGAAAAAAAAGTAGTACCTTTGCAGCGTGAAACAAGTTCTCTTCTTAGCTTGTCACAATAAGGCCATCATGGCCGAAGGTTGAAAAACCTATAGCCCGACTTCGGTTGGGCTTGTTTTTTGTTTTATTCTTCATGATGTGCAGTTATGTACTTGCGGTTGGAATCATTGCGGCTGATAGTTGTCGGGCGAAGGACATCGGCATGTCCAATATCTCTTGTGCGGTAGGAGGTGTCTCGTCGCAGAACTCTAATACTTTTTGTTGTTTAGCAGTAAGACGTACTCTATTACTTTTTGCGTCCGCTCTATTACTTTTTTCAACTTGCTCTGTTACTTTTTCGCTGGGGTTTTATATTGTTGAGTCCAGTGCTCTCACATTTAACGTCCGTGAGAGAGGACGAGATTATATCTTGCTCAGCAGTTCATCTGTAGTCTGCTCCAGTTTTACAAAGCCAAACCATTTCTTTCCAAGGTCTTTGATTGATGCACCGATAAGGTATACGGTATCATCGATGCATAAGAATCTATCATGTGAGCGGTCAAACTGCTCCACCTCAATCGGTGCGTATTGCGCATTGTGCTTGTCGAAATCAAGCGACAATTGCCGCGATATGGTTTTGGTATAGACTTTTGCAGATACGCCTTTTGCTCGCTTATCCAACATCTTCAACACGCTATCATCCACATAATTATCAATCAGCACAATGCGCTTTTTGGCTTCACGAATACGGTCATTGACAAACGTATAGGCATCGAAAATTTGTCCATCATAGAAGATGCCCTTTTCCTGTTTCTCAGAATTGTCATCCAAGCGGCGGAATACCTCATTTAACTTTTTATTGTTCTCCACGACTTGAGCGAATAATTCTGCTTGACTGGCGTTGAGTGCCAGTTGGTTACGTTCCATTACTTCCAAACGTTGGAATACTTGCGCGTGCGAACCGATAAAATGACGCATGGCATTGAACGCACGCATTATTTGAATATTGGTTGCAATAGCCATCGGCGAACGAAGTACACCACTCAACATGGCGATTCCGTTTTCGGTGAAGGCGTATGGTAGATATTTCAAATGCTTCCCGCGCATGTCTGTAGTCACATTTTGTGACCTTAAACTATCACCCTCATTTTCTATGGTCGCAAATTGCGACCTTAAAACTTCATATTCCTCTTTGGTAAGTTGGAACATAAAGTCATCAGGGAAACGCTCCATATTACGTTTTACTTGTTCGTTCAAACGTTTTGTATCAACCCCATACAAACGTGCCAGATCACGGTCAAGCATGATTTGTTTGCCACGGACGGTAAGAATAAGACTCTCGATTTGTTTCATCGGTTGAACGGTTGCCGAGTCCACTTTTGCTATTTCATTCTTTTTGCCATAATCCAAAATTCCGCCTGCAAAGGTAGTAAAAATTCTTGAATTGTGCAAATTTATTTGTGGTTTTTTGCTAAATTAGAGGGAATCTGCAAAAAAGGAGAAAGGAAGTTGAAGGTTTAAAGTTTAACGTTTAAGGTGGATGGTGGAAGGTTGAAGGGATGAAAAGAAAAATCGAGATACCGATAATGGACCGAAACGGACCGAAAATGAACCGAGAATGAACCGAGAATGAACCGAGAAAAAACAAGCACGGCGGAAGGCCGTGCTTGTCGGATATTGCGTAAAGGGCGGGATTATTCATCCTCCTCAGCAGCCTCCAAAGCCGCCTGACGGGCAGCCTGAATGGCAGCATACTCCTCTGCATTGTGTACAACCACTTTCTGGAACTCACGCAGACCCGTACCTGCAGGAATAAGATTACCGCAGATAACGTTCTCCTTCATTCCTTCGAGATAGTCCACGCGTCCGCGGATAGCGGATTCGTTGAGCACCTTGGTGGTCTCCTGGAAGGAAGCCGCCGACATAAAGGACTTGGTACCCAAAGCGGCACGGGTAATACCCTGCAAGACTTGGCGTGCCGTAGCACACTCGGCATCACGTGCCACAACAAGTTTCTTGTCGCGACGACGGAGACCTGAGTTCTCGTCATGCAGGCGACGGGCAGTGATAATCTGACCGGCATGCAGCACATCGCTGTCTCCCGCATCGGTAACCACTTTCTTGCCCCAGATACGGTCGTTCTCCTCCAAGAAGTCGAGTTTGTCAACGACCTCACCCTCCAGATAGCGGGTATCTCCCGCCTCAAGGATTTCTACCTTGCGCATCATCTGGCGGACAATAATCTCGAAGTGCTTGTCGTTGATTTCCACGCCTTGCAGACGATAAACGGACTGCGCCTCGTTGACAATATAATCCTGGACAGCCGTAGGTCCTTGAATAGCGAGGATGTCATCCGGCGTGATGGCACCATCGGACAGGGCCACACCCGCACGTACATAGTCGCCTTCCTGCACCAAAATCTGCTTGGAGAGCGGTATGAGATAAGTCTTGGCCTCTCCCATACGGCTGGTGACAGTGATTTCACGATTACCGCGTTTGATTTTACCATAGGTTACCTCACCGTCGATTTCGCTGACAATAGCGGGGTTGGACGGGTTACGCGCCTCGAAGAGCTCGGTAACACGAGGCAGACCACCGGTGATATCACCGGCAGTACCCATAGCACGGGATTGGGTATAGAGGCTGTCTCCGACCTTAACCATCTCGCCATCGGCATGTACAAGCATGGCCTTAACAGGCAGGTTGTAGGAACGGATGACATTTCCTTCGGCATCCGTGATATGCGCCATCGGCATCTTGGTCTTATCGCGGTTTTCGGTGATGTACATCTCCTTCTTACCAATCTGGTTGTTGGTTTCGGTCTTGGCCGTAACGCCCTCGATGACATCCTGATAGTGCAAGGTACCCGCGTTCTCGATAATCATAGAAACCTTGTAGGGGTCCCATTCGCAAACGACAGTGTCCTTATCATAGACTTCACCCGGAGTGACAAAGAGTTTGGAAGCATACTTGATGTTATAGTTCGCCAAAACCACTCCTGTTTCGGGATCAACCAAACGCATATCGTTGAGACGGCTAACTACGATAACATCTCCCTCATCGGTAGTAATGGTGCGCAGTTCGTCAATCTCTACGCGTCCTGCACGCGGCAGGGTGTAGGTGTTCTGCGAAGCCGTGTTACCCGCCACACCACCAGAGTGGAAGGTACGGAGGGTCAACTGTGTACCCGGCTCACCGATGGCCTGTGCAGCAATCACGCCGACCGCTTCACCGCGCTGTACCATCTGACGCGTAGCGAGGTTACGTCCATAGCACTTGGCGCATACGCCATGCTTGGCCTCACAGGTGAGAACCGAACGAATCTCAACCTCCTCGATACCGGCAGCCACGATGGCTTCAACCTGCTGCTCACGGATTTCCTGACCGGACTCCACGATGAGGTTGCCTTCGGCATCCCGTATGTCATGAACAGAGACGCGTCCCAAGATGCGCTGCTCCAAGGTGGCAACGACACGGTTATCCTGCTTGATGGCACGTGCCATAAGTCCGCGCAAGGTGCCGCAGTCGTCCTCGGTGATAATCACATCGTGACTGACGTCTACCAGACGGCGGGTGAGATAACCAGCATCGGCAGTCTTCAAGGCCGTATCCGCCAGACCCTTACGGGCACCGTGGGTAGAGATGAAGTACTCCTGCACGCTCAAACCCTCCTTAAAGTTCGAAAGAATCGGGTTCTCAATGGTTTGACGACTTTCGGCAGCACCGGCCTTCTGAGGTTTAGCCATCAAGCCACGCATACCTGCCAACTGCTTAATCTGCTGTTCGGAACCACGGGCACCGGAATCCATCATCATAAAGACAGAGTTGAATCCCTGGTCGGCTTCCTTCATGTGCTTCATCAGCACCTCAGACACCTTGGCGTCCACTTTGTTCCAAGCATTTACGACGTTGTTGTAACGCTCGTCGTCACCCATCAAACCGTTGTTGTAGTTCTCGGTGATAACCTCGACCTCGGCATTACCCTGTGCCACAAGTTCCTGCTTCTCTTCCGGAATGATGATATCGTTCAGGTTGAAACTCAGACCGCCCAAGAAGGCCATCTTGTAACCAAGGTTCTTGATATCGTCAAGGAACTGGGCCGTACGCGCCACTCCGCAGGTCTTGATGACCTTGGAGATAATCTTCTTCACGGCACCCTTCGCCATGGTCACGTTCTGGAAACCGACCTCTGCCGGCATGAACTCATTGACCATGATACGACCGGGCGTGGTCTCAACCAGTTTGCCATCGATACGCACCTTGATGTTCGCGTGAATATCCACGCGTCCTTCGTTCAGCGCGATGGTGGATTCTTCAGGGCTGTAGAACACGAGTCCCTCACCCTTGACGCCAGTGCGCGGCTTGGTGATGTAATACAAACCGAGAATCATATCCTGCGAAGGCACGGTGATAGGATTGCCGTTCGCCGGATCCAGAATATTGTGCGAGCCCAGCATCAGGAGTTGTGCCTCCAAAACGGCCTCGTTGCTCAAAGGCAAGTGTACAGCCATCTGGTCACCGTCGAAGTCGGCGTTAAATCCGGCACAAGCCAGAGGGTGCAACTGAATGGCCTTACCCTCAATCATACGAGGCTGGAACGCCAATATACCATGACGGTGCAGCGTCGGAGCACGGTTCAAAAGCACAGGATGTCCTTCCATCACATGCTCCAGAATCTCCCAGATAACAGCATCCTTACGGTCGATAATCTTCTTGGCCGACTTCACCGTCTTAACGATTCCGCGCTCAATGAGTTTGCGGATGATGAACGGTTTATAGAGTTCGGCAGCCATATCCTTAGGCAGACCACATTCGTGCATCTTCAATTCAGGACCAACCACGATAACCGAACGGGCGGAATAGTCCACACGCTTACCCAGCAAGTTCTGACGGAAACGTCCCTGCTTACCCTTCAACGAATCGGAAAGGGACTTCAACGGACGGTTGGCATCGGACTTGATGGCAGTTGTTTTACGCGAGTTGTCGAACAAGCCGTCTACAGCCTCCTGCAACATGCGTTTTTCGTTACGCAAGATGACATCAGGAGCCTTAATCTCGATGAGACGTTTGAGACGGTTGTTACGTATAATCACACGACGATAGAGGTCGTTGAGGTCGGATGTTGCGAAACGTCCACCATCCAGCGGCACTAAAGGACGCAGTTCAGGAGGCGTTACAGGAATAACCTGCAGCACCATCCACTCCGGACGGTTCTTTCCCTTACCGGAACGGAAAGCCTCGACAATCTGCAAGCGTTTGAGCGCCTCCTGTTTGCGCTGTTGCGAACCATCCTGATCCGCCATAGCACGCAAGTCGTAAGAAAGCTGGTCCAAATCAATCTTGCTCAGCATATCATAGATGGCTTCCGCCCCCATCTTGCAGATGAACTTGTCGGGATTCTCATCCTCCAGTTCATCGTTTCCTTCCGGAAGGCGCTTGAGGAGTTCTTCGTACTGGTCCTCGTCAAGAAGCATCTTGTCCTCCACGATTTCATCGTCCAGTTGCAGCCCTGCCAAAACACCTGCCTGCAGGATGATGTACTTTTCGTAGTAGATGACGGAATCCAGTTTCTTGGTAGGAATACCCAGCAACGCAGCCATCTTGCTCGGCAAGGAACGGAGATACCAAGTGTGCGCAACAGGCACCACCAGTTTGATATGTCCCATGCGTTCGCGGCGCACTTTTTTCTCTGTCACTTCCACACCACAACGTTCGCAAACGATGCCTTTGTAACGAATACGTTTGTACTTTCCGCAGTGGCACTCGTAGTCCTTGGTGGGACCGAAGATGCGCTCGCAGAACAAACCGTCACGTTCGGGCTTGTAGGTACGATAGTTGATTGTTTCCGGTTTCAATACCTCACCACTGGAGTTCTGCATAATCTCATCGGGAGATGCCAGACCAATGGTTATTTTTGTGAAACCAGTTCGTTTTGTTGTATTATTATCTTTATTGTTTGCCATAATTCTTGAAATTTATCTAGCCCAACCAGGGCTCCAGTTGTTCTAGTTTTATTCCATTGTGATGGACAGAGCCAAACCTTGTAATTCGTGTAACAATACATTGAGAGACTCAGGCAATCCGGGAGTCGGGAACGGTTCGCCCTTTACGATAGCTTCGTAGGTGCGTGCACGTCCGGTGACATCATCGGACTTGACAGTCAGAATCTCTTGCAGTACGTGAGCGGCGCCGTGTGCTTCAAGCGCCCAAACCTCCATTTCTCCGAAACGCTGGCCACCGAACTGCGCCTTACCTCCCAGAGGTTGCTGCGTGATAAGGCTGTACGGGCCAATCGAACGAGCATGCATCTTATCGTCCACCATGTGACCGAGTTTCATGAAGTATGTAACGCCGACGGTTGCCATCTGGTCGAAGGGTTCACCCGTTCCACCATCATACAACTGCGTCTTACCGGCGCGAGGCAGTCCGGCCTTGTCAGTCCACTCGTTCAGGTTGTCCAAAGTGCAACCGTCGAAGATCGGCGTTGCAAACTTAACACCCAGTTCGTGACCTGCCCAACCGAGCACGGCTTCGAAAATCTGACCGATATTCATTCGGGAAGGCACACCCAGCGGGTTCAACACGATATCCACCGGCGTTCCATCTGCCAAGAAAGGCATATCCTCCATACGAACAATCTTAGAAACGATACCCTTGTTACCGTGACGACCGGCCATCTTGTCACCCACACGAATCTTGCGACGTTTCGCCACATAAACTTTCGCCATCTGAAGAATACCATTTGGCAGTTCGTCACCGATGGTGAGGTTATATTTGTCGCGCTTGAGGGCGGCATCCAAATCCTTGAGGTGAATCATATAGTTGACAACACACTGACGAACCAATTCGTTGCGATGGGCATCAGCCGTCCAGTCTTCCAGCATAACGGTCTGGTAGTCAATTTGCGCCAAACGTTCGCGAGAGAAGACAGTTCCCTTCGGGATGATTTCTGTGCCGAGCAAATCAAAGACACCACGCGACTGACGGTTCTTGAGCAGAGCTGCCAACTTATCCAACAAGCGCAGACGCAGCGCCTCTGCATTCTGCTGGAACGTGACATCCATCTTTGCAAGCGTTTCCTTATCCTCCATCTTCTGCTTGCGGTCCTTGTTCGCCTTTGTGTAGAGACGGCGGTCGATAATCGTACCGCTAAGCGACGGAGTTGCCTTCAATGAAGCATCTTTCACATCGCCGGCCTTATCACCGAAGATAGCCTTAAGCAGTTTCTCTTCCGGAGAGGGATCAGACTCACCTTTCGGCGTAATCTTACCGATAAGGATATCACCAGGCTCGATGTGGGCACCGATACGAATGATACCATTTTCATCCAAATCTTTTGTCGCTTCTTCGCTGACATTCGGGATATCGGACGTAAACTCTTCGGCACCACGCTTGGTTTCACGCACTTCAAGCAACTGCTCAACGACGTGAACAGAAGTAAACATATCCTCACGGACAATACGCTCCGACAGAACGATAGCGTCCTCGTAGTTGTACCCTTTCCAAGGAATATAAGCCACTTTCAAGTTCTTACCCAGCGCCAATTCGCCACCTTCCGTGGAGTAACCTTCCGTCATGATCTGTCCGGCTTCCACTCGGTCTCCCTTACGCACTACAGGACGAAGGTCGATGGTGGTATTCTGGTTGGTCTTCTGGAACTTAGGCAACAGATATTCTTTTTCTGCGGGGTCGAAAGAAACGAACTCTTCGTCCTCAGTGCGGTCGTAACGGACACGGATACGGTCAGCATCTACGTAGATCACTTCACCCGAACCTTCGGCCACGATTTGCGTACGAGAATCACGAATCAACTGCCCTTCGATACCCGTACCGACGATAGGAGCCTCAGGGCGCAGCAAAGGCACACCTTGACGCATCATGTTCGAACCCATCAACGCGCGGTTGGCATCATCATGCTCCAAGAAAGGAATAAGAGCAGCAGCGATAGAAGCGATCTGCGAAGGAGAAACGTCCATAGCATCCACCTTTTCAGGGGATACCATCGGGAAATCTGCCTCATAGCGGGCTTTCACCCTGCTGTTAATGAAGCGACCATTCTCATCCAGAGGTGCGTTACCTTGAGCCACCGTCATGTTTTCCTCGTCTTCGGCAGTGAGATACATCACCTCGTCGTTCTTCAGATTAACCACACCATCGGTAGCCTTACGATACGGCGTCTCGATGAAACCGAGGTTGTTAATCTTAGCATAGATACACAACGACGAAATCAAACCGATATTCGGTCCTTCCGGTGTCTCAATCGGGCACAAACGACCGTAGTGGGTATAGTGCACGTCGCGCACCTCAAATCCGGCACGGTCACGGCTCAAACCGCCAGGACCAAGTGCGGAAAGACGGCGCTTGTGGGTAATCTCTGCCAACGGGTTCTGCTGGTCCATAAACTGACTGAGTGCATTCGTACCAAAATACGAATTAACCACAGAAGAAATGGCCTTGGCATTGATCAGTTCAATCGGAGAGAACACTTCGTTGTCGCGGACATTCATGCGTTCACGCACCGTGCGGGACATACGAGCCAAACCGATATTGAACTGGTTGTACAACTGCTCACCAACGGTACGAACGCGACGATTCGACAAGTGGTCGATATCATCCACCTCAGCGTTGGAGTTAATGAGTTGCACCAGATATTTGATAATCTCAATCATATCCTTGGAAGTCAGCACACGCGTATCTTCCGGGATATTCATGTTCAGTTTGCGATTGATGCGATAACGACCCACATCGCCCAAGTCGTATCGTTTTTCAGAGAAGAAGAGGTTCTGAATCATTTCGCGTGCCGTGGCATCATCAGCAGGCTCAGCATTGCGCAACTGGCGGTAGATATACAGCACAGCTTCCTTCTCGGTGTGAGCAGGATCTTTCTGCAAAGTGTTGAAAATGATAGAGAAGTCTTCTTCGTGCGCGCCCTCTTTGTGGAGCAGGATTGTTTTTGCACCTGATTCAAGGATACGCTCCACCAATTCCGAAGTCAATACAGATTCACGCTCAACAACAATCTCATTTCGTTCGATGGAAACAACCTCACCCGTATCTTCATCCGCGAAATCCTCATGCCAACTATGCTGCACGTTTCCGGCCAAGGTACGACCGATAACGGCATCCAGATTCTCCTTGGTGCACTTGATTTCCTCTGCCAGACCAAAGCAGTCCAAGATGTCCTTATCGGACTCGAAGCCGATAGCACGGAGCAAAGTAGTTACAGGCAATTTCTTCTTACGATCGATGTAAGCGTACATCACCTTGTTGATATCCGTTGCAAACTCAATCCACGAGCCACGGAACGGGATAATACGAGCCGAATAAAGTTTCGTTCCGTTAGAGTGCATCGTTGTTCCGAAGAACACACCGGGCGAGCGGTGCAACTGGGTGACAATCACACGTTCGGCACCGTTGATAACAAAGGTACCTTTATCCGTCATATAAGGAATACCGCCAAGATATACATCCTGGATCACGGTATCAAAATCCTCGTGGTCGGGATCGGTGCAATACAACTTGAGCTTTGCCTTCAAAGGAACTGCGTACGTCAAACCACGACGCAAGCACTCCTCAATCGAATAGCGAGGGTGCTCCACATAATAGTCAAGAAACTCAAGAATAAAATTGTTGCGAGTATCCGCAATAGGAAAGTTTTCCGAGAATACACGGAACAAACCCTCTTTTCGGCGCTGCTCCGGCGTGGATTCCATCTGGACAAACTCACGGAACGACTTTAATTGAATGTCCAAAAAGTCAGGATACGGAAAATGCTGCTGCATCGCCGAAAAGTTGACTCTTTGTGTTTTTGAGGTTGTAGACATTAGAATTTATATTATTTTTGCAAAATTAGCAAGTTTTTTACCAAATTTTTAACACAATTAAGGTTTTGCTTCTTTTGAGAGAAAAAGGTTTAGACCCCCGTTAAGGGATCTAAACCTGATACCACACAGGTGGTATTGGGAATTGGTATTACTTCAGTTCTACCTCAGCACCTACCTCTTCGAGGGCTTTCTTCAGAGCCTCAGCGGCTGCCTTGTCAAGACCTTCCTTAACGGTTGCAGGAGCAGCATCAACGATGTCCTTAGCTTCCTTCAAACCAAGACCGGTTTGCTCTTTCACAGCCTTAACGACCTGAAGTTTCTGAGCACCTGCGCTCTTCAGAACTACATCGAACGAAGTCTTCTCTTCTGCAGCAGCAGCTTCGCCGGCAGCGGGAGCAGCAGCAACAG
>JAGCEW010000076.1 GCA_017650465.1 Paludibacteraceae bacterium
AAACAAAATAAACTAAAACAAACAAAACCAATTAATTAACGAGGGGAAACCCTCACATGTTCAACTAAAATCTCTTAACAAAATGAGAAAAACATTTTTTATCTCCCTCTTGGCGCTTTGCTTCGCAGCAAGCACATGGGCAGTGAATGTTGCCAAAATCGGCACAACCGAGTATGAAACTCTGCCGGCAGCCGTTGCGGCAGCAACAAATGGTCAGACCGTACAACTGCTTGGTAATGTAACTGCTGGCCCTGGCGTTATGATTGCTAAAGCAGATGCAAAACAGATCACCATCGACTTCGGTGGATTTACCTATTGCGTAACAAGCCCCGCTGTAGGTTCTGCAAACACTCAAACCCAAGGCTTCCACTTTGAGCAAGGTTGCGTAATTACTATGAAAAATGGTACTATCACCAGTAGTGGTACTGAAGTTAAGATGTTGGTTCAGAACTATTGTGATTTGACCTTGGAAAACATCGTTCTTGATGGTTCTAACCTTGGAGGAAATGGTACTGTATATACACTGTCAAATAATAACGGTGATGTTGTTATTGGTAATGGTGCCGAAGTTATTGCTAGATCTACTAGTGGTGTCGCATTCGACGTTTGCTACTACGCAAATTATCCTTCAGTACACGTAACTGTCAAAGAAGGTGCTACTATCAATGGTAAGGTTGAAATGAGTATGTCAAGCGGTAGAGGTGCAACCGTAGAAGAAAATTGCGAATTGACCATCGAAGGTGGTGAGTTTACAAACTTCTCGATTAGCCACAGCAATATCCCCGAAGCAAGTGTAAATTCTGAAATTACCGGTGGTACCTTCGATGCAGAGGTTCCGGCAGTTTATTTCGCAGAAGGTGCTGCACCAGTGGATAATGGCAATGGAACATGGAGTGTACAACAACAATATGTTGCCAAAATCGGTAATGACACGTACGCAACTCTGCCCGCAGCTGTTGCAGCAGCAACGAATGGTCAGACTGTAGAGTTGGTAGCTAATGTAACAGCTGGTGCTGGTGTGATGATCGCTCAGGCTGATGCTAAGCAAATCACGATTGACTTCGGTGGTCACACTTATTGCGCAAATAGCCCGGCAGTCGGTTCGGCAAGTACCCAAAACCAAGCATTCCACTTTGAAAGAGGTTGCAACATTACCATGAAGAATGGTACTGTTACTTGCAGCGGTACTGCAATCAAAATGTTAGTTCAAAACTATGGTGACCTGACCTTGGAAAACATCGTTCTTGACGGTTCTAACCTCAATATCGCCGCTTCTGGTGCATATACGCTGTCGAATAACTGCGGTGCTATCGTAATTGGTGATGGTGCTGAACTGATCGCTAAAGAAGGTGGTTTTGCATTCGATGTTTGCAACTGGCAGAGCGCTGGCTATGAATCAGTATCTGTAACCGTCCTTGATGGCGCAACAATCAATGGTAAAGTCGAAATCAGTAACTATCCGAAGACGGGTGTTGAGCCAAATGCAAACTTGGCTGTTACTGGTGGTACCTTTACGAACTTCCAAATTGAGGCTCCCACAGCTGTAGTTCCTACGGTGGCTGTTTCTGCTGGTACATTTGATGCTCCTGTTCCGGAAGTTTACTGTGCACCAGGCTTCGTTTCTGTAACCGTTCCGAACGCACAAGGTCTGTACGTTGTAGAACAAGCTGACTACCAGCGCGAAGTTACTACCACCTACGGCTCACTCTGCTTGCCCAAAGATGGTGAAGTAATCGGCGCAACGGTGTTCCGTCCTGCTTACAAGAACGGCGCAATGATCTTCTTCGAAGAAGTGGATGGCAACCGCATCGTAGGTGGTCATGGATACCTCTTCCAACGTAAGGCCGACTACACTAAGGTAAGCGTTAAATACGACGACGCTAACGCACCAGCCGCTGCTCTCGTTACAGACGAAGCTATGATCGGTACCTACGACCAAGTACAAGTTGCTGCTGATCAAAACTACGCTATTATTTACAACGATAAATACTATCGCGTAAATAGTGATAACGTATACGTACGTGAGAACGGTGCTTACATCAACCTGAATGCTCCTATTTTGGCAGAAGCAGTTCCCGTTCCTGGCCGTCGTTACATCTCCTTCCAAGACGCTGCTGTCAACGACATCACTGGCGTGGAAGAAATCGAAGCTGCTGAGAACGCAGGCGTTCAGAAAGTAATGCTCAACGGACAACTCTATATCATCCGCGGCGAGCAAATCTATAACGTTGCCGGTCAAGTAGTAAAATAAGTTCAATACCCTAATCGAAAGGAACTGAAATTATGAAAAAGACATATAATAAACCAAGCTTTGAGGTTGTTGACATGTTCTCTGCTGCAACAATCTGCTTAACAGTTAGCCTCACCGAAGGTGGTGACACCGCTAGCTATCAGCCCACACCGGAACAACCTATCGTTGGCCAGTAACTCGCTCTTATGCGCGCATAACGCGCGATATATAGAGTATCTATTCCTAAACGGCGTCCTTCTTCTCGCAAGGAGGATGCCGTTAGGAATGTAAAAATAAGGAAAACCCTACACAACAATGTTTGATAACTTATCAGAAAGACTCGAACGGAGTTTCAAAATCCTGAAAGGTGAAGGACGCATCACCGAAATCAACGTGGCCGAAACGGTCAAAGATATTCGGAAAGCACTCCTCGAAGCCGATGTCAATTACAAGATTGCCAAGCAGTTCACCGACCAGGTCAAGGAAAAAGCACTCGGACAGAATGTACTGACCAGCGTCCGCCCGGGACAACTCATGGTCAAGATTACCCACGACGAACTGGCTGCGCTCATGGGAGGAGAAGCCGTTGACCTCAACCTCAAAGGCAATCCCGCTGTCATACTCATGGCAGGTCTCCAGGGTTCGGGTAAAACAACCCACGCCGCTAAACTGGCTTCCTTCCTCCAGACCAAGAAAGGCAAGAAAGTAATGCTTGCCGCCTGTGACGTCTATCGACCAGCTGCCATTGAGCAACTCCGCATATTAGGCGAACAAGTCAATGCCAAAGTCTTTACCGACGAAGAGGAAAAGAATCCTGTCGAGAAAGCACGCAAAGCCCTCCGCGAAGCACGTACCTATGGCTACGATGTCCTTATCATCGATACCGCCGGACGCCTTGCCGTTGACGAACAGATGATGACCGAGATAGCCGCCATCAAAGACGCTGTCTCGCCGCAAGAGATACTCTTCGTTGTTGATGCCATGACAGGTCAGGATGCCGTCAATACCGCCAAAGCGTTTGACGAACGCCTGGACTTTGACGGAGTCATCCTTACCAAACTCGACGGCGATGCCCGTGGCGGTGCGGCGCTCAGCATACGCAGTGTCGTACAGAAACCCATCAAGTTCATCGGTACGGGCGAAAAGATGGACGCACTCGATGTCTTCCATCCCTCTCGTATGGCGGACCGTATCCTCGGTATGGGTGACGTGGTCAGCCTTGTGGAACGTGCCCAGGCCCAATACGATGAAGAAGAAGCACGACGCATCTCCAAAAAGATAGCAAAGAACCAGTTCGATTTCAACGACTTTATCGGACAGCTGCAGCAAATCAAGAAAATGGGCTCCATGAAGGATCTCATGGGAATGATTCCCGGCATGGACAAGGCTCTCAAAGGCGTAGAGATTAGCGACGATGCCTTCAAACCCATCGAAGCCATGATTTCGTCTATGACACCCTACGAGCGTGCCAATCCTGCCTGCCTCAATGGCTCTCGCAAAGAGCGTATTGCCAAAGGTGCCGGCACTACCATAGTCGAACTCAACCGCTTCCTCAAGCAGTTCGACCAGACTGCAAAGATGATGCGTAAGATGCAGCAGATGCGTCGCCGGTGATATGAACCTCTTGCTCATCCTCTTCTCGGTCCTTACCACCTACGCACACTCCGTCTTTCATACCGAAGCGTCTGTGGTGGCGCATTCTCCCGCTTGGACGGAGAAAACCGTCTCTCTCCAAGCCTGCAGCAATGCCGTCGATTCAGTCATTGCGTATGTGCAGCTCGACCCTGTCAGGCTTTCCGAGTGGGCCTTCGCCGGAATGGGACATCAGGAGGATACGAAACGTGACGCCGTCTATCTCGTCTGGAAAGAGTCTACCTACGATGCCGCCAAACGGCATAGCACCATCACCTTCGACATCCTTGTCAATGGCGTTCTCATGTTCCGCAATGTGCGGGTCGAAAGCATAGTCCGCGATTCAGTCTATGCCGGCGGACGGGATATATGGGTGGATATATTCTATTCAGGTTCCCTTCTCAAACAGGCATCGGGTGTTTTCCACCTCCTGCCTCAAACGGATGGAACGGTACGGATTACCATGAATACGGACATCCGCTTCGGTTGGTTCTTCAATATCTTCATCACACGCAAAGTGTTCCGCGAGACCATCGAATGGCGACTCGAACGTTTCGTGCAGAATATCGCCCTTGAGGCACAGGGAACGCGTCCCTCCGACGACTATTGGCGCCGCCGTGACGATGCCCAAGCAACAACAAAGAAGAAATAGACATGGACATATTGGATAAAATAGCAGGCCTGGAGGCGAAGTTCCACGAAGTCTCGCTCTTCATCACTGATCCGGCTGTCATTGCCGACCAGGCGCGTTTCGTACGCCTCAATCGCGAATACCACGAACTGGAGCGTATCCTTTCCGCCGCACAGCGTTACCGTACCTTGCGCAGCAATCTGGATGAGGCAAGGCAACTCCTCTATAGTGAACAGGATGCCGAACTCAAAGAAATGGCACGGGCTGAAATAGCCGAACTCGAACCACAACTCCCTGCAATGGAAGAGGAAATCAAAATCCTCCTTCTCCCGCAAGACCCCGAAGACGGCAAGAATGTAGTCATGGAGATTCGCGGTGGCACAGGCGGAGATGAGGCGGCCCTCTTCGCAGGCGATCTCTTCCGTATGTACACCAAGTACTTTGAGTTGCACGGCTTCAAATATACCGTTTCCTCTTTCTCCGAAGGAGCAGTGGGTGGCTTTAAGGAAATCATCTTCAACGTCACCGGTCAGAATGTCTATGGCACACTGAAGTATGAGTCTGGCGTTCACCGCGTACAGCGTGTCCCTGTCACAGAGACCCAGGGACGTGTCCATACCTCTGCCGCCACCGTCGCCGTACTGCCTGAAGCCGATGAGTTCGAAGTACATATCAACGAAGGAGAGATTAAGTGGGAGACATTCCGCTCTGGCGGTGCCGGAGGGCAGAACGTGAATAAAGTGGAGTCGGGCGTACGCTTGCGTTACAATTGGCGAAACCCGAACACCAACGAGGTGCAGGAAATCCTTATCGAATGTACGGAAACACGCGACCAGCCCAAAAACAAAGAGCGCGCCTTGGCACGACTCCGCACACAAATCTACGACAAAGAACACCAAAAATATATCGACGACATCGCCGCACGCCGTAAGACGATGGTTTCCACAGGCGACCGCTCGGCGAAGATTCGCACCTACAACTATCCGCAGGGACGTATCACCGACCATCGCATAGGCTACACCGTCTATAACCTTGCCGCTTTCATGGACGGAGATATTCAGGGCGTTATCGATGCCCTTACCGTTGCCGAGAACGCGGAACGCTTGAAAGAATCCGAACTCTGATGTACCTCTTCTATACCCCTCATATTGCCGTCTCGCATTGCCTCTCCGAGGAAGAGTCCGCCCATTGTGTGCGGGTGCTGCGTTATACCCTTGGCGATGAGATTCTCCTCACCGACGGTCAGGGAACCACCTACACCGCGCGTATTACCAATCCCCATCCCAAGCACTGCGAATTCGAAATCCTTTCTTCCGAGAAGCAGGAGCCCAACCATGCTTTCCGCCTGCATATAGCCATCGCGCCCACCAAGAATGTGGAACGCTTGGAATGGATGGTCGAAAAGTGTACGGAAATAGGGGTGGATGAAATCACACCCATTCTCTGTCGCTTCTCCGAACGCAAGCAGTTGCGTACCGATCGGCTGGAGAAAATCATCCTTTCTGCAGCCAAACAGAGCCTTACACCCTATCTGCCCAAACTGAATGAACTCACGCCCTACGACGAACTTATACGCCGTGCTACGGAGCAGGATAGGTTCATCGCACATTGCTATAAGAATGAAAAACGCGAACTCAAAGACCTCATTCGCAAAGGTAATAGCGTCCTGGTGCTGATTGGTCCTGAAGGCGATTTCAGCGAACAGGAAGTGCAAGACGCACTCTCACTGGGCTTTCGCCCTGTCTCACTCGGAAACAGCCGCTTGCGTACCGAAACGGCAGGCGTAGTGGCATGTCATACTGCCGTTTTGATGAATACATAGACAACGTATGTTGCAACATCTGATACATATCGACCAACTCATCCTTCTTGCCGTCAACGGCTGCCATGCCCCTTGGGCGGATGCGCTTATGTGGATCGTCTCGGGTAAACTGACCTGGATTCCCTTGTACCTTCTCTTGGCGGCACTGCTCTTTTGGCGTTTCGGATGGCGTCGCGCACTGGTCATCTTGGCGGCCTTTGGCTTGGCGGTAGGTCTGGCGGACTATATCTCGTCCGGACTCATCAAACCCCTTGTCTGTCGCTTGCGCCCTACCCACGAACCCGCGATTATGGACACCCTTCACCTCGTCAATAATTATCGGGGCGGATGGTTCGGTTTTGTCAGTAGCCACGCGGCAAACACCCTGGCTTGTGCCTTGCTCTTCTGCCTCGTATGGCGAAAGCCCGCAGCGTATTGGCTCATGCTGTGGGTGGCCTTAAACTGCTACAGCCGCATGTATCTCGGTGTGCATTACTTGGGGGATATCTTGGGAGGATTGGCCGTCGGCTGCCTTACGGCTGGCTTGGCGTATCTTCTATGGAAGTATGTGGAGCGGCGTTGGCTCCCCTCTCCGGACGAACAGGGTGGGAGGGTGATCCCACAGGCTGACGCGGACGGCGCGGATCGGGACTCGACTGGCGGCTGTTAAACAGAAGCAACTGACTCTTGGTGAGAACGCCTTTCAACTCTTCCACCATCTGTTGCATCTGCCCCATCTGCTCCTCGCGAGAGGAAGGAGTATCCTGCTGCATACGGGCATAGCGCAGATGAATGCGGTAGATAGAGTCTATCTGGGTGGAATCGGAAAGCTTCAGTTCGCGTATCAGCATCGCTGTCTGCTTCAATGCTTGCTCTTCGGGAGTGCGCTTGGGAAAATCGCCGTGCTGGGCACAAACCAGAGAACTGCCCCAAAGGAACAGAAACACAAACCAATAACGACTATTTAAACGCATAAACATAAATCAAAAAATAAGCCACAAAAATCGTGCCATAACAATGAATGTCAGTTTCTTCATAGCACGTCGCCTCTACGCTGACCCTGCAGCACAACGGAGCTCCTCACGACCCGCTATTCGGGTTGCCTTAATGGGTATTATTATCGGTGTACTGGTAATGGTCCTCACGCTCTGTGTCGTAGTGGGCTTTAAGCGTACCATTACCGACAAGGTGGCTTGCTTTGGGGCTCATATTCAGATTACGAACTTCGACAGTAACAATACCTTCGAACTCCAACCCGTTGCCGTCTCTGACTCTTTGTTGCAGCATCTCTCTTCCTTGCGTCATGTGAAGCGGGTGGAGACTTTTCTCACTAAGCCTTGTATCCTCAAGACGGACGATAGTTTTCAGGGCATTGTGCTCAAAGGAAAGGATGCCTTGGATTTCCTTCTCCCCAACCTGCTCTCTGGCCGTCTGCCGGAAACGGATACCGAGGTGCTGTGCTCCGATTGCCTGTGTCGGGACCTTAAACTTTCCTTGGGCGACCGTATTGATTGCTATTCCGTTGGCGAGCAGGTGCAGGTGCGCCGTTTCACTATATCGGGCATTTATGCTACAGGCTTCCAGGAGGCGGATAAAATGTATGTGTGGAGTCGCAGCAGTGTGGTGCGCCGTCTCAATCGCTGGAGCGACAATCAGGTCTCAGGCATTGAAATAACAGTCGATAACATCGCGCATCTGGAGGAAGTGAGCGACCTCGTGTGGTTTGCCACGGCCAATCGCTTTGACGAAGATGGAAACGGACTCTATGCCCAAACACTCCAACAGCTCAATCCCCAAATCTTTGCCTGGCTCGACCTGTTGGATATGAATGTCATAGTCATCATCATTCTGATGCTTTGTGTATCGGGTTTCAATATCATATCGGGGCTTATCATTCTCATTCTGGATAGCATTCGCCTCATTGGTACGCTCAAAGCCCTTGGGGCGGATAATCTTTTCGTCCGCCGTATCTTTATCTTCGAGGCCGCTATGCTTATCGGAAAGGGAGTCTTGATTGGCAATGTCCTTGCCTTGGCGTTGGCGGTGGTGCAGTACACCACCCACCTGCTGCCTCTGGACCCTGTCACCTATTATGTGGATTTTGTGCCGGTGGCCTTCCCTTGGCTATGGCTCTTGTTGCTCAATATTGGTGTTGTGCTTGTCTCTGTCTTGGTGCTGCTTGTACCTTCGGTAGTGGCGGCGCATATATCCCCTGCCCGTGTCATGCGCTTCGAATAAACTAACCCTCTCTCGCTTATGCAGTTCTCCACACCTGTTGATATCCCTGTTGCACCTTGGTCGCTCGCTTACACCGACCGCTTGCTGATGCTTGGTTCCTGTTTCACGGACTACATGGCAGGCATCATGCAGCGTTACTTCTTTAATGTCACGTCCAATCCTTTGGGCACGCTTTATAATCCCGTCTCCATCGCCCGCCATGTCCCTGACTTGATGAAGGACAACACAGTTGTTTTCATCACCTTTGGTACGGCGTGGGTGTATATCGACAAACGCTTGGCGGTGGATAACGATTTGCAGGCGGTGGTGGACAATTGCCAAAAGCGGCCGGCTTCCGACTTCATCCGTCGCCGTCTCTCTGTGGATGAGATTGTTGCGCTGTGGCAGCCGCTTCTCCGTGCGTACCCTGACCGGCGCTTTGTCTTCACCGTATCACCCATCCGCCATCTCAAGGACGGACTCCACGAGAATCAACTCTCTAAGTCCACCCTGCTCTTGGCAGTGGAGCAGCTCACAGCTTCCGAACACAATGCCATCTATTTCCCTTCCTATGAGATTATGATGGACGAACTGCGGGACTACCGTTTCTATGCCGCCGACATGATGCACCCTTCGGATACGGCGATAGAGTATATCTGGGAGCGTTTCGCACACACTTTTATCTCATTCCCTTCCGTGCAGAAAGAGATGCAGGTACTTCACCAAGTGTGGCTTGACCTGCACCACCGCCCTTTGCATCCCGATACCGAAGAAACCCGCACCTTTCAGGCGCAGTTGCGGCTGCGGCAGGATAACCTCCGCCGCCAATATCCTTGGATTTAACTATGCAGATACTCTACGAAGACAATCATATTATAGCGGTTAACAAGACCTGTAACGAAATTGTACAGGGCGATAAGACCGGCGATACTCCTCTCTCTGAGATGGTGAAGGCCTATATCAAGGAGAAGTATAGCAAGCCCGGAGAAGTCTTTCTGGGTGTCACGCATCGCCTTGACCGTCCCACCAGCGGAGTAGTCCTTTTTGCACGCACTTCCAAAGCCCTCACCCGCCTCAATGAGATGTTCAGGTCGCATACATCGATTCGCAAGACCTATTGGGCAATCGTGCAAGGCGCACCCCGCGAACCGCAGGCGCGTCTGGTTAATTATCTGAAGAAGAACGAGGCGCAGAACAAAGCCTATATCGTCTCTTCCGAAAAAGCGAA
This sequence comes from Paludibacteraceae bacterium, assembly GCA_017650465.1. GTDB lineage: Bacteria > Bacteroidota > Bacteroidia > Bacteroidales > Paludibacteraceae > Colicola. Next base: position 9,740 of record JAGCEW010000076.1, read on the forward strand.
AGGGGACAACGAAGCGAAAGAAGCGGTCTTGTCCTACCGCGTATTGACGCGCGGGGAACATTATTCCTTGTTGGAGATACAGTTAGAGACAGGCCGGCATCATCAGATCCGTTGCCAGTTGGCGGCGATAGGTTGTCCCGTTAAAGGCGATCTGAAGTATGGTGCCCGCCGTAGCAATCCCGACGGAGGTATCTGCCTTCATGCTCGCGCTATCGAATTCGAACACCCTGTTTCCCATCAGCACATCTGCCTTACAGCCCCCGTCCCCGATTCCCCCCTCTGGCACCAACTCTCCTAATCCATCCTAATTCCTCCTATGACTTCCTATTTCCTCAAAAAACAACGGAGTTTTTTCAAAAAAACGCACTTTTTTGTAAAAATCTTCACAAAATATTTGCACAATTAAAATAATTGTTGTACTTTTGCAGCCTAAAAGTGAAAAAGTCTTTATACGTAAAAGAGCTATGCAACACATGTTCTCCACATCTCAAATGGTAGTAGCAAGGCAGAAATGTCGTGCGAATGCCTTAGGGGGGGGGGGGCAAGCTATAACTCTTCGCAAATAGCCTCTTCGCAGGCCTTTGCTGCGCATAAGGTCTCTTCACTCTCCGCACACCTTATATATTATAGGTATATATAGAAATTGGTGATACCCGCAAGGTATCGCCCTTTCGCCGTGTGTGTGGACGCGATGATCTATGAAAATATTGATATTACCGTTAAAAAGGTGAGATTGCAGAAAAAATTCGGCAAAAACGCACAAAATGCTGCAAAATATTTGGCGATGTCGAAAAAAAGCAGTACTTTTGCACCGTCAAACGAAAAAACAACGATTATGGACAACAAAAAAACAAACGGAGAGACGTCAAAAGCGTGGGAGGCTTCTAGAGCAACGCAAGGCAATGTAATTGTTTTAGATCCCAAATACATGTAGTCTATGCGTTACATGTTGGATACCTGTGTGCTGATTGACCTTATCAAGGATAGTGATGTGCTTGATAAGGATGTCATTTCTATCATCAAAGACTATAGCAATACGCTATGCGTAAGTTTTGAGACGATACGTGAGATGATAGTTTTGTTTAATATCGGCAAACTTCGCGGAAAAGGTTGGAATAGTAGCAATGATGTGTTGCGATTCATTACGGATGATATGGGAATAGTGGTTCTTCCGCTTACCGCAGAGGTGGCAGACACATATTCCCGTTTGGAACTGAATGTGCAGCAGAACCATAAAGACCCGTCAGACCATATTATTATCTCACATGCCATCACAAATAGGATAACACTTATATCCAGTGACACCAAGTTCCCATTCTATTGTAAGCAGGGCTTGTCGTTGATTGTGAATAGGAAGTAGTCCGATTTTATATATTTTCATCCCCCTATAGCGGTAATATCAATGCGGTATTGCCGCTTTTCGTGTCCCCTATTAGGGTCCCCAACGTAAATAGCCGAAGGATATTTGCGGTGGGGGGAGCGGAGGCAGAGATTGCTTTAATGAGCGCGTGGCGCTCAGTCGGTACAACCTTCTTGCCGAACGCGAGTGAATGCCTCGCTTTTGCCTGCGGTTAGCCTGCGACTCTCAATATATGCTCAATGGATGCTCAATGTATGCTCAATATATGCTCAACCCAACCTGAGGCTAAGAAAAAGGAACAAGAAAATATAGAAGACAACACCAATAGAAATATATGAAATCATAAATTTGAAATTTGAAATCCCT
>JAGCEW010000077.1 GCA_017650465.1 Paludibacteraceae bacterium
CCTATAAAGAAAAACATCGGGCATTACATCCCTAAAAATATGTTGACTGAAATATTAGATAAAAAGGAAGTAGTTAAAGCATCTCTCTATATAGAACAGGCTAGAAGAATCGTTATTCTTACGCACATGGCGCCTGATGGGGATGCAATGGGTTCATCTTTAGCGATGTATCATTACCAGCGGCAGAGCGGGAAAGAGACTAGTGTGAGTGTACCTACTGCATTTCCTGATTTCCTGAAATGGATGCCGGGCGCAACAGATATAATTATTTATGAGAAACAGCCAGAAACTGCTTTAGAAAAAATGAATGCCGCAGATTTGATAATCTGCACCGATTTCAATGAACCTAAACGGATAGGGGTGTTGGGGGATAAGTTGCTGATGCTCAAAGAAACAAAAGACTCGTTGCGGGTGATTATGATTGATCACCATCTTTATCCTTCTAACATAGCGGATGTGATACTCTCTTATCCGGAAACCCCATCTGCCTCAGAATTGGTTTATCGCCTTTTGACACAACTTGGGCCAATAGGAATCGATTCTGCCACATGTATCTATACGGGAATGATGACAGACACGGGTAACTTTTCATTCAATTCCAATCATTGTGACATGTATCAGATTGTTCGCGATTTGGTGAAGATGGGGGTTGATAAGGATGCTGTGTATGACCAAGTCATGAATGCTCATACGGCAGATAGAATGCGTCTTGTTGGATATTGCCTTTATAAAAAAATGCGTATTTTCCCTCAAGAACATACCGCACTTATTTACTTAAATCGAAAGGAACTATATCGCTTTAATTTTCGCTCTGGTGATGCAGAAGGATTAGTAAATATCCCTATGCAAATCCAAGATATCTATTATTCCTGTTTTATGCGCGAAGATAAAGTCAATGCCAGTGAAGAGATGTTAGCAGGAGGCAGTAAAACAAAAATTAAAATCTCTATGCGCAGTAAGGGAGATCGTCCTGTAAATACCTTCTGTCATGATATCTTTGGTGGAGGAGGCCATAAAAATGCCTCTGGAGGGGAATATTATGGTTCTTTAGAAAATGCCGTTCAATTATTTCTTGATAACTATAAAAAATATAATGCGTAAACAATAACTTTAAATACCATGAAAAAGATTCTTGTTTTTTCCATTCTCTTTGCGGCTCTTTGGTCGCCCCGAACAACGGTGGCACAACCATCATCGGATCACCGTGTTCTTATGACTATTAATGACAAACCCGTTTATGTGGATGAATTCCTGTATGTGTTTCAAAAAAGCAACCAAAGTTCCTCTGTTGAGAAAGAAACCATAGACCAGTATTTAGAACGTTACATCAATTTCCGTCTTAAAGTAGAAGAAGCGATAAGTCGTGGTATGGATACAACAGAGGCTTTTCGTAAGGAATTGAAAGGGTATCGTGCTCAAGCAACGCCTAAATATCTTCGCGACAATGCAGCTGTTGACAGTTTGGTGCGTTTAAGTTACCAACGAATGAGAAATTTACGCAGAGCTTCTCACATCGTTATTGAATGCAGGGAAGATGCTAATGACTCTGCACAACAAGTGGCGTTACAAAAAATCGAATTTATTCGAAATCTGGCTATTGAAAACAAAAACCGGTTTGGTGAATTGGCTCAAACATATTCTTCTGATCCGAACGCAAAAGAAAATCGCGGAGAATTAGGGTGGATCACGCCTTTTAGATATGTCTATTGTTTTGAAGATGCTGTTTATAATACTCCAGTGGGAGAAATTACGGAAGTGTTCCGCAGTCCCTATGGCTATCATATTGCGCTTGTTGAAGAAGAGGACCAAATAGCGCAAGAGGTACATGCTGCCCATATTATGAAAATGGCTCAACAAAGCAATGAAGAACAAGTGGCAAAAGCCAAACATGTGATTGATAGCATTTATGCCGTATTGCAAGCCGGTGCCGATTTCGCTGAGACAGCACGCGCTTTGTCTGACGACAAAGGTTCTGCTATTCGTGGCGGAGATTTGAACTGGTTCGGGAAAGGTATGATGGTTAAACCTTTCGAAGATGCCGCTTTTGCTATGCGTGTAGGAACTATGTCGGAGCCTTTCCAATCACAATTTGGCTGGCACATTATTTACTTGTATGAGACACGGGATATTTTGCCATTGGACAGTCTGTATGACAATGTGCTTAGAAATGTGCAACACGATGAGAGAATGAAAGAAGAAGAAAAATCTTTCATTCGTAAAACGCGTCAAGAATATAATCTTCCTGCTACTATGACAGATGAAGAGGTGATGGATTATGCTGATCAACATTTGGAAGAGAAATATTCCGATTTCAAAAACTTAGTACAAGAATATCATGATGGTATACTTCTTTTCGGTGTCAGCATGGAAGAAGTTTGGGACAAGGCCGGGAAAGATACAATAGGTCTTGAGAATTATTTCCAAGAACACAAAAAAGACTATCAATGGGACGAGCCTCGCTATAAAGGATATCTTGTTTACGCTCACGATAAAAAATCGATGCAGCGGGCTGAGTTGATAGTCAAAAACTCTAATCCCGATAGTATCAAGAGCTTTATAGACCAACGAATCAATAATGATTCGGTTAAATTGGCCAAGGTGGTGTACGGGGTTTGGAGAAAAGGCAAGAAGCCGGAAGTTGATAAATATATATTCCGCCAAAAGAATGATTACACGCCGAGTGAAAATTTCCCATTTATCAAAGGTGTACGTGGTAAAATAATGAAACAGCCGGAACATTACACGGACGTTTTGAATCAAGTGGCGAATGATTATCAAGATTTGCTTGATTCTCAGTGGGTGGAAGTTTTGAGAAAGAAATACGATGTGCAAGTGAACGACAGTTTATTCCAAGAAATAAAAAAAACTTATTCTGATAATTGAAGCCTATAACCCTCATAGGAATCTTGTCTGTCATTCTAGTGGCTAATGTTTTGCTACTGCGAATTGTGTGGCGATGGGATCTGACCAGTGACCATCGATATACAATATCGGCTGAAACGAAGCAAGAATTACAGCGACTGGACGATAGTCTGGTAGTGACATTTTGTTTAAATGGAACTCTCAATCCGGGCTTTCAGAAGTTGCGTAATGCTTCGTTGGATTTGTTGTATGAATTCCGCACCATTTCACCCTGTATTCATATCGAATTGCCTAAGGAAGAACGGATGAATGATATCCAAAAGCAATTGGACGAAGTGGGAATAGGTCCTTTTGTGATACACGAACATTCACAAAAAGGGCACATGGCGCAAACGATACTATTCCCTTATGCAATACTCCAATACCATAACAAGCAGACTGTTGTCAATCTTTTACAACAAGATCGCACGCAATCCGGTGAAGAAAATTTGAATCAGTCAATAGAAGGGCTTGAGTATTCGTTTGTGACGGCAATACACACTTTACAGAAAAACGAAACAGAACGTATTGCTTTCTTGGAGGGACACGGAGAATTGACAGAAGAAGATGTCTATGACTGGTCTTCGTTGCTTAGCCGTTTCTATCAAGTGGATAGAGGGGCATTGACGAATGATGCAGATATATTAATGGGTTATAAGGCGATTATTGTAGCGGATCCCCAGCAAGTCTTTTCAGATACAGACAAATATATTATTGACCAATACTTGATGCAAGGCGGAAAAATCATGTGGCTCGTCAATGGTGTCAAGTTCTCGGAGAATATGTTGAGCGATGGTGGAATGACACCCATTATTTCTCAAGACTTGCATCTAACAGACCTACTATTCCGTTATGGTGTACGTATACAACCTGTGTTGGTACAAGACTTGCAATGTCTTCGCATTCCAGTAGATGTGTCGCGCGATCCCGAAAATCCACAATATCAACCGATACCATGGACTTATGCACCTATATTGTTGACATCTGATGAGTCTCCCATTTCACATAATGTTATGCAAGTCAGCACCCTATTTGCTTCCTGTTTGGAGGCGGTGGGAGGAGATGATGGTATTCAAAAGACAGTTCTTTTAGCCACCTCATCTGCGTCTCGCGTGACTGGAGCACCGGCAGAGGTAAATCTCAGCGACTTAACGATTCAGCAAGATGCTTTCCGCCTACAACATCTCCCTGTAGCTACCAGTTTGGAAGGGCAATTCACATCTTTGTTCGCTCATCGTCCGAAACCAACAGGGGTATTGTCTAGGAATGCCTCGCCTGTTAAGTGTAGTGTTCCGACGCGTCAAATAGTTGTGGCCTCCGGTAATGTTGCAAGAAATGAATGGCAACAGGGCAAGCCTCTTCCTGTGGGTTATGATCGGTATAGTCATATTCAGTTTGGGAATCGTGATTTTCTTACTAATGCTGTGCTGTGGCTAACGGATGACAATGGTCTCATTTCTCTCCGACAAAAAAACATCGCTTTGCGCCTTCTTAATAATAAACGGGCACAATCATATAGTAAAACAATACAAATCACCAGTGTGCTAACTCCGCTCTTGCTACTTTTCTTGACCGGAATATCGGCACTTTGGAGTAGAAAAAAACGATACGCATAATGAAAAGAATTTTAATAGTTATTTCGTTAGTGATGGGTGTCTCTTCCTTTGTTCTTGGACAAGACACTATCCTGCCATATCCAATTGATACCATCAACGGGACAGCAGTATATCGCTATACTCCCGAAAAAAGTATAGGCCTTTATCGTATAAGTGTTAATTTTGGTCTTCCGATGGGAGAAATTGTCCAATGGAATCCCCAATTAGAAAAGCGTGGACCTCAATTGACGGATGTTCTGTTAATCCCTGTTAAACAAACCATTGCTCGAAAAGTTGAAGTAGTTCCGGTCGTGGAACCTTCTCCCGTTGCTGTTGTGCCTGAAAAGCCTATTCTTCCGCAAGAAGAGCCGGTCTCTCCAACTATACGTGACACTTCATCAATTGTAACGTTACAGGCGGGAAAAATCATCCGTTTGGCAGTGGTTCTTCCTTTTAATGCTAAAGCTGTTACTCGTGAGGCGACAGACGACCGTTTTTATGATTTCTATGCAGGTGTCTTGTTGGCTATCCGTCAGGCAGAAATGCTTGGACAGCAGTTTGAAATACATACATATGATCTCAGTCGGACGGACAATCGGCTCCTTTCTTTAACTCAAGACTCGTTCATTCATAACGCGGATGCTATTATCGGTCCTGTTTATGCTCCTCAGGTTGAGGCTATGGTAGAGCTGACTCAAAGTAATCCGACGCTGATCTTGGCTCCGTTCGCTTCCTCTATTCCTTCAATAGATAAAACCGATCGACTGCTGCAATTTAATCCGACTTCTCAACTTGAAGCGGAGGTGATGGCAGAATATCTAAACTGGCACAAAGATAGCCTTCAGTGTCTTGTGATCAAAGGAACGCAAGAGGATATGAGCGCTTCTGTTAGAGATATTTATAACGAGCTTAATCAGAGGAATATCCCTGTGGTAGAAGTGCCGCTGCAGGCGATTTTAAATGATTCCCTCGCTTTCTATGCAGATGAGCAAAAAACAAATCTATTTATCTTTCATTCGGATAGATATAGTCATTTGAATATCTTGATGCCACATCTTTACAAAGCTGCTGAATCGAATAATTTAGTATTACTCTCACACTACTCGTGGGATACCGAACCCATTCATATACCGAGACTATTTACTTCGGTATTTCACCCTATTCAAGAAGATTCTTTAGCTGTTGAGTGGCAACTCTATCAGCAGAACTATAGTCGTTATTTCGGTCATCCTCTTGCCTCCATACATCCTCGGTTCGATTTGCTTGGCTTTGACCTCACAAGGCATTTGGTTCTAATTTTGCAGGAATTACAGGATATTGCCGATCCTGTTTATCGTGATCACATCTTGACCCAGCCCTATTCGGGAATTCAAGAAAACATCATCTATCAGCGTCAGCAGGAGGGTGGATATATCAATCGTTCCATTTCCGTTATTCATAAATGAGATACAGGGTCTATCATATTGTTCTTTTTCTCGCCTTATTCAATGTGCTGACAGTTACTGCTCAGCCGCGTCTTCGTCAGCCGGAGATGTACGTGGGAGTCCATGGGGGTGTTTTAGCTTCTATGATGATGTGGCTGCCTGAGGTGGAAGGTACAAGCCGAATAGAACAAACGGTAATGTTGAGTGGAAATGGTGGATTCGTCTTTCGTTATGCGCATCATAAGTATTGCGGACTGCAAGTGGAATTAAACTATATGCAACGCGGATGGCGAGAAAAAGTGCCTGCTACGGAAACGCAACAAAGAGGTTATTACAAACGTCGCTTGAACTACATAGAAGTGCCGTTTCTAATGCACATCTATTTTGGCAAAAAGGCCGGACGCGGATTCTTCAATCTCGGCCCTCAAATAGGCTATTGCTTTAAAGAATCGTGGTCTGGCGTTAAGAACACCAAAGAGGAGAAACCTGCGCAATATGAAAAATTAGACCATCCTTTCGACTGGGGAATTGCCGGAGGAATAGGTGGTTACTATCGCAGTGAAAAAGCGGGTGTGTTCCAAATAGAAGCACGCTTTAATTATAGTCTTGGCGATTCATTCGCTAATGGGAAAGCTGACTACTTTGATATGTCTCATGCTATGAATCTAAGTCTTAATCTTGCCTATTTATGGCAAATAAAATAATAAAACCTCAACTATATGTCAAAAATCATTTCACTTGCTAATCAAAAAGGTGGTGTAGGAAAAACCACCACGGCGATTAATCTTTCTGCGGCTCTGGCTCAAGAAGGGAAACGCGTATTATTGGTTGATGCAGACCCGCAGGCAAATGCCTCGTCGGGTTTAGGGATTGATATTAGGAACCTTAATAACACTATTTATGAGTGCCTTATCAATGGCATTGACCCCCACACAGCTATTCATCCGACCGCCTTTTCTACATTGGATGTTATCCCAAGTCATATCGATCTTGTCGGGGCTGAAATCGAAATGCTGAATCTGTCTGACCGTGAGTTATTGCTGAAAAAGACCCTTCAGCCCTTGATGAAAGAATACGATTACATTCTCATCGATTGTTCTCCATCTTTAGGGTTGATCACACTCAATGCCCTGACAGCCAGCAATAGTGTTATTATCCCTGTACAATGCGAGTTTTTCGCGCTCGAAGGAATCGCCAAACTGCTTAATACTATCAAGATTATCAAGTCCAAACTCAACCCCTCGCTTCAGATTGAAGGGTTCTTGCTCACCATGTACGATAGCCGTCTGCGCTTGAGCAATCAGGTATATGCTGAGGTGAAACGTCATTTCGGAAATCTCGTCTTCGATACGGTAATCGCGCGTAATGTACGCCTTAGTGAGGCACCAAGTCACGGGCAATCCGTATTGGAATATGACAATTCCTCAAAGGGTGCACAAAGTTACATTCAACTTGCTAAAGAACTTATAACACGATGAAAAAAACAACAGGACTTGGGCGCGGTCTCGATGCGCTGATTGATACACACGTTATTACCGATGGTTCATCTTCTATCAATGAAGTCGACATCTCGCAAATTTATGCCAATCCCGACCAACCGCGTCATTCTTTTGATGAGGAGGCCTTGCAGGAACTGAGCGACTCCATTCGTGAACATGGTGTTATTTCTCCCATTACGTTGCGAAAAAACGAGGATGGCACCTATATGATCATTGCGGGTGAACGTCGTTTCCGAGCTTCTAAAATGGCGGGACTCACGTCTATTCCTGCATATATCCGAACTGCCAAAGACGAGGAGGTGCGCGAGTGGGCACTCATTGAGAATATACAACGTGAGGATTTGGATGCCATCGAAATAGCACTCGCTTACCAACGTCTAATGGAAGACTACGATATGACGCAGGAAAAAATGGCGGAACGGGTAGGTAAAAAGCGTACTACCGTGGCCAACTACTTGCGCTTACTCAAACTGCCTGCCGAGATACAAATGGGCATTAAGGAGAAAAAACTCGACATGGGACACGCACGCGCTATTCTTGGCAGTCCGTCCACCGAGCAACAACTCGCACTCTACAAACGTATCCTCTCTGATGGTCTTAGCGTTCGTCGGGTGGAACAACTCGTTGCAGACAATAATCAGGATAAGAAGCGTCGCAAAAGTTCCGAACTCGTAGGAACATATCACGATAAGGAGCAAAAGGTAGGTGCTTATCTGAATACAAAGGTTAAAATCACAGGAAATCGATTGATCATTTCTTTTACCTCTATTGACCAACTGGACCAAATCTTATCCCACATCCATTGAGAAAAGCAATCCTAATATTATCCCTGTTCGCAGTGTTTGCTTTGCAGGCGCAAGAGGCGCCTTACACCACACCTGTCGATTCGGTTGCATCGGACACCATTACGATTCTCTCCGGAGTGAATGATATCTATGCCTTGGGTGACACGGTGCGACGTCCGTCGGATAGTCTGCTGCGGCTTCAGCCTTGGCGACCGGATCCTATTCGGGCTACGTGGCTGGCGGTTATTGTGCCGGGATTGGGACAAATCTACAACCGGAGTTATTGGAAACTTCCTCTGGTTTATGGGGCGTTTATGGGCTGTATCTATGCCATTACTTGGAACAATTCCCAATACCAGGATTACCGCCAGGCTTATAGCTAAATATTGATGGCAGATGAGTTGTCCACGGATCCGTCTGTCTCTTACAATGCTATTCTTCCGAAAGGATATACCATCGAAACAATGGGTGGACGCGAACAATATACCGCCACACTGAACAGCAATCAAAATCTCTATCGGCGTTATAGGGATATATCTATTGCTGCCACAGCTATCGTTTATCTGCTCTCCATTATAGATGCTTATGTGGACGCCCAGTTGTTCGACTTTGATATATCCACTGACCTCTCGCTCAACGTCAGTCCCGAAATTTACTATGACCCCCAAATAAAACAGCGGAACGCGGGAGTCCATTTGGCTTTCACTTTTTAATATCATTGCTGTACTATGCTTTTCCTGCTTTGCCTTCTTAATCTCGTTTTTCAACCTGTCGAATATCTTCCCGAAGACACGATGCGTATCGACTTCCCGATGGTGCAAGTAGACTCGGTCGTCGCCAACGAAAATGACCCGATTGACACGCTCGCACAAGCTTTGCAGGATTCGCTGGCGCAGGACCTTTTCTTCGACCAGCAATTAGCGTGGGTGGACAGCACTAACTGCACGTCCGACACCCTCATTCTCTCTTTCCCGGATTCCATTTACAAAACGCGCTTACAGGCTCTTCCTTTCGTGATTGAAGTGCCTTACAATCCTATCGTAGGAGGGTATATCAACCGCTATATACATCATTCTTCCCGTGTGGCGGGATTGGCACGTAAGGCCGAATACTATTTTCCGCTTTTTGAGGACGCCTTGGCGCGCTACGACTTGCCTTACGAACTCTGCTACCTCGCCGTTATTGAGTCGGCGCTTAATCCATCCGTTCGTTCACACGCTGGGGCGGCCGGACTCTGGCAGTTTATGCCCTCTACGGGTAAATTATATGGCCTGGAGATCAATTCTCTTGTGGACGAACGGTTGGACCCTATACGAGCAACTGATGCCGCCTGTCGCTTCTTAAAATCGCTCTATAACACCTTCGGTGACTGGAATCTCGCTATTGCCGCCTATAATTGTGGACCTGGAAATATCAACAAGGCCATCCATCGTTCCGGCAAACGCGACTTCTGGAGCATATATCCCTATTTACCACGCGAAACGCGCTCGTATCTGCCTCTTTTCATTGCTGCTTCTTATGTCCTCAATTATGCCGACACACACGGTATCTGCCCAGCAGAAGTGGATCGCACGATGCGTAGCGACACCATCCTTACCAACCGGCGTTTACACCTCAAGCAGGTCAGTGATATCTTAGGAGTGCCCATCGACGAACTGCGAAGACTCAATCCGCAATACACAAGGGATATCATCCCGGGGGGAGAAAAAACCTACACACTCTGCCTTCCCATCGAACTGGCAGGGTCGTATATCGACAGGGAAGAATCCATTCTTTCCTACCAAGCTGATTCGCTCATCAACAATCGACGGGCTGAGATCGAGTTGCTCCACAAGTCCGGACTGAATGGCTCTTACACACATGGAGGTGTCACCTACTACCAGATAAAAAAAGGTGACAGTCTCAGCACTATCGCCAAACGGTTCCATGTGTCTGTCCAGCAATTACGCAAATGGAACAATCTCAAAAACGACAACATCCGGGCAGGAAGGAAACTGCGTATAGGAGGCTGACATATATGGAAGAGGTGAAAAAAGTATATTATTCCATGAAGGAGGTATCTGCCGACACAGGTCTGCCTGCCTCTACCTTGCGCTTCTGGGAAAAACAGTTCACAGACTTGTCGCCACGCAAAGACGCACACGGCAACCGCTATTATTCTGAACAAGACATTTCCCTCCTGAAACGAATCCAGTACATCCGTGACGAACTGAAAATCACACGGATAGAAGCCATCAAAGCCGCTTTGGAAAGTCGCGTTGACGACAAAGACTATCGCCCGCGCGTCTATGAAATCCTTCAGCGGGTCCGCCAAACACTGGTGGATATACGTGCCAATCTATAAGACTCTGTCCTAAAAACACAGATAAATGAATTACACTTTTTTATCCAAACCAGCGTTGCGTTTCCGCCGTTTCACCCACAAGGCTTATGCAGCGTTCTGCTCCATCCATCGTCACGTCACCATCGGACGCTTGTCGCGTGCCATCTGTGACCGTGAGTTGTTGAAGTCGGGTGGAGCACTTGTCTGCTGCTTGCTCATGAGCGGAAACGGCATTGCCTTGGCGGATGATACATCCGACCCGCTTGCCAACGCGATGCCGCCGGATTCCCTGCTCCTTAGTCTTCAGGAGGTGCAGGTCATTTCTCATCAAACTGAAGTTCATCAGCGTGCTTGTCGGCTGGTTTCAAGTCTTTCCTGTGAAGATATGCAGGCGGTGCCTGCGCTCACGGTTGCCGACTACCTCGCCTATGTGCCGGGCCTGGATGTCCGAACACGCGGAGCAAACGGCTCCCAGACTGATGTGTCTATGCGAGGTGGCACGTTCGACCAGGTGCAACTTCTCCTTAACGGTGTAAGTCTCAGCGATGCGCAAACGGGCCACTACCAGTTCAATCTCCCGCTCTCTGCCGACCTCATCGAACGTATTGAACTATTGCAAGGTGGTAGTGTCGGCTTAAGCGGAGCTTTTGCAGGGGCTGTGAATATCGTCACGCGCCAAACCGACTCGATGCAACACGCTATCCGTTTTACAGCCGGCTACAACCAACTCCTCTCACCCGAATGGGCGGGACTCGGACGAGTAGGTAATTGGCACTGGGCAGCATCGGCTTCCTACACGCGCAACGAAGGATATTACGCACCTGATCCTTCCGAAAAAGAGAAAACAGCCCTTGCTAATAGTGGACATCAGTCAGCCAATCTCTTCTTCCGTGCTACGTTCCGAGGACTGGAACTGCAGGCGGGAGCGCAGTATAAAGACGCCGGACTGGGAATGGGCTACGGATTTGGTTCGCAGGATCAGTTCGATGCCACGCGAACAGGATTCCTCTCTGCCACTTACCAACACAAGTGGAATCGCTTCTCGCTCGACACCAAAGCAGCGCTGCGAGTCAATCACGACCGATACGAGTGGCATCGAGGAACCGTCAGCAACCGACACCTCACCCACACCGCAACACTCTCTGCTGCAGGACATTACATTTCCTCCATCGGAACATCCACGCTTGGCGTCGAGTGGCGCAACGAAAACCTCCGCTCCACCAATCTCCGAGACACGAACAGAATGAATGTTCATTACTATGCCGAGCAGACTTTCCATCGCGGCGGATGGTCACTTTCGATGGGAGTTGCGGGTAATTACAACACTTTCTTCGGACATAACATCTCAGGAAACGCCGATATCCGTTACCGTTTTCGACGCGCCGGAACTATCTTCTTGCACGCCGACAGAGCCTTGCGAATGCCGACCTTTACCGACCTCTATTACAATGCCGGAAATCAACTCGGAAATCCCGACCTCAAAGCAGAGAAGGCATGGACGCTCTCGCTCGGTGGCGATTATCAGCACACTTGGCAGCAAGCAGGAACACTCTCGCTGATGGCGGACACTTGGTTCAGGTGGGGAAAGGATATCATCGATTGGGTCTATACCCCTACCGATACCAAACGACCCTACCATGCCACTAATCAACAGAAAGTCAACTCGGTAGGGCTTGAACTCAGCGCTACTTACCGACTCAATCCGTGGCTTCGGTCCGTTCGGGTGGACTACGGATTTACACACCTCTTTCTCAATCTGCAAGAAACGCAATCGCGTTACTTGGATTATCTCAGCCACAAACTCATTCTTAAGGTCGAACACGGCATCTATCGTGGTCTTGGAGCCGCTTGGATAGCGCGTTACGAGCAGCGAGAAGGGCAATATAACGATGCCGAAGGACAGGTCTGCAACTATCAGCCTGTCGTCCTATTGGATGGCGAAATCTTTTATGAGTACAAATGGGTAAGGCTTGAACTCTCTGTGTCGAATATCACGAATGCCCGTTATTATTCGTATGGTGGTGTTTTGCAACATGGAATCTGGCCTCGACTCTCTATTCAGGTTACTTTCTGACTCAATGTCCCGATTGTCCAGTAAGCACCGATCCGGTCTTTCCTCGCTGTTTCAACACAGCATTAACACAGCATTAACACAGGATTAACACAGGATTAACACAGCATTAACACAAGATTAACACAGGATAGTAGAATCCAAAGCGGAAGTTTACCGTGTAGTGACCCCCATTTTGATGCGGTTGCCCTGAAAAGATAGAAAAAATATTTGCATATATGCAGTTTTTGTAGTACCTTTGCAGCGAAATTTGAATCGGTTCAACTAACAATATTATGAAAAATATATTCATTCTATCACTTTTATTGTTCCTTGCGACACTTACTGTCAGGGCACAGGACATCGTTCTCGTAGCCGACCCACACGTAATGGCACCTGAACTGGTTATCACCCGAGGCGGACAAGCCTATAATGCGGATATCGCCAATAACCGGAAGTTGCTGGAACAAAGCGCAGAGATATTTACCGCCATCGTTGATTCCCTCCTCGCTGAACAACCGGCACTGGTGCTCATCCCCGGTGACCTGACCAAAGACGGCGAGATGGTAAGCCATCAGTTAGTGGCTAACCAACTGGCGCGCCTCACCCAACAAGGTATCCGCGTACTGGTTGTTCCGGGTAACCACGATGTGGACAGCCATGCCGCCTATCAATACAACGGCGACAGCCGTACCGCCGTTGCCGCATGTTCGGCACAGGAGTTTGTTACTCTCTATAATGATTACGGCTACGGCGAAGCCCTCCAACGCGACCCGTCTTCGCTAAGTTATGTGGCAGAACCCATTCAGGGGCTGCGCGTATTGGCACTGGACACACGCACCGGCGAACTGCCTGACGCTTCGCTGCAATGGGCCCTCAAACAAGCCGACTTGGCACACAAAGAAGGCAAACGCACCATCGCCATGATGCACCACCAGCTGCTGCACCATTTTGACGGACAAGAGACCGTAATGGCATCCTCTCTTGTGCAAAACGATGAGGCTATCCGCGACAGCCTGATTGCCCATCAAGTAGGCATCGTGATGACCGGTCATTTCCATTTCAACGATATATCCACATACGTTGCCGCAAACGGTCAGGACAGTATCACAGAGATCTCTACCGGTTCTTCCATCACATACCCCTGTTCATTCCGTTGGATGACATTGGAAGAACAAAACCTTACTATCGCCACCCGCTATGTGAACCGGATAGGCACAGTGGACGACCTCCTGTCTTATAGCCGCACATGGATGGCTACGCATGTGCCCGTGGTGGTGGAAAGTCTAATCGGCTCAATATGGGACAAAGCGGAAGCTATGCTGTTGGATAAAGCGGGTTCCATACAAGGTCTGGACGAGGCACTTATTCGGCATTTCCTTGACAGCGTTCCGGCAACCACAGAAGGAAAAGTGGCCCTCTTTAACGAGTATTTGGGCGATGACCTGACCAAAGTGGTGCTGATTCATAGTGAAGGTAACGAAAACGAGAACGAAAACAACACCGACCAACTGCAGCAAGACCTGCAAGATGACTTCAGTAATATTATTGCCGCTATCACCAACGATGGGTTTGACGGGGTATGGAAAGACCTTTTCTTCTACAAAATAACCGAACGTCAGGCATTGTCGCTTGCTACTCCTGTTATCTGGCAAAAGATACAGCCTATTGTACAAAGCATTCTGGGCGACATCAGCTATATGCGCACTGCGGATGAAGAAGGCGACCCTATTGCCAACCCGCAGGCACGTGTAACGAACGACCTCTTTGTAGGTCTGCTATTCCCCGAAGTGCCGAAGGATAAGACAACCGACCTGGATGCTACATCCAAGCCGGTGTCCAATGGTGTCGCCTATGATATACTCGGTCGCCCTGTGTCTGCAACCACCGAGCACGGCGTTTATATACAAGACGGAAAAGTATCGGTTACTTTGCCTTGTCGGCATCCATAATCTTCTGTTCGATTTCGTCTGCCAAATCAGGATTCTCTTTCAGGAGATTCTTGACAGCCTCACGGCCTTGTGCCAGTTTGGTGCCATCGTAGCTATAGAACGAACCCGATTTAGTCAGGATACCCTTTTCTACACCCATATCCACGAGTTCGCCCACGCGGGAAATACCTTCACCGAACATAAGGTCAAACTCTGCCTTGCGGAACGGAGGTGCCACTTTATTCTTCACCACTTTCACGCGCACCTGGTTACCGATAATATTGTCTCCATCCTTGATGGCAGTCACCTTTCGGATATCCAGACGGACAGAGGCATAGAACTTGAGGGCGTTACCACCAGTAGTCGTTTCGGGATTGCCGAACATAACACCTATCTTCTCACGCAATTGGTTGATAAAGATACACGTGGTTTGTGTCTTATTGATGGTAGCCGTCAGTTTGCGCAGAGCTTGCGACATTAAACGTGCTTGGAGTCCCACTTTGTTGTCACCCATATCGCCTTCTATCTCTGCTTTCGGAGTCAATGCGGCTACTGAGTCAATAACAACCAAGTCCACGGCGCTGGAGCGAATCAGCTCATCGGCAATGTCCAAGGCTTGCTCCCCGCAATCGGGTTGAGCAATCAGCAGATTCTCTACATCCACGCCCAATTTCTCGGCATAGAAGCGGTCAAACGCATGTTCTGCATCTATAATAGCAGCAATACCGCCTTGACGCTGTACTTCCGCCATGGCGTGAATAGCTAATGTGGTCTTACCGGAAGACTCCGGACCATATATCTCAATGACGCGTCCGCGAGGATAACCGCCTACTCCAAGCGCCATATTCAGTCCCACACTTCCTGTCGAAATAACGGGAATATCTTCTACTTTATCTTCGCCAAGGCGCATAATAGCACCCTTACCGAAGTCCTTATCAATCTTTTGCATTGCAATCTGCAGGGCTTTCAGTTTCTCTGCAGACGGCTGAATCTTCTGTTCCATATCTGTATATTTAGTGGTGTGTATAAATTACTCTTGCGGAGCCTTTTTGCAATCCTTGAAGCAGTTCTTGCCAAGTGTTACGTATTCATCCAGTTCGGGGATTACCATGCTGATGCAACCATTGAAGGCGTCGTGTCCGATGCTTTCCAAATCAAGTCCCTGCTGCGGCCATGTCACTTTCTTCAGTTGTTTGCACTCAAAGAATGCATAGGGGCCAATCTCACGGATATATTCCGGAATGTGCAGTTCTTCCAGACTTCGGCAACCGGAGAAGGTAGCCTCGCCTACTTTTAAGAGACGGTCATTGAGACGAACACGGTGCAGATTGATGCATCCTTCAAAAGTATGGTCACCCAGTTCCTCCAAGGTCTCGTAGAACTCAATCTCACCCAAGCGGATACAGCCATAGAAGGCGCGATCCTGAATGGTGTAAAGACGTTGGTTGGGAGTAACGGTCTCCATATTCTGACACCCCTCAAAAGCACTCTTTCCGATGCGGAAAAGCATCTTCGGGCACTCCAGTTTCTCCAGCAACAGGCAACCCTTGAACGCCTCATCGTCAATCGAATAGAGGTTGTCGGGCAGTGTGACAGACAGGATATGCGAGCATTCGCGGAACACACCTTGACGGAGGGTGATGATTTTCTCAGGAACATCCACTCGTTCTATTTTCGAGCATCCAGCAAAAGCCTCTTCGCCCAACTCCTCTAGATTAGCGGGCAGGTTCACACGCTCCAGTTCAGAGCAACCGGCAAATGCGCCATCCTCAATGACTACAACCGATTCGGGTATCGCCATCTCTTTTAGCGCATGGCAGGAGAAGAAGCAGGCCTTTGGAATGATGGTAATGGATGAACCGAGTACTTGTTGTTCCAGATTGCCGCAGCCATAGAAAGCGCCTGCACCAATCTCTTTCAGAGAGGCGGGAAGTTGTGCTTGCTTCAGGTTGGTACAGCCATAGAAAGCGTACATCCCGACACGCTCCACCGAAGCAGGGATGGCTACGGACATCAGTTTCTCGCACTTGTAGAACGCTGCCGTGGGTATCTCTGCAATACCTTCGGGGAGGGTGATATTCTTCAACTTGTTGCATCCGGCAAATGCACGGCAGGCCAGCAGACGAATGGGTTTCTTCACTTTGAAGATGTTCTTGTCTGTCACCATGTCGGGTTTGGAGGCAAACAGGCATCCGTCCACAATCAGTTTGCCGCCACGCCATTTCTTCTCGTTGTTATAGAGGGCCGTATTGGTCAGCACATCCTGTCCGACCCATGTGATGGAAGCGGGAACATTGATTTTCTCCAGACTCTTGCAGCCCTGGAACATGTTATGGTCAATGATGGTGAGACCGTCATGCAACACCACATTTGTAACGGTCTTATTCCCCTCGAAAGCACCGATGGCCATCAGACGAACTTCCTGAGGAACTACATACTTAGGCTTGATCTTCTTGTCTGTAGCCACCAACACACCGTCCAGAATGAGCGCACCGTTGTTCCACAATTCTTTGTTGGAAAGTACACCTGTTCCATCAAAAGCTGAGCGATAGACATGCTGCAGGGAGGGAGGAAGAACCACCGATGTAAGACGGCGACACCCTTTGAAGGCTTTGTCGTCAATCTCCGTCACTGTGTAAGTGCGGTCGCCTACTGTGATGGTTTCGGGAATCAGGATGTCTCCTTCCGCTGCGGGTGTGGAAATGACAGATGCCGTAGCGTCAGAAGCATTCAACTGATAGTTGATGTCATCTACTTGCGCAGTCTGCTGCTGTGCAAAAATAGCAAGGCTTGTAAGTGCCAGAATGAAAGTAAGAAAGTGTTTCATTGTAAATGATATTTGTACGGTTAATTTATTCAGAGTTACAAATGCGGGTGCAAAGGTACATAAATATTTTCAAATATGCAAACGAATAGGATATTTTTTGTTCCTAAATTTGCAAATCCCGAAAAAAAGCAGTACTTTTGCAGTGCTTTTTAGGAAGTATGGAAACGAAGCAACTCATATTGACGCCCGAAGGGGCAAACGAAATAGAGCGACAATACCGGATTGTTAAGCGCTCGGTGGATGCCCGTCAGCGCGATTTGAAAGTCCTGCTGACCGTACTTGTGGACGAGAAGGGATGTATGATACCCAAGGATGCTCCTATTCCGCTGTATGAACCTCCCTTGTTCCAACATGTCCGGGACGGGGGAAAGGGAACTGTGAAGATTGTGGGTGCCGGTCCGGCAGGCCTGTTTGCTGCGCTCACTTTATTGGAGCATGGCTATAAACCTGTCATCTACGAACGTGGGAAGGATGTCTCTTCCCGCAAACGGGACATTGCACGGCTCAATCAGAACAAGGGTCTGAACACCGAATCCAACTATTGTTTCGGTGAAGGTGGTGCCGGCACATTCTCGGACGGCAAACTCTTCTCCCGCAGCAAGAAGCGCGGCAATATGCAGCGTGTGATGGAGTTGTTTCACTATTTCGGTGCCAGCGACAATATATTATACGAAGCCCACGCGCACATCGGCAGTGACAAATTGCCGGGTATTATTCGCCGTATGCGGGAATGTATTGTAGAACACGGCGGTGAAGTGCATTTCGACGCAAAATGGGACATCCGGAATGAAGACGGCAAGACGCCGGTTATTCTGGCAATCGGCCATTCCGCCCATGACACCTACCGCGAACTGGCTGCTGCAGGTGTGCAGATGGAAGCAAAAGGCTGTGCCATGGGCGTACGCGTGGAGCATCCGCAAAGTCTTATCAACCGACTGATGTATCATCTGAAAGGCAAATCGGACGAACAGCAAAGGCAACTGACATCGCTGGTGGGGAATGCCAGTTACCAACTGGTGACACAAGTGGACGGACAGGGTGTCTACTCCTTCTGTATGTGTCCGGGTGGACACATTGTGCCTGCGGGAAGCGACTCTGACGGGTGCGTGGTGAACGGCATGAGTGCCAGCCATCGGAATTCGCCTTATGCCAATTCGGGTATCGTAGTGGAAATGCATCCTGCCGGTAGCGCATTGGAGGCATTGGACTATCAGGAACATTTGGAACACCTTGCCAAGGCAAACGGCGGCAATGAGGCACAGGCTCCGGCACAACGCTTGAAAGATTTTGTGGAGGGGAAAGCCAGTAAATCCCTTCCTCCGTGTTCCTACCTGCCGGGTATTATTCCTTCCAGACTGGACGAATGGCTGCCTCGTGAGATAGGTGAACGCCTCCGACAGGGATTCCTTGATTTTGATAGGAAGTATCCTGGCTTTGTTACCAACGATGCTGTTGTTGTGGGTGTGGAAAGCCGCAGTAGCAGTCCTGTTCGCATTGTGCGTAACGATGCGATGCAGAGTGTAAGCCATCCTTGGCTGTATCCGTGCGGTGAAGGTGCCGGATATGCAGGTGGCATCACCAGTTCCGCCATGGACGGCATCCGCGCGGCGAACAGCATTTGTGAAGCATCTCAATGATACATGTTATGCAATTTGAACGAACCATACAACTGCTCGGCGAAGAGCGATTCCGGCAACTGCAGGCAACCAGAGTGCTACTGGTGGGAGTAGGAGGCGTTGGAGGATGGTGTGCGGAAGCATTGGTGCGAACAGGAATCCGTCATCTCACCCTGATTGACATGGATACCGTGGCGGAAAGCAATCTCAACCGCCAATTGGTGGCCACTCGTAGCAACATTGGCAGAAACAAGGTGGAAGAGATGCGGGCCAGACTCCTCAGTATCTGTCCCGAAGCGGACATACAGGCTATTGCTGCCAAATACGATATTGACGGAATGTTGGATGACGGCACCACCCGCACGCCCATAGACTTGGCTCGGTTTGACTGTATCATTGATGCGATTGATATGCCGGACTGCAAGATGCGCCTTATCCATGATGCCACCCATGCGGCTGATACGGACGGGCACTTCCCCATCCTCTTTTCTTCGATGGGTGCAGGACGCAAAGTGGATACGACTTCGATACGGGTGACTGAGTTTTGGAAAGTGGAGGGATGTCCGTTAGCACGGGCATTGCGTACCAAGATGCGCAAAAGCGGTCTGCTGCCGGGTAGAAAATTCTTGTGTGTGTCTTCTCCCGAAATCAGTGGTACAAGCGGTACCGTGGCACCGGTTGTCGGTGTCTTCGGTTTCACACTTGCTAATCTGGTGATTCGCGCTATTACAGGATTGGATTAAAACGGCTCGGCATACGTACAGCCTTCGCGCCAGCGGGAACAGCCGTAGCGGGTTCGTCCGCGCACAATGGTTCCGCGGCGGCACACAGGGCAGAGCATCCCTGCTTTGTTGGTCTTCACCTCCAGCACCACTTCCGAAGTCATTTGTTTGAGTTCTGAGAGGAACTGTTGCGCAGTGTAATCGCCGCGCTCTATTTCGCGCAGTTTCTTCTCCCATAGTCCGGTCAGTTCTGCTGATTTCAACAGGGGAGAGATAATGGTGTGTATCAGGTTGATGCCCACTTCTGTTGCCCGTAGCGACTTGCGCTCTTTCTGTATATATTTGCGTTGGTACAGTTTCTCGATGATGGCGGCACGGGTGGAGGGGCGGCCTATGCCGTTCTCTTTCATGGCATCGCGTAATTCCTCGTTCTCCACGGTTTTCCCTGCTGTTTCCATTGCTCGCAGTAGGGTGGCCTCGGTGTAATATTTGGGTGGTTGGGTGGTTTTCTCCTGCAACTGCGGTATATGCGGTCCTGACTCGCCTTTGGTGAACGAGGGTAGGGTCTTGGTTTCTTCCGATTCTTCTTCGTCCGCCGGTTTGTCTTTGGCATAGACTTCACGCCATCCTGCAGAGAGGATTTCGCGTCCTGTCACTTTGAAGGCGATGGATTCGCCTGTCAGCGTGCCGTCTGTTGCCGCTTGCGGAACAGAGGCGAGGACGGTGGTGTTCGCCACTTCGCATTCGGGGTAGAATGCGGCAATAAAGCGAAGCGCCACGAGGTCGAACACTTTGCGTTCATCTTCTGTCAGGTTGTCAGGACGTTGACCCGTAGGAATGATGGCATGGTGGTCGGTCACTTTGCTGTTGTCGAACACTTTCTTGCTCTTGGGCAG
>JAGCEW010000078.1 GCA_017650465.1 Paludibacteraceae bacterium
ACTGCATTTGCGGCGTTTCCTGATTGAAGCAATTTTAATGCTTCCAATTTGACCTCTAAGGGCACTTTCTTTCTCATAATAAAGCAATTAAAGTGTCCAAAAAATGGGGGGCAGTACACGCTCATCTCTCGGTGTTCTCGGCGGAATAACCTAATAATAACCTAATAATAGCATAATAATAACCTAATAATTGTCCGAGATTAACAGCAGTTGCCATGAGGTTATTAGAGGAAGTTAGCGCGACGGTCAACAAAAAGTGACTGCGATTTTCATCGTCAGTCACCTTTGGTCGAGAAGAGGCGACTCGAACGCCCGACCCCCACGTCCCGAACGTGGTGCGCTACCAACTGCGCTACTTCTCGATATCGGTTGCTTACCTTTTTACTTATCCGTTGCTTCGATATGCTTTCGGCGTCTGGCCTGTCCGCGCCTTGAAAAAGCGGTTGAACAACGCCACATCCTCAAACCCTAAAGACTGTGCTATCTCCTTGATGGGCAACTGGGTGATTTTCAGTTGTGCCTTTGCATCCGTGAGGATAGCATCGTTGATAACCTCTCCCGCCGTCCGTCCGCTGACCTGCTTGACCATACTGCAAAGGTGCGGCATGGTGAGGTGCATGGCCTCGGCATAATGAACCACGTGATGCCATTGTGCGTAGTGATCCATGACAAGGCGCGTGTATTCCTGATAGATGGCTGTCTTCCTATCTTGCGGCCTCACCAGATAATCGTCTTGCGTCTTGGCATACGATGCGTAAGAGGTCTGCAGAAGGTTGAAGACATGTATCATCTTCTCCGAGGTAAGCATCGCAGGCGTCACGTTAATGGCTTTGAGCATCAACTCCGCCATTCCCTGCAGGACTTCACAATACTCGTCATTCAGATGAATAATCGGGCTGTGGAGTTGCAGCGCGTCCAACGACATGCGGTTACCAAATGTGTGTTTGTCCAAGAATGCAGAAGAGAACAAGATGTAGTACACTTTTGCGTCCGGAGAGATTTTGTGTATCAGCAGAAAACTGCCGGGTTCCAACAAAAGGACGTCGTTTTTCTTGAAGCTGTACTGCGTGATATTGATTGTCGCCTTTGCACTTCCATTCGCCATCAATGCGTACACACCGCACTTGATTTTGCATGGGAACCGCCCATATTCGTTCATTACCTTCCCGCTGGCATCCCCCACCAGGAATTCGACCGGACAGTCAATCAAAGGTATATTCTGATCCTGCATACTTCGTCTTTACGTAAGCGGCTGCAAAAGTACTGCTTTTTTTTGATATGACCAAATTTTTCGGCAGAAATTTTGCAAACCGCTTGCATTTTCTTTGTTTTTACCAGATGCTCACGCGGCTTTCGGGTGCCAAATAGAGCGGAGAGGATTGATCTACGTTCCATGCCTGGTACCAGGCGTTGATGTGTGGCAGGGCGCCATTTACGCGCCATCTTCCGAGTGAGTGCGGGTCGGATTTGGTGCGATGCACTATTTCTTCGTCCCGGATATTGTTTGCCCAGACATTGGCATAGGCGAGGAAGAATCGTTGTGCGGGGGTGTACGTGTTGCCATCGGATGCGAACGGGTCGGTGTTTTCGGTAGCCATTTTCTCAGCGAGGGCTTGGAACGAAATCTGCAATCCGCCATGGTCGGCAATGTTTTCGCCGAGTGTGAACGAGCCGTTGGCGTGTAATCCGGGTGCTACCTCGATGGCATCGAAATACTTGCGCATCACATCGGTGCGGGCGTCAAAACGAGCCTTGTCGTCTGCTGTCCACCAATTGTTGAGGTTGCCGTCTTTGTCGAACTGGCAACCTTGGTCGTCAAAGCCGTGTGTCATTTCGTGTCCGATAACAACGCCGATGGCTCCATAGTTGAAAGCATCGTCCGCCGACATATCAAAGAACGGATATTGCAGAATACCCGCAGGGAAACAGATTTCGTTGGTGGCGGGATTGTAATAGGCGTTTACGGTTTGTGGGGTCATGTACCATTTCATGCGGTCCACAGGTTTTCCGAGATAACTGAGCGAGTAGTCCTGTTCGAATTTGGCAGAACGCAAGAGGTTCTCATAGTAGGAGATAGTGGGGTCGATGTCCAGTGCAGTATAGTCTCTCCAAGTGTCGGGATATCCGACTTTGATGAGCATGGTTTGCAGTTTTTCGTGTGCGCGGAGTTTGGTGGTGTCAGACATCCATTCGAGGGCATCTATACGGTGTCCGAGTGAGGTTTGCAGGTTCTTGACCAGATCCACCATGCGCTGTTTGTTCTTTTCGGGGAAGTATTTCTTGACATACATCTGTCCGACGGCTTCTCCCATGGAACCGTCAACGGTGTTGGTGGCGCGTTTCCAGAGCGGCATTGGTTCCTGGCGTCCTGTGAGTGTGCGGCCGAAGAACTCGAAAGATTCGTTAAAGAAATCGGATGAGAGGTAACTGGTAGCGCCATGCAGCACTTGCCAAGTGAACAGCGTCTTCAGGTCCTCCAAGGGTTCGTCCGCCAACATGCGTCCGACTTCCTGCAAGTGAGCTGTTTGGCCGATGGAGATGGAGTCGATGTTTACGCCAAATTCGGCGAAATAGATATTCCAGTTGATTTCCGGCACTAAAGCTTGCAACTCGGCGACGGACATCTTGTTGTAGTTAGCCACAGGGTCACGCAGTTCGACATTCGATTTTGCGGCCTTTGCCAGCCTTGTCTCCATACGAAGCACGGTATTGGCAGCTTCGTCAGAGCGGTCAAATCCGGCAAGGCGAAAGATGCTTGAGATATGCTTGAGATATGCTGCGCGAATAGAACGGGTGCGTTCGTCCTGATCGACATAGTAGTCTCGTTGTCCGAGAGCGAAGCCTGCCTGATATTCGTTCAGGATGTTCATGGACGAATTCATGGCGTCGGCATCTACGTACAATGCGAAGAGGCTGAACTCCATGGCCCCTCCGAGCAGTTTGGAGAGTTCATTTCGATCTTGCAGGGCTTGGATGGCAGCGAGTGTGTTTTGCAACGGACGGATTCCTTCGTTGTCGCGACGGGCAGTGTCCATGGCAAGATTGTATAAGTCGCCTATTTTTTGTTCGATTGTTCCTTTGGGGTGGGAGGTGGCAGCAATTTCTTTGATGAGCGAGTTGACTTGCTCCAGATTTTGTTGTCCGAGTGCGTCAAAGGTGCCGTATCGTGAGAACTCGGCAGGTATGGGGTTGGCTGCTTGCCAGCCTCCTGTGGCGAACTGGAAGAAATCTTGTTGTGGAACGATGGTGGTGTCAAGATTTGCGGTGTTGATGCCTGTGGAGAGTTTGGGTTGATTACATGCAGTAGTCATGATGGTGAGTGCCGCCAGAGCAGCAAGGATGGTTTTGTTCATATTTATTATTTGTTTTGTAATGTTTTCAGATATTTGTCTGCTTCCATGGCAGCTTTGCAGCCTGCTGCTGCTGCAACGATGGCTTGCCGATATCGGGGGTCGGCGCAGTCGCCGGCAGCATAGACACCTGCGATGTTGGTGCAAGGTGTTTCCCCGTGCACGCGGATGTAGCCTTCGCTGTCCAACTCCAGATAGTCTTTGAAGAGATCGGTGTTGGGTTTGTGTCCGATGGCGAGGAAGAATCCGTCAATGTCAATATGGTGCAATTGCTCATCGGCTTCGCCTTTTCGGAAAATGAGGTCTGCGCCTTGCACTTTGTTTTCGCCAGTCAGGCGTAGGGTGTTATGTTCGAAGAGAACCTCAATTTTCGGATTGTTAAGAACGCGCTTCTGCATGATATCCGTTGCGCGAAGGTAGGGCTTGCGAACGATGAGGTACACTTTTTGGCAGATACCTGCTAAATATTCTGCTTCACCGCAGGCAGTGTCTCCACCTCCCACGACGGCTACGGTTTTATTTCGATAGAAGAATCCGTCGCAGGTGGCACAAGCCGATACGCCTCGTCCGCGGTAGGTCTGCTCGCTTTCGATGCCCAAGAAGCGTGCCGAGGCACCGGTGGCAACAATGACCGTATCAGCCGTGTATTCATCGGAATCCTCCACCCATACTTTTTTAGGTGTGGCGGAGAAATCGACTTTGGTGACTATTCCTTCGATGAACTGTGTGCCGAAACGCTCCGCCTGACGCCGGAGGTCTGTCATCATTTGGAACGGCTCTACGCCGTCGGGGTATCCGGGAAAGTTCTCCACTTCGGTGGTGATCATCAGTTGTCCGCCTTGTTGCGGTCCGTCAATGAGCAAGGGTTGCATATTGGCTCGCGCCGCATAGATGGCAGCTGTGTATCCGGCAGGACCGGAGCCGATAATAAGGCATTGTGTGTGGTTCATGTTCAATAAGAATGGCAGGTTCGTTTATTCGTTTAGATATTGAATGGCACGTCGGGTGATGTCGTCATCGTGTTCAAAGAGAGGGAAGAAACCGTCGTCTCCTAAAATGTTGCGGACGATATAGGCATTCACCAGTCGTTCGATTAGTGGGCGTGATTTAGCGATCTCCTCCTCCACCGGTTCTACGCCTTTCTCCTTGCAGAAAGCAACAAATTCAGGCATCCATCCTTTTGCTTTGAGGTGTTGCTCCAGTGCTTGCCAGTCTTGGAAGCGGGTGAGTTCTTTGCGATGTTTGTCGGTGTAGCGGAAGGCAAACTGGTAGGTGTAAGCGTGATTAACTACGCGGTTGAAGTAGGGGGTGTATAGCGAAGTGTCACGTCCGACAAAGATATCGGGCATAATTCCTCCGCCCCCATAAACGATGCGTCCGGACTTGGTGCGATATTGGGTGGTGTCGGCCAAGTGGATGGAGTCCGCCGAATAGAATTCACCGTGTTCGAAGCGGTTGAGCAGGTCCATTTCATAGTCCAATTGATCTCCCATCTTATAGGGTTTTTGGATGCATCGCCCTGAAGGGATGTAATAGCGTGCGACAGTCAAACGTACGGCACTGCCATCCTCAAAGGGCAGTTGTTGCTGCACGAGTCCTTTCCCGAACGACCGTCTTCCGATGATGGTGGCGCGGTCATTGTCCTGCATGGCACCAGCAAAGATTTCGCTTGCCGAAGCCGAGAAATTGTCGATGAGTACGACCAGTTTGCATGTGCGGAATCGCCCTCCGCCCGTTGCTCTTGACTCCATTCGCGGGTAGGCACGTCCTTGTGCATAGACGATGAGGTCGCGTGCATCGAGGAACTCGTTGGCCATCTCAATAGCTTCGTTCATGAACCCGCCGGAGTTTTCGCGCAAGTCAACAATGTAGGATGTGGCCCCTTGTGCGCGGAGGTAAGAAAGCGCAGAGAGGAACTCATTGTAGGTGCCTTCTCCGAACTTATTGACGCGTACGAAGCCTATTTTTTCTTTGGTCGGTTTGCCGTCCGGAAGGTGTGAGATGATGAACTTTGCATCTACCGAGTGGGTGGGAATGTCTCCGCGTGTGACGGTATAGTGCAAGAGTTCGGGTGTGCCGGCACGACGGATACCCAGCTTGACCTGTGTTCCTTTTTCGCCGCGAAGGGTGTGCATGACGCGCTCGTTGTTGATTTTCTTTCCGACAAACACCGAGTCATCCACTTCCACTATTTTATCGCCGGCAAGGATACCCAATGCTTCACTGGGCCCACCGGAAACGACAGAAACGATGTTAACGGTGTCGTTTTGAATGGAGAACTGCACACCGATACCGGAGAAAGATGCTGAGAGTTCGGAATTGACCATTTCGATATCTTTCTTAGGAATATAGGCGGAGTGTGGGTCCAACTTTTTGACCAGTTCCGTCATGGCTTCATCTGTGATGGAGTCTATGTCAATGTCCTCCACGTAGGTGTGTTGAAGCAGTTGGATGAGTTGATTGACTTTGCTATCGGGCTCGGTTAAGATTTGTCCATTCCGGATAATAAAACGTTGTGCGTTGACTTTGTTGGAGATGGCGTTCCCAAGCAGGAAGCCTGCCAAGAGGCCGACAATAGTCAGTGTGGGAAGAAGATACTTTTTCATAGTGGCTGTGATGTATGGTTTGTTTATTTATTGCTTTCGTTTTCTTCGGTAAGTGCCACCACTTCAATTCCTGCGCGGCGAAGTAGATCCACGCCTGTCATGATGCGGTATTCCTCGCCATAGACCACGCGTCGAATGCCCGATTGGATGATGAGTTTGCTGCACTCCATACAAGGACTGGTGGTGACGTAAAGTGTGGCGCCGTCGGAAGAATTGTTGCTACGTGCAACTTTGGTGATGGCATTGGCTTCAGCATGAAGGACGAAAGGATAACTTACTCCGTCCTCATCTTCACATTTGTTTTCAAATCCGCTGGGAGTACCATTATAACCATCGGATATGATCATTTGGTTTTTCACCAGCAGTGCTCCCACTTTGCGGCGTACGCAGTAGGAGTTTTCGGCCCAAGTTCGAGCCATTTTCATATAGAGGTGATCGCGTCTATTCTGTTTGTCGTTCATTTTCAAAGAAGTCTTTTTCGGGTTCGTAAATGGGTGACTGCATCTGTAGGAGATGGAGCACGGAGTGATAGATATACTGTTGATCAACCGGCTGTTCGAAAGCTCGGACACGAACAAACGGTTGGTTGAGCCAGATAAGGCAAGGTATTTCGTATTGTTCGCGTGGCGCGATACGCATAGGCACGCCGTGCATAAAGAGTCCATTTTCACCGAGTGATTCGCCGTGGTCGCTCATATAGATGAGTGCACATTGGTGCGAATGGATGGTGGCGAGTGAGTCCATCAGCGAGTTAAGCAGATAGTCGGTGTAGACGATACTATTGTCGTAGGCGTTAATCAGTCCGGGTAGGTTTTCGCGCCCTTCTTCCACAGTGCGGCACACCGGTTGGAAGACCTGGAAGGCATCTGGATATTGTGCATCGTATTGAGCTCCGTGACTGGTGCTGGTGTGTAAGACGATAAATACACGAGACGAGTCGGAAGCCAGAATGCGTTGTTTGACGCCGGCAAAGAGAACACCCTCGTGTTTATCATCGGCTTCGGGATATTGCTTGCGCAAGTCACGCATTGTGAGGAATTCGTCTATATGGACGGGCGGCTCACCCCAGTTGTTGCTGCGCCAGACAACATCCACTCCTTGCCGGAACAGGTAGTTGGGAAGTGCCTCATAGAGGGTGGATGAAGATGTGTGTTGCATCATGGCAGTAACGGCCGCTGAAGTGTATGTGGCACACGAACGGGCAGGAAGCACATGAAGATCATTGCGCGCGGAAAGCTGAGGGTTGGTGGCACGCGAGTAGCCATATAATTGGAAATTGGCACTGCGTGCTGATTCTCCTATAACAAGAACCACAGCGATTGGTTTTTCCACGGGAGCGAAGGTGGCATCCGGCAATGGTTCTTCTTCGCGGTTAGCTTGGTAGTATTGCGCAGCCAGACGTCCGCTGTTGACCACGTATGACCAAGGCATCAGTAAACCGCCCAATTGTGTGTCATAACGACCGAACCAAAGGAACTGATTGAATTGTGTCAAAGCACAAACAAGGCTTACTCCGATAGCAATTGCACTGGTGATGCCAAAGCGCTTCCAAGACCCATAGTCAATGCGCTGTGTGAGTACATAAACGGCAGGAAGGACACCGGCAAAGCCTATCCAAAGGAACATCGGAAAAGAGAAGAATGTGGAGGCTTCTGACCAGCGGGTGTGGTAAAAGTTCTCCATCATTGTGCCGTCAAGCAAAGTTTGGTACACCCACACAAAATAGACTCCTGTTGCACTTGCAATATGAGTAAATGCCACCAGAATGCGCCCTACGTACCGCAGACAGAAAATCAGCAGATAACACACCCAAAAATTGAGCGCAAACATCACAATGGCCAAACCTGCAATCAGTGTAATACGTTGCCATAGGGCAGAATCGTTGTTGGCTGTGACAAACTGAAAGAACGGAATATTGTAGCACAGCATACAAAACGCACTCATGATAGCAGAGAACGTTGTCAGTGGCATGTGGTATGTTCGTAAGATGTTTTTCATATATCTTGTGCGGATGGAAACGGTTTAGCGGCTGAGCAACTGGCTGGCGAATTCTTTGATGTTGATGCCGTCGAATGTGCCGCTGGACATCATCAGCAGGGCTGTGTGGTCATAGTTCATCTCATTCAAACGCTGTTGCATGGCGGAACTCTCTGTGTATACTTCTACATTTTTCGTGCCAAACGCTTCGGCAACATCCTCTTTGGAGATGGGAGTGAGACGTTTGTGCTCAATCACTTTGGGATTGAAATATACCAGAGCAATATCGGCCTCCTGCATACAATTCTTGTATTGCGGCAGAAAATCCGCCATCAGGGAAGAGAAGGTATGCAATTCCATACACGCTATCAGTTTGAGGTCGGGATAGCGTTCACGCACGGCATTGATGGTCGCCTTCAGTTTGGATGGACTATGGGCGAAATCTTTGTAAGCGACGCGGGTAACTTGATTTTGGGAATCGCGTATTTCACCTATTTTCTCCAGTCGGTTGCTTGCTCCAGTGAATGTGCTGATTTCGCGGTAGAAATCTTCGGGAGAAATGCCTATTTGTTGGCAGGCAAGACATGCTGCTTGTACATTTTGCATATTGTGTCGCCCGAATACTTCCATGGGGACCGAACCCTCATATTCATGATAAGGCACACACTGGATGCGCTTTTCTGCTTCGGAGGCAAGTAGGCGCAGGTTTTCATCTCCGTCGTAATAGATAAGAGTGCGGCCGATAGTGCCTACGAACTTACGGAAAGTGTCAACGTATTCAGGGAAAGTGGGGAATACATTGATATGATCCCATGCGATACCCGTTAGAATTGCTATTTCCGGCTTGTACCACAAGAACTTGCTGCGCAGGTCAAGCGGACTGGTTAAGTATTCATCTCCTTCAAAGACGGCATATTGTGCGGTGTCGCTCAGCCGCACCATCCGTTCGAATCCCTCTATTTGTGCACCGACCATATAATCGGCTTCTATGCCGAGGCGTTGCAGCACGTAGAGTATCATGGATGTGGTGGTGGTCTTTCCGTGCGAACCGCCTACCACGATACGGATTTTGTCTTTGGTTTGTTCGTAAAGATACTCTGGAAAGGAATATATCTTCAGCCCCAGTTCACGGGCACGAACCAACTCCGGATTATCTTCTCGTGCATGCATACCGAGTATGATGGCATCAATATCCGGTGTTATTCTTTCGGGGAACCAACCCATTTTGTCCGGCAACAATCCGGCATCGCGAAGGTGGGTAAGAGCGGGGTCGAAGATTTCGTCGTCCGACCCCGTTACTTGAAAACCTTGCTTTCCGGCAACGGCCAGTGCCAAATTATGCATGGCCGCTCCACCGATAGCAATAAAATGTATTCGCATTAGTTGAATAGTTTGCCGAAGTCCTCGTGGCTGATTGTTTTTTCTTCAATCTTGGCAACGCCTTTCAGAGCTTCGAAAATCTTGTTTTCTGCTACGCGTTCAACGATGCCGCGCAGTTGGTCTTCTTTCTTCAGCATCTCGTTGGCAAAGTTGGTGAGGTACTGTTCGTCCACGTGCATCAAACCGTATTGCATGAATTGCATTTTGGCCACTTCTTTGGCGTATGCTTCAACGTCTTCTTTCTCCACTTTGATGTCGAATTGCTTCATCAACTGATCTTTCGCAAGGCTCCACTTCAGCTGTTCGATCATCTTCGGGAAGTCGCGTTCGAGTTCCTCATCTGTAATTTTCTCGTTAGTGGCTTTCACCCAGCGGCGGAGGAAGTCTTCGGGGAATGTCACTTTCTCCATCTTCTTCATGATGGCTTCCTTGGCGTCCAGTCCGAATTTGTACTTGGTGTCTTCTGCCATATTTTCTTCAATCTCTTTGCGGATTTGAGCACGGAAGTCTTTTTCGTCTTTCACGTTGTTTTCGCCGAACACTTTCGCAAAGAGTTCGCCGTCTATCTTGGCGGCTTCGTGGCGGGTGATGCCTTTCAGTTCGAAGGTGAAGTTCGATTTCAGTTCGGCCGCTTCTTCTTTCTTGATGTCAAGCAGGGAAGCCACTTCCACTTCGCTATCAAAAGCCTTCATCGGATTGAAGGTAATGATATCGCCTTTCTTGGCTCCGTAGAACTTCTTCTGTTGAGTCTTGAGTTTGATGTATTGTGGATTGAGGATGGCGTTTTCTTTTACGATACCGCCTTCTTTCTGCTCGGTCAGTACGCCTTTCAGTACATCACCTTCTTTCACTTCGTCAGTCTCTACGTATTCGCCGAAACGCTCTGCGTAGCTCTGCAGTTGTTTCTCCACCATCTCATCCGTAACGGTGATCGTGTAGTGGGTCAGTTTGTTCTTGCCGTTCAGTTTAGCGTCAAATTCGGGAGCCAGTGCGATGTCAAAGGCAAAGGTGAAGGTGTCTTGATTGTCGAAATCCACTTTGGGTGTCAGTTCTTCGTTTGGCAGTGGATCTCCGAGGATGTTGAGTTTCTCTTTCTCCATGTACTCGCTCAGTTTGACACCGATTTCGCGGTTGATAACTTCTGCCATAACACCTTTTCCGTACATTTTCTTCACCAGTCCCATAGGCACCATACCGGGACGGAAGCCGGGGATGTTGGCTTTTTGGCGGAGTTGACGCAGTTCTTTGTTTACAGCTTCTTGATAGTCAGCCGGCTCCATGGTCATTGTGAGAACGGCTTGGAGGTCTTTTACCTCTGATTTTGTGATTTGCATAGTGTATTATTTTTTATGATTTATTTCTTACATTCTTTTATAGTACCGCTATCAGTCGGTCTATCCACTTGCTTTGAGTTGCCCAACTGGTGCAGATGCGTACCAGCGTGTGTGTCGGGTCCGTCTTTTCTACTACGGACAGAGCGAATTCTTGCTGTAGGCTTGCCAACTTTTCGTCTTCGAAGATAGCGAACTGTTGGTTGGTCGGGCTGTCAAGCGGCATCGAATATCCTTTGCTTAGCAGAGCTTGTTTCACACGCATAGCTTGTTCGTTGGCATGGCGGGATAGACGCCAGTAGAGATCATCTGTGAAGAGTGTCTCGAATTGCAGTCCCAACAATCTGCCTTTGGCAAACATCGCACCGCCTTGTTTGATCAGGTAGCGGAAGTCTTTGCGGTAGGCAGCGTTTGTTATCACCAACGCTTCTCCGAACAACGCACCTTGTTTGGTGCCGCCGATGTAGAACAAATCTGCCAAACGAGCAATATCGCGCAGGGTGACATCCCCGCCTTCTGCCGTCAAACCGTAGCCGAGACGTGCGCCGTCTATGTACAGCGGCAATCCGTATTGGCGGCAGATGGCGCTGATGGCTTGCAACTCTTGACGACTGTAAATCAGTCCTGTCTCGGTCGGAAAACTCAGGTAAACCATACCGGGCTGCACCACATGTTCTATGTTCGGGTCGAACTGATGTTGCATAATAGCGTCTTGCACTTGCAAGGCGGTTAGTTTGCCGTCTTTGGTAGGCAGGGCAAGCACTTTATGTCCACCGTGTTCTATCGCACCGGTCTCGTGTACTTGGATATGTCCTGAGTCTGCACACAGAACGCCTTGATGTGGACGAAGCAGACTGCCGATAACTATCTCGTTGGTCTGTGTCCCGCCTACGAAGAAGTGCACCATCCCGGCCGTCTGTTCCTCGCGCCAGAAACCGTCACGTTGCGGATTGAGCCCGCACGCGGACAATATCAACTGGCGTGCACGCGCGCAATGAACATCCAGACCATAGCCTTCGGTCTGTTCCATATTGCTTTCCGTGAGCCTTTGAAGGATCTCCGGCGTGCAACCTTCTTGGTAGTCACAACTCAGGTATATCATTTTTGTCTTCGTTCTTGTACAATCAGCAGGGCTTCTTCGCGAACATCTTCAGGCAATTGTATATTGCGCAACTGCATACTTCTGCACCAGCCCGGCACATCATCCTCTCTCAAGGTGTGAAACACATCGCGTATCTCGTCCGCTTGGGCGGAGGACAGGTCTTCAACAGCGATGCCGGCCAGAGCGTCTAACTCCTCATCGTCATAATATTCGATTTCGGCGTTTGTCTGTAGCAGCGTTTCTCGTTCGCATACCAGGTGTTGTCCGCAGCACTCGCCTTCCTCGTTTTGCCGTATCCGTTCGGCGCGAGCAAGTGTTTCTTGGGTTTGTTCTTCGCGGTTTTGTTTGCGGGCACGCCATTCGAAAAGTATCAGAATGGTGATGCCCATCAGGACAAATAGCAGCAGAGGTATCATCCTTATTTCATATCTGCATCCACCAGAATACGGCCGCAGAACTCACAAACGATGATTTTCTTGCGTTGACGGATATCTATTTGGCGCTGTGCCGATATCTTGCTGTGGCAGCCGCCGCAACTGTCGCGTTCCACTTTCACCACGGCCAAACCGTTACGTGCGTTCTTGCGGGTGCGCTTGAAAGCAGTCAGCAGACGGTCGTCAATACGCTTCTCCAAGTCGGTCGCACGAAGAATCAAGGCTTCGGTCTCAGCCTTCGTCTCGCCCATAATAGATTCCAACTCGCTTTTTTTCTGGTTCAAGTCGATGGTCTTTTCCTCGATATCGGCGATGGTTTTCTTCTTCTCTTCGTGCAATTTCTCCAAGTCTGCGGTGTATTGTTTGATTTTCTTCTGACTCAGTTCGATGTCCAGTTGTTGGTATTCGATTTCTTTGCTCAGATTGTCAAATTCGCGATTGTTGCGCACGTTGTTTTGTTGCTCTTTGTAGCGCGATATATTGGCGTTGGCATTCTCCATCCGTACGCGGTGGTCAGAGATCTGGGTCTCTGCCTCTTTGATGTTGGCTTCGATGTTCTGCAGACGGGTCTTCAGACCTTCCACTTCATCGTTCTTGTCTTTCACTTCCTGAGGTAGCTCACCGGCCAGGATACGCAATTCGTCAATCTTCGAATCCACTTGTTGCAAATCGTAAAGGGCTTTCAGTTTTTCCTCTACGGTCAACTCTTTTTCTTCTTTTTTTGCCATAATTAGTTATGTTGTTTATATGTTTTTTTTACTTGTAATGTACAGGGCTTGCATCCGTTTGGCTGATATAGGTCTTGACTTTGCCTTGCAGAACTTCCGCAAACACGTCTCTTGTAAAATGCTCCGAGTACCAGTGGTCCATATCCACCAGACCGATACGTCCTACTGCCGTCTGCATCTCGTGATACTTACAGTCTGCACTCAGATACACATCTGCACCTTGTCGGATGGCGTCTTCCATAAACTCACTACCGGCACCGCCGCACATCGCAATCTTCTGCACCCGTTCTTTGGGAGCGGGTATATAGCGCAGTATCGGCGCACCGAAAGCACGCTTGATGCGTCCCAGCAACTCGTCAAACTCGATAGGAGTCTCAAGGTTACCAATCACACCAAGTCCGTATTCGTGCTTGTGTTGGCACGCACTGCCTTCCACCAACACACGGTAGTCTCGTATGCCTATTTTCTCTGCCATACGGCCACTCACACCTTGTGGCAGATTGTCCATCGATGTGTGAGCCGAATAGATGGCAATGTTGTTCCGTAATGCCTCAATCACACAACGCTCCTGAGGCGTCGTGCCGGAAATAGTCTTCAACCCGTGATAAAGCAACGGATGATGAGATAGTATCAGTTCGCACTTACGCGCAATAGCCTCACTGACAACAGCCTCTGTCACGTCTGTCGTCAGCAATACTGCATCTACTTTCGCATTGCGTTCACCCACCTGTAGCCCCGAATTATCCCACGCCTCTTGCCACTTCAACGGCGCTACAGACTCTATGATATCAATTATATCCTGTAGGATCAACCTTTTTTGGCACCTACACCGGTCTTTGCGGTGGCGCCTGTCGTTTTCTTCTGTGTCTTAACCCCTGTGGTCTTGCGGACGGTCTTTTTCACCTCTTTCTTCTCTTCCACAACGGCTTTTTCGGCTGTCTTGTCTGCCTCGTCTTCGATGGCGAAATTGGTGATGCCGGCGCCTATCAGGATGTTGTACCAGCTTATCAGTTTGCGTATGTCGCTCGGATAGACGCGGTCGCGGTCGAAATTCTCCAGTATTTCTCCAAACCAAGCGCGAAGTTGGTCGTTATCCGCTTTCTTCGCATCAATGCTGGCGGGTTTCAGACCTTCTTTCTCGCCCACTTTCGTCAGCACTTCGCTCAACGAAATATCGTCGCCTGTCGTGAACATCGACACTTCACCCAACGACACCACTTTGTCGCGAGCGTAAGAGGGCATTCGTTTTTTGTCCACCAGTGATTCTACAATCAGCATATTATTGCCGCGGCTTATCAACTGATAAAGACCGGGTTTGCCTGTAATGGCGAGAATGTTTTTCAGCATTTTTCTATCTTCTTTTAGTTCGTAAGTCCATCTTTTTTATGGGATTTCTCCCAAAAACGCCGCAAAATTACTACTTTTTTTGGATATATGCAAATATTTTTGTACTTTTGCAGCGTTTTTTGATACGATGCACGCAAAATCGAATGTACATATTAAGAATAGAAGGGCTTCTTTCGACTATGAAATCCTCGATCGGTACACCGCAGGGATACAACTCTATGGCACCGAAATCAAGTCCATCCGAGAAAGCAAAGCGTCTTTGGCAGACACGTATTGTATCTTCCAAGGCGGTGAACTATGGGTCAAACAGATGAACATCGCCGAGTATCGCTTCGGCTCTTATGCCAACCACGAAGTCCGGCGCGACCGAAAACTCCTACTCACCCGAAAGGAACTCCGCAAACTCGAACGACAAACCAAAGAGTCCGGAAAAACCATCATCCCCCTTTCGCTCTTTATCAACGAACGAGGACTCGCCAAACTCGAAATAGCGCTCTGTCAAGGTAAACACGACTACGACAAACGACGCTCTATCCAGGAACGAGACGCCAAACGAGACCTCGAACGACTACGCCTGAAATAAATCGAATCAACAAATCTATAAATCACATAAACAAATGAAAAATATCACCTTACTTCTCCTTGCTGCGGCTTTGCTTGGCAGTTGCGGCATGATGAACAATTCGGCAGCTTCTTCTTCATCGGCTGCTACGTCTTCCACTTCTCAATCCCTCAACCCCTCGCAGGCTGGCTCGCAGGCAGGTAGTGCCTTGGCTGCAATCTACAAACAGTACAAGGCGGAAGGCACCTACAACGTACAGAACCCTACCAACATCGCTAATCTGATGCTCTTGCTTGCTAATTGCAAAGATTTGACAACCCAATACAAGAACACAGACTATCTCACCTCATTCGGTAAAGGACTCATTGCAGGCAGTGCAGGATTGGTCGTAGAGCAGAACGCTTCGCAGGTCACCGATTATCTCTATCAGGCGGCTTCAACCGCGGCGCAGACGGTGGGACAAGGCACCCGGACCGGAACAGAACAAGCCGAATCAACGATTTCGAAAATCGGAAACGGACTGCAAACGGCCTCGCAGACCGCAGGAACTATCTCCAGCCTGATGTCGCTCTTCGGAGCCGCCAAATAAACTCATCCCGCCAAATAAGCTTTGGCAGCTAAATAAAATCAGAATATCCAACAGGCTCACACTCAACGTGGGTCTGTTTTTTTCTCCCTCAATTCTCGGACTAAACACGATAGATACACGATAGATACACGATAGATACACGATAGATATACGATAGATACACGATAGATATACGATAGATACACGATAGATATACGATAGATATAGCAGGGATCGCCGAGAGGTCACCGAGAGATGAGCAAAAGAAAACCGGGAAAAGACTATTTTTTTCTTATTTTACTTGCACATCTCAAAAAAAAGCACTACCTTTGCAGCGTGAAATGAAAAATACCTTACATAGCATACGGCAATTAGGACAACAAGTCATTCCGGAAAGCGGACATTTGTGGTTGTTTGGATCGCGAGCCAGAGGCGATAATCGTCCTGACTCCGATTGGGATTTGCTGGTTGTCTTGGATAAGGATAAGTTGACCCAAGCCGACTATGATGAAGTGACGTATCCCTTCACAGAATTAGGTTGGACGCTGAACGAACGGATTAACCCTATTCTCTACACGCGTGCAAACTGGGAAAAGAATAGTTTCACACCCTTTTATCATAATGTCCAACAGGACGGAATACTACTGCAATGAGTTTATCGGATCAAGAAAGACAGACATTGGTTGAACTGCATTTGGAAAAAGCCGAACTTTTTCTCCGACAGGCGGACGAGATGCGAGTCCTTAAACATTGGGACTTAGCTATCAATCGTTACTATTACGCATGTTTTCATGCCTTACATGCTCTATTTGTAGTAAATGGTCTATCTGCTCACACCCACGATGGCTTGATTACACTGTTCGGGAAGGAGTTTGTTCAAACCGGCAAAGTGGACGAATTAGCCCAACCGGCACATGGTTTACTGGAAGAGATAAAGAACATTATTAATGAATAGTATGCTCGCCCAATACCCTTATAATCAACAAATTACCCCCCCCACAAACAAAGGGAGACGAGGTAAGCAAAAACAATATATTTGCAACGTCACAGGCGGTGCTTGACAACTATGTCAGGTGCCGCTTGCTGTATCCTATTAGGACATTTTAGGACAGTGAAGCGTTCTTAGGACATCTTAGGGAGTCCCAGGAAATTAGAACCAAACAACCCAATAATATTAACCCTAAAAAACAAAATCCTTATGAGAAAAACAATTCTCTTCCTCGCGCTGACGATAACAACCCTCTTCGGCGCACAACAAGCCCAGGCAGAAACCATCAACCTTTCAAAAGGAGGGGGGCACGATATCCTTGTTTCAGATGGGGATACACTAACAGGTGAACCCGGAAACCCAAGCCCCCTTGATATTAAAATTGCTGCCGGCGCAAAAATTGTCCTTTCAGATGTATTGATAAGAGACCCCAATGCATTCGTAAATTTATATTCAGGATTAACTTGTTTAGGAGATGCAACTCTGATTATCAAGGGTAAAAATGTCGTATACCCCCGAAAAGATGGCTACTCGGGTATCTACATTCCCAAAGGTTACACATTAACGATAGAAGGAACTGGTTCTTTAGAGGCCTACGGATACTTAACCTCAAAAGATGTTCAAGTATCCGCTTCTGGTATCGGTTCATATGGGAAAGGATGTGGTAATATTGTCATTAATAACGGAACAATTACAGCCGTCGGCTGTTATAGTGGAGCCGGAATAGGAGGAGTGAATTGCGGTAATATTACAATTCATGGTGGTACCATAACGGCTACAGGAGGAAAGTTTGGTCCGGCTATTGGGGGAACTGATGCAG
>JAGCEW010000079.1 GCA_017650465.1 Paludibacteraceae bacterium
GACCTACAGCGTCAATACCCTTCTGATAGTTGGTAGTGCCGGCGGCTACGCTTTGCATACCCGAAACTACAGAACTGTAAGCCACATTCAGTTCGTCGCTCTTCTTGCCCAGAGCCTCTGCGCTGGCAACAAACTTGCCTGCAGCAGCTGCAGCGAGTTCAGCATTTTCACCCAACTTGGAGGTAGAAGCAGCCACTTTACCCAGGTCGCTCAACTGACCAGCTGTCTTGGCCAGATTCTCAATACCACCCTTCAGAGAAGCCATATCCTCTTTACTCA
This sequence comes from Paludibacteraceae bacterium, assembly GCA_017650465.1. Classification (GTDB taxonomy): domain Bacteria; phylum Bacteroidota; class Bacteroidia; order Bacteroidales; family Paludibacteraceae; genus Colicola. The sequence goes on from JAGCEW010000079.1 coordinate 280, forward strand.
AAGAAGGCACGTCTTCATGTTTCTTCTCGGCAGGAGCAGCAGCTTGCGAGCCTGTACCCAACAAAGTAGGAATAGGTTGATTCTGTGCTTTCTCTACACGGTCAACGGGAGAACCAAACTCCAGCAATTGCGGGAACACATTACCCCAGTGATATTCCTCGTGGGGAGCTTCCAGCACACCAATCATAAACAGAAATGCCTCTGTACACATACCCGCTGTCAGCACAATACCGGCGCCCGGCCAGTGCATGATCTTGAACAGCGCACCGATAATTACGACGGATGCACCCAACGAGTAAACCATGTTAACAACATTTTTTCCTTGGTAGGAATGATACCAATGCATGAACCCACCTTCTTTTTTCTCTGTAGCCATTTTAGCAGAACTTTAGGATTAATTTATTTTTGTTGATTATAATTTTTTCTAAATATTACTCACCAATGTAAGCACGTACGCAACGGAATCCGATATACGGACGGCTCTCGTATTGATACTCGTATGCACGAACACCACACTGCATGTAGTAGCTAATATCCTTCCAACTACCACCCTTGATCACCTTACGTTTCAGGATATCCGGGTCAGACTTACGAGCCATGTAGGAGTAGTCGGGATTCAAGTCGTGGATAGCCGTATTGGCCGACGATTGGTAGGCCGAGCAAGTCCACTCCGATACGTTGCCAGCCATGTCGAAGAGACCGAAGTCATTCGGACGGAACTGAGCTACACGCATCGTGCAGGTTCCCGTATCATCGTTGTATGCACCACGATAGGGCTTGAAGTTAGCAAAGAAGCAACCTTTGGCATCACGGGCATAGTTACCACCCCAAGGATACATAGCCATCTTACGACCACCACGCGCTGCATACTCCCACTGTGCCTCTGTAGGCAGACGGTAATCCTGTGCACCCAACTTCGAGTGGCTGTTGAAGAACTTCGTACGCCAGTTGCAGAAAGCGTGTGCCTGCTCCCAGGTCACACCCACAACCGGATACTCCAGATAACCCGGGTGAGAGAAATACTTCAAGAGCATCGGGTCATTGAACGAATATTGGAAGTCACGCACCCAGCACAAGGTATCGGGATAAATAGCAATGATTTTATTGGTTTTCAGATCGCTCGGCTCTATCAACGGACGATAGATGGTACTATCGCGAATAGCACCGTTCTCTTCTACCCAGAAACTATCAACACGAGCCGTGGATCCGGGAGGATACAGACCCTGCGTAACGTCGAATTTCTTGCTCACGCTCACTGCCTCGTCGTAGTTAATCCAACTATAACGATAGTGCAGCGCATTCACGCGGAATGTTCCGTCGCCGTAGTACATCGGAGCCAAGGCTTCTTTCACTTCCTCGTCTTTGCTGCTCCAAGGAATTTTCTTGCGCCAGTTCAGCAGGAAGTGCTCCTCGTCAAACTCTTCGTCTTTGGGCTGGATAGCATAATCCGTCATACCTGCATTCACCAGGAAGGTCAATGCCATAGAGTCGCGAACCCAATTCACAAACTGCTTGTACTCATTGTTCGTGATCTCGGTCTCGTCCATCCAGAAAGCTTCCACGGTAGCCATCATCACATTATCCGGCTGCTCAAATACAGCCGATTGTGTGTTAGCACCCATCATGAATGATCCTTTCTTAATGAAAATCATGCCATAGGGGTTAGCCTCCTTAAAGTTACCGGCTTTAGCGATACCGACCAACTCTCCCGCAGGACCATTACAACTTGCCAATGCGATTGCAAATGCGATCAATGGCAGAATCTTTGTGAGTTTCATATTCTTTTTTTGTGTTAATATTCTTGGTTAATACTCTTTGTTCTTCGCGTCGTGTTACAAGTATCGTACACTCTTATATCTATTTGTTCTTTTTGGTTTTAGTATGTTAAATCCGTATGCCAAGTATATCTCATGGCTTCCGGCACTTTCCAGCATCAGTTTGTTGTGCGGCACCTCAAACGTATATCCCAGTTGCAAACCCGATATGATATCTATTCCCAGTAGTACATTCACGCTTCCGGCTATTCGGTATCCGAGTCCCCAACGGTAGCGGTCCTTGAAGTCGCACATCAGCGTCACATTCACATCCCACGATCGGAAGTCTGACATCACCATGGCCGACGGCGTCAATTGCCAATCCTTATGGTTCTTCAGCCGCCAATGGTATCCTCCCGCCACGTACATCGTACCAACCAGCGTTATCTCCGAATAATCATCCCAATCCACTACCGGTCTGGTCACGTGTGAATAGCTGGCTCCTACCCACCATGTCGGTGTGGCATAGTAGATGCCCACTGACATATCGAACTTCATGCCCGATTTGCTGCCTGTCGGTATTGCAGGGTCATTCTCGATGAAATACTCCGAGTCCTGACTCAGATCCTTCAGGTTGACACTGTCTCCCTTGAAGCCGACATTCACAAATCCCAGGTCTATTCCTCCACTCAAATATCCTTTTCCCAGCCGCTGACGGTAGGCGTATTGCACATGCAATGCCTGATTGGTAAACAGTCCGAATCGGTCGTTCATGAACCGCACACCCGCGCCATGTCTGGTTTTGCCTATCACAAACGGCGATGAGAACGAAAAGTAGGTCACCATGGGAGCATTCGGAATGCCTATCCATTGCATGCGGTGCAAACCCGCCACTTTCATCAAATCGCCTTCTCCCGCCGCCGCAGGATTGTAGGCTGTTGTCATATACATATATTGCCCTATTTGCGGGTCAAACTGCGCCTTCACAGCAGCAGAAACGATGACCAACAACAGCAGAACAATACATTTTTTCATCCACATTAATACTCTTCTTCATCAAAGAAGAAATCGTCTTTTGTCGGATAATCCGGCCAAATATCCTCTATACACTCATACACTTCATCCTCTTCCTCCAGCTCCTGCAGATTTTCAATAACCTCCAACGGAGCGCCAATTCGGTTGGCGTAGTCCAGCAGTTCCTCTTTCGTTGCCGGCCACGGAGCATCCTCTATTTTCGAAGCCAATTCTAATGTCCAGTACATAGTCTTACTTCACAGTTTCTATAGGTTGTTTCTCACACCTCAACACCACCCTTTTCCGCACCCAAAAACACGCGCAAAGACGCGAAATCAGGCACCGTTAGGGTGCTTCTAATCGAAATTATCGTGCAAAAGTAGTAAAAAGTTTCGATACGTGCAAACTTTTTTACGATTATTTTGCATTTTTTCTTATTTTTTTTGTAAAGTCAATGTTACAAAATCATTTTTTTACCCGCGAACACTCATTTTGACCAAATTTCACTTTTTTTGCCTTCTTGCTGACATAAAGTTCGCGAAAGGACGAAAAAATAATCAGAAAGTCTATTCAAAAAGGGTAAAATCGCGACATTTTGTTCATTGGCTTTTTCGCTATTTTCTATCCATCGGAGTACATTTCGTTCCGAACGGCGGGTGATGGTACGGCATACATGTGCCAAGGCTACCGCACGACTTCCAGAGGGCAGCAGGAAATCATGGCTGACGGGTAAGGTCGCTTGCATGGCATCTATCCAATGCTCCAGCGTCTGCACATCGTCCGTACAAATCCAATCGCCGGGCGCACCGGCCAATGCCGCTCCAAGGTTAAACAGTTTGTTCTGCACAAAACGCAGCTGCTCGTCCCATACGGATGCAACTACCGACTCCTCGGCACGAAGCAGTCCGACAAAACTATTCAGTTCGTCCACCGTACCATAGGCCTCCAGTTGCAAGGAAGTCTTCTCCACACGCGAGCCGTCTGCTAAAGACGTTTTACCGCCGTCGCCTGTTTTTGTATATACTCTCATACGCGTAATATATAATTTCGTTTCAGATAATGCGAATCAAAGAATAGCAAACCGTAGTGATACAGGTCCATCGAACTGGTCACCTCCTCCCGCGCGCATAGCTTCCTCCATGTCCGATACATACCTGCATCGGCGTGTATGTCATCCACAACTACTATCGACTTCGCATGCAGCAATGGGCACAGGTATTCGTAGTATTGTAAGGTTGCCTCGTAGGTATGGTTGGCATCCATGAATACGAAATCCACCTTATCCTTCCTCGCGCGCGCGTATATAGATAAGGTGTCCC
>JAGCEW010000080.1 GCA_017650465.1 Paludibacteraceae bacterium
CATTTCTCCAACCGTCTCCTCTCGGTCTATATCAACCGCTTGCGCAATTACCTGAAGCCCTCTCCCTCTGTAGCCATTCTGTCCACGCACGGACGCGGTTATCGTCTGGTGGACTGCCGGAAAGAAAGTTAAGGGTAAGGAAGAGGCTGCCTACCTTACCACTCCGTTACCACTCTTTACCGTGACAGGACTATTGGAAGATGGTCCTGAAATCTATAATCCCATTTGCCACAACTTTGATAATCATTGCATTACAAAGAAAATGCAATAAAATGTAAAAAAGTTGCATTTCAGGTGATAGATTTTGCCTCTTTTTCGCCTTATATATGGAGGGGTGCATATAAACCGCTCTGCAATAAACAGCGAAGCGATAAACCGCGCTCTCGCAATAAACCTGCATAAACCGCTCGCGGATGCGAAAAATGCAGAATTATGCAAAAAAAATTGCACACTCCATTTTTTTTTACTACCTTTGCAGGCGTTTTGTAGATGAAACGGGTATAGTCGGCTTATGTGGAATAGATGGAAAAAATGGACAGGTCTGGTGGTGATTGTTATTGCCGCTGTATTTATGGAGGCGATTCTGGCTTTCCAGTACAACTATGCGCGCAACGAACTGGAGAAAGAATTGGAAAGCAGTGCAATGATGAACCTGACTGCATCTTCCCTGCGGATACAGGAAGTGCTCTCGAATGCGGAATCGGTCTTAAGTAGCCAGATTCTACATGCAGAACGGCATGTTCGCGACTCCCGCTATATGCGGATGCTGATTCGGGAAATTGTGCAGTACGACGAGGATAATCTGATTGGTGCAGTGGTCGCTTTTCGCCCCTACTATTATCCGGAGTATGGCTATTGGTGCGAGTTATATGCTCGTCAGACGGATAGTACGATTGTCATAGAACAGATTGGCTCGCCCGAACATGATTATTTCCAGCGCGATTTCTTCCTTTCCTGCATGGCAGGAGAAACTTTCAGTTGGACCAAACCCTATTATGATGGCGAAGGGGCGCAGGCGATGGTTACCTCTCATGTCTTGCCCCTGTATGAGAATGGAGAAACGGTGGGCGTATTAGGGGTGGATATGCGTACGATATGGATTGACAAAGTCGTCAATGCAGTGCATTCATACCCTTCTTCTTTCTCACTGGTCTTGTCGGAAGATGGCGAGTTGATTTCTTCTCCGCCGGACAGTACGGTCAGTGCGGCTTTGGTGCAGAAAATCGTCTCGCTATTCAATGGAGACGAAAAAAAACTGGAATGGGGCGCACAAGGAAAAATTACCCATTTCCCGTTCTATGACGAAGAGAAACAAGAGGTGGGGCGTGTTTATTGCATGTCTCGGCAGGATGTTCCGCGTTGGGATATATTGTTCGTTTGTTATGATGACGAGTTGTTCGGTAAATTGGAGAAACTGCGTGGCTATATGTTCATATTGGCAATGCTGGGGCTGGCTGTATTGTCACTCATCGTCTGGCTGTTTATCCGAGAGAACCGAAAACGCCAGGCAACAGAACTGAGCCAGGTGCGTATCAAAAGTGAACTGCGCATTGCGAAAGATATCCAGTTGAAGATGTTGCCGGATAACAATGCCGATGCAATGCGGAGTAAGGAGTTTGGCTGGCAGGATGTGGGTATTTGCGGTGCCTTGTTGCCTGCCCGCGAAGTGGGTGGTGATCTCTACGATTATTTCGTGAAAGATGCCAAGTTGTTCTTTGCTGTGGGGGACGTAAGCGGCAAGGGAGTGCCTGCGGCGATGATGATGGCGCAAACCATGTCTTTGTTGCGTTCCTCCGCCCCCCGTGAGCATAATCCCGCACGTACACTGCGTGCGCTTAATGAAACGCTTTGCAGGGGCAATGATACGAATATGTTTGTCACGCTCTTTATTGGTGTGCTCGATTTGCCTACAGGACAGTTGCGCTATTGCAACGCCGGACATGACAGACCCTTGATAGTGCAATCAGCCAACGCTTCTTCTTCAGATGGCATACAGATGATTGAGGCCAATCCGCATTTGCCCGTAGGTGTCTTTGAGAATACGCAATATGAGGCGCAGGAAATGCAGTTGGAGGCAGGGGATATGCTCTTCTTGTACACGGATGGACTGACAGAGGCGAAGAACGAACAGCGGCAGCAGTTCGGACTGCAAAGAGCCTTAGAGCAATTGCGCGCGTGTGCATCGCAGGAGCTAACCCCGCAGCAAGTCATAGAAGACATGCAAGCCGGAGTTAGGCGTTTTGTAAATGGGGCGGAGCAAAGTGATGATTTGACGATGTTGGCCATTCGCTATTCTCCGCAGCATTTTAATATCAGCTTATCCGAGACGCTGCAGATTACGAATGATGTACGCGAAGTCAGCCGTCTTAACGCGTTCATGAAGTCGGTCTTTGAGAAAATGAATATCGGCGCATCGGAAGCGAATCGGTTGAGACTGGCAATTGAAGAGGCGGTGGTAAATGTGATTGATTACGCCTATCCGGCAGGGGAAACAGGGGAAATTGATATCCGCTTGTTATCCGATGGACAGAAATTGAAGGTGATAATCAGGGATAATGGCGTGCCTTTTGACCCGACGGTAATAGAAGAAACGGATACCTCGCTTTCGGCGGAAGAACGGCAGATTGGAGGACTGGGTATATTGTTGGTTCGCGAATTGATGGACACTATCAACTACGAACGGATAGATGGACAGAATATATTGACATTGATTAAAGATATTTGAATATGAATGCTAAAATTGAAGAATTGGATGGCAAACTCGTTGCTACATTAGTTGGTGAGATGGACACGGCGGCAGCTGTGGAAGTGGAAAATATTCTCAAACCGCTGTATGCCACAGGAGGTAAGGATGTGGTGATTGATTGTACGGAGTTGGAGTATATAGCATCCAGCGGACTGCGTATTCTCCTCAGTATTCTCAAAGGTGCCAAAGCTGCGGGGAGCCGTGTCGTGTTGCGCCATGTGAATGAGGATATCAAGAACGTGTTCAAACTGACAGGATTTATCAATATCTTTGAGTTTGAAGATTAAAACAATCATTTGAGTGAAACCGCAATAACAGATAGACAATGACTTCTCCTCTTAGCCAAAGTCAGTTAGGTGTGTATTATGCCTGCTTGACTACCGTCAATGACCGGACCAACTATCAGAATGCTTTTCTCTTCACCTTGTCGCAGACTGTCAATCTTGACCGCTTGCGTGAGGCGGTATATGGTGCCATGTGTGCCCACCCGTATTTGATGGGACGTATTGTGCTCAACAGCGATGGGGCACCGGAACACGAAAGTGGCACCTGTCCCGCGTTGGAGGATTGTGTCACCATGCAGGAGGTGAAATCAATAGATGAGGTACGCGCCACTTTCTCGCGTACAATGGATATCTACGGCGAACGGCTGTATCGCTGTGAGATATACAAAACGCCGCAACAGAATTATCTCTATCTTGATATTCACCATCTACTCCTGGACGGTTTCACACTGATTCTTCTGTTCCGCGAAATCGAACGCTTGTATGCGGGTGAGAAAGCGGTAGGCGAACAAATGGATGGTGCTGCCATCGCCCAAGCGGAAGAAATACTGCGGGCGGACAAGGAAAAGATGGAAACGGCACGGAAGTGGTACGCTAACACATTCTGTGATGCGGCGGACACGGATTCGCTGCCAATCAAAGAAACAGTGCTTGACAGCCCAACGTCATCGCTATGCTATAAGTATTTTTCGTTGTCTGTAAGCAAAGAGGATGTGCATGCTGTCGTTCAGCGTTTCGGAGCAAAGGAAAGCACTGTCTGGCAGGCCGCCTTCGGGTTGCTGTTGGCAACGTATGGCGCAGAAGACAAAGCCTCTTGGTGTACGGCGTGGATGGGCCGTACCGACCAACGGATGATGACCACCGCCACAATGATGGTGCATACCTTGCCTGTATGGATGCAGATGAATGCCGATATGCCGGTAGCCCGACTGTTGAGTGAACTTCGCGAACAGATGAAACAAACCCAGAACTATGGGTACTATGCCTATCAGGATGCCGTGCGGGATTTGGGACTGAATAACAGGGTAATGTTCGCCTATCAAGGCACCATCCTGGTGGATAACTGCGCGTTACGTTTGGCTGGGGAAATGATACCCTATGAGGATTTGCGCCTACCGACACCCGGATGGAATCTGTGTGTGGAGCTATTGGACGGCAAAGACGGCTATTCACTCAAAATGGCTTATGACAATGCGGAATACTCGGATGCCTTTATACGTGAATTGGCGGAGTGCTATAGCACCATCGTACGTTCCATGACTACAGCGGAACATGTGCGGGATCTTGAATGTTGTTCCGCAACACAAAAGGAATGGTTGAACCGACTGAATCCGGAAAAACCTTTATCC
>JAGCEW010000081.1 GCA_017650465.1 Paludibacteraceae bacterium
ACTATCACCCCGTCAAAGCAGTCAAAGATAATATGCCTCAACCACCTAAATTGAAAACCCTTTCTTACGCCGATTATTACGCCCGATACGGCACCACCATCCCGCAAGACGGATGGAAAATGATTAACCCGACAGGGCAAAGAGTGATTTATGTTAAAGAGATTTAAGATTATGGCAAAGATTGAATTACCATGCTGGATAAAGAGTGTATCTGGCAGAATAGGAGACTATATTTTCTCCACCCGAAACGGAAAAACATACGTTTATTACAAACCAAAAAACAAATATCTCAGATAAAATGCAACGAATTTCGAAAACCCAACTTGCACGGAACTTGGCACGACAGGTGCCCATCGCCGATGACAAAACGCCCATTCAGGGACTGAACATCCTCATCCATGGTTGGCTCAAGCACCGCAAATACGGGCATTCGTACCGCGAAGCCATCCGACACCGAGATTGGTTATACATCACCGAAATAATGGATTTGAGCACCTACGCAGGATATGATTTATCAAAAATGGAATCCTGATACCAAAACCGGAGGCGAAAATTTGGTAGCCTCCGTTTTTTGCACTACTTTTGCACCGTCTTTCGCGAAACACACCAACATAAACACCTGCGGATGAGCCGACGATGAGCCGACGATAAGCAGACGATAAAAAACGATTGTCCAACCCTTAAAAACCTAAACCACAATGAGCAAAATCAAATTGGAAACGCCGTTCACCTCGTTCCGTGGCAAAATCTGTAAACACACCAAGATTATCTATGTCGAACGTGGCGGCACCAGGTACACCAGCCAAATCTGTAACCCGCGTACCAAACCTTTCAGCGCCGAGGAACTGGCACGCCAAAACAAGTTCAAGAGCGCCGCTCAAGCCACAGTCACCGCCCTTGCAGACCCTGTGCAAAAAGCAGCCTATGAAGTGGCGTTCAACGCGCAAAAGAAGTACAAGACCCTCCGTGGTTACATCTTCGCCCAAGAGTACGCCAACTTGGCACAATAACACCCTAAAACCTAAACGGTAATCCCTAAACGCTAAACCTTAAACGCTAACCCTTTATGAAAAACACCTTGATTATCCTTGTATTGGCACTGGCCGTGGTAGCATTATCTTCGTGCAATGTGACGCGCGTGGTGACCAACGAAAGCCAGTACCTCACACGAGGCGACACTTCCGTTGTCATCCAAACCAAAACCGTAGAAACCTACAACGCAGAAAAAACCTTTTAACCATTTAAACCTAAACCATTATGTCACAAGTAAAGTTTTTAGACCCGATAGACCATATTTCGGGCAAGTTGAGCGCAAAAACGCGCGTAACCTACTGCCACCGCACTGTGTCGAAGCGCAACTTCACACAGATCCGCGAGAAGCGTAATCTGAAGGAGTATCCGTACACCGCCAAAGAGTTGGCACAGCACTTGCGGTTCAAGACCGTAGCGGCTGCCGTTCGTGAGCGCATCAACGGTCCTACTCGTGAGCAAGACCTTGCGGCTTACCACACCGCTAACTTCAGTGGCACGTTCCGTCAGTGGCTCTTCCAGCAGGAACTGGAGTCCTACGACTCCGCCAATGCGGAATAAGGCAAAAGTCGAAAGAAGGGCATAGCGATAGGGCTATGCCTTTTTTTTGAAAAAAACTTGTGTATTCCGAAAAAAAGTAGTACCTTTGCAGCCGAATTTGAGAAATCTCCCCGACGGATGGCAACAAAGAAACCTAATATCGGTTGGCTGGCATCCAAAGCCAACATGCAGACTTGCTATATGCACATAAAGGATTGGTATGTTCGTTTCCGAACATGGCAGCGGACGCCGATGCAGTACCCTCTGGAAAGTCAGGAAGTGCACCATTGTGTCAACTGTGGACATGATTTTACGGGTAATTATTGTCCCTATTGCGCGCAGCAAGCCGGTGTCGGACGCATCACTTGGCGCAGTATATGGCAGGGAATTATGGTGCTTTGGGGAATGGAATCCCGCTCGTTGCTCTATTCGCTTGTGCAACTGTTGGGACGTCCGGGGTATTTCATCCGCGAGTATATCAGTGGGCATAGGCAGGTGAGTTATCCGCCCGTCAGTTTGCTCGTTATCATGGGGGTGGTGGTCAATCTTATCCGTTGGGCGTTTCCTTCCCTTGCAAAAGAAATGGTGCCTGCCACACTCGGAGTGGAATTGCTGGACAGCGCCTTTTTGTGGATGAATGAGCATATAGAATGGAACATGCTGCTTTGGTCGCTGATGTTTGTCTTTCCTACGTGGTTTATGTTCCGAAAGGCTCCCGCTTATCCGAAACATACGTTGCCGGAGGGATTCTTTATCCAAGTGTTCATGAGTATTATCGGGGTTCTTGCCCTGTTGTTCAGCGACAGAATATCCATGATAATAAGTGCCTTTTATCGCATTGAGGCCTATCGGCAGTTGTTCGGCTATGGTTGGTGGGGCACATTGTGGAGGCTGACTATTGTGACGATATGTGCATTCGCCTTCGTACTCATCGTGCTGATAGGTATTATAATCGGCGATGCAGTGAGTGATACTATATAAAAGGGGGATAAATATGTTACATCTTGAAGAAGAATCCGTACGTTGCCTACTTTGTGCCGACGCGCCGTGCGGCAAACAGGTGGCACGAGCCATACGGGCATTGCGTTTTGACAACAAACTGACGGCAGAAGAACTCTTTGCGGGTCTTTCCGATGAGGAAGTGGCAGCAGCAGAGAAAGCCTGTATCCATTACGACCGGCCCATCCGTATAGCAGAACTGAAAAAAGCCCTGCAAAAGGAAGGCACGGAGTGTTCCTGCAATGCCCAAGAGAAAGAATTGCCCTCGCTGGAAATCAATTTCTGCGATATGGTGTGCGAAAACCCGTTCTTCCTCGCTTCGTCCGCCATCTGTACGAACTATGAGATGGTGGCGCGTGCTTTGGAAGCCGGATGGGCAGGTGTGTTCTATAAAACCATCTGCAAGCAGGATATCCGCGAAGTGTCACCGCGCTTTGATTCTTTGCAGGGGGACGGTACTCCCTTCATCGGATTCCGTAACATGGAGCAATTGTCGGAAAACCCCCATGAGGTGGATTTTGACATCTTGAGACGCCTCAAACAGAATTATCCCACCAAGCGTATTATCGCATCCATCATGGGACAGAGCGAAGAAGAGTGGATTGAGTTGGCAAAGATGGCAGAGAATGCAGGCTGCGATGCCGTGGAACTCAATTTCTCCTGCCCGCAGATGCGTCTGACAGGACTGGGAAGCGACATCGGTCAGAACCCTGAATTGATATTGTTCTATACCTCCTACGTATGTAACGCCGTATCCATTCCGGTTATCCCGAAGATGACTCCGAACGTGATGAGCATGATGCGTCCCGCATTGGCCTCTTTCTACGGTGGAGCACATGGTATCAGTGCCATCAACACCATCAAATCAATCACGATGAGCCGAGATGCCGAAGTGAACGGAAAGAAGACGGTCAGCGGCTATTCAGGAAAGGCTGTCAAGCCTATCGCTTTGCGTATGGTCTATGAGATGACGGGAAATCCGATACTGCAAAAAGCCGGTGTGGAAAAGCACATGGATATTAGCGGTATAGGCGGCATTGAGACATGGCGCGATGCGCTTGATTTCATTCAACTCGGCTGTCGCAATGTGCAGGTTTGCACGGCTGTCATGCAGTATGGCTATCGTATCATTGATGACCTCATTCTCGGTTTGCAGCATTATATGCGGGAGCGTGGTATCACCGAATTGAAGAAACTGGTGGGCGAGGAACTGAAGAACATTGTTCTGCCGTCTGATTTGGACCGTGATACAATGGTGTTCCCGCTCATTAACCGTGACAAATGCATCGGTTGTGGTCGTTGCTATATCTCCTGCATGGACGGCGGGCATCAGGCTATCCGATTTGATGAAACACGCAAACCGCACATCATCGGTACGAAATGTGTGGGTTGTCATTTGTGCCGGCTCGTGTGTCCGACAGGTGCAATTGGGCTTGCCAAACGTATGGCAAAACCGCAATAAATCTTTCAAGCGGATAGGGGAGACTATCTGTATTTGCTTTCCTCGCAATCCCCGAGCAGGGAGAGATAACTCTCAAAGCGCGAAGCGGCTATTTTGCCGTTCACCACGTCTTGTTCAACAGCACACCCGGGTTCGCCGATATGCAGACAATTTCCGTATCGGCAGTTGCGTGCGGATTGGAATATCTCGCGGAAATAATGCCCGACCTCTTCTTTCTCCATTTTGACGGCTCCGAAGCCCTTGATGCCCGGTGTGTCGATCAACCAGCCGGAAGAATCTGGTAGGGGATACATCTCACTGAAAGTGGTTGTATGCATCCCTTTGTCGTGCGCGGAAGAGATGGCACCTGTGCGCGTTTTCTCTTCGCCAAAGATAGCATTTAGCAAGGTGGACTTGCCTACACCCGAATTGCCGGCAAGCAGGGTCACTTTGTCTGCCAACGCTTTTGACAGAATGTGATAGTCAGGTGTGCATTCTCCGTTAGCATCGCGCAACCGGCAGGCACATATAGCCAGCGTGGGATAGCCGAGTGATTCGTACAATGCGCGGAGTTCGGACAGCGTAGTTTGTTCTTCGTCTGTCAGCAGATCCACTTTATTGAAGATGAGCATAGCCGGCACGCTGTAGGCTTCGGCAGTGGCCAGAAAACGGTCAATAAAGGTGGTGGAGGTTTCCGGATGACGGATGGTGACAATCAGTGCCACTTGATCCAGGTTGCATGCCAGAATATGTGATTCTTTGCTCAGATTGGTAGAGCGGCGGATGATGTAGTTCTTGCGGGGCTCAATATCCGTAATCCACGAGGTCCCGTCTGTTTGTTGCTCTACCGATACGTAATCACCCACTGCCACGGGCGAGGTTGTCCGAATGCCGCGAATACGCATGTTGCCTTTGACATGACATTCAATATCCTTTCCTTCATCGGTATGTACCCAGTAAGAACTGCCTGTAGATTTAATAATCAGTCCAATCATGCGTGTCTTTTTTTAGAAGGCTTCGGTGGCAGTGAGGTAGAACGAATAACTCTCCCACTTGTTCCAAGCCTTGTCTATATTGTTACGGGCAATGTCTGCACGGATATTTACTTTGGCTTTGTTGATGGTGAGCCTCAATCCCATTCCGTAGCCCACTTTAGGTGTTGCCCAACGCCAGTGGTCCAAATTATAAACATCCCCTACTCCTGCAAACACGGTGGCTCGTAACATGCGATAAATAGGTATGCGCAGTTCGGTTTGCAATGCCAGCAAAGCATCGTCACGGAACATATTGGCGCGTACGCCCCGCACAAGGTCTTGTCCACCCAAAGTGGGAAGCATCGGGAAAGGTATTTTCTTGCCCAGTGCCCATTCTGTCCGGACTTGCCAAGCAAATATCAACTCTTTGTACAGCGGGATATAGTGCCGCAAGTCCGTTTGGACTCGTTCCATGCGTTGCCAGTTGCTGTTGAGGGATTCAAAGTGTGTGGCAACCACCTTGAAGAACAAACCCGAATGAGGATAATACACCACATCGCGGTCATCAAACTGCAATGCCACACCCGCACCAATCATTGAAATGGTGGGACATAGCCCCGTTTCTTCGTACAGGTATTGCACATCCGGTCCGATGGCCCAATTGCGTGGCAGGACATATAGGGGTTGCAAGATGGCACGCAAACGGCGGGAGGTGTAGGTGGTGTCTTGCTTGTGCCGGAAGGTGTTGCCCAATTCGTAGTACGTATCCGGATAATTCCTCCAGCCTACGTTGTAGGCCAATATCCAATGGTGTTTTTTGCCTACGTAAAGTGTACCCGATGCATTGAGATACCATTGGTGGGAAAGAGACCAAGCCCCATCTAATTGTACAATGGATGTGCGTTCCTGGTTCGGCAGGCGAAAATATCCCTGCATAGCAGCACCGAACACCCAATCCGTTTCGGGCGAATGGTTCACCACAGGCACTGCTAACACAGGCCAGTTCATGCAACTTTCCCAATTGCTCTTGGGGTTGGCATCATTGGATGATTGGGGTGTGGAGGCAATGGCTTCTGTCCACAAAAAGAGACTGGCTACCATTGCCCATATCCCATACCATCTGCTTGTCTTGCGAAAGGGCATCAAACTGTCATTATTTCTTTTTCCTTATGGGCGTAATTCTCGTCGATGGCCTTAATGAACTTGTCGTGCAGTTTTTGAACTTCTTCTTCTGCATCTTTCTCTGCATCTTCGGGAAGTCCCTCTTTCACTTGCTTTTTGAGCAGTTCAATGGCATCACGACGGGCATTACGAACACTTACTTTGGCATTTTCGGCTTCCTGTTTGCACTGCTTTGCCAGTTCGCGACGGCGTTCCTCGGTGAGAGGAGGCAGGATGAGACGGATACATTCGCCGTTGTTGTTAGGAGCTAAACCGATGTTTGAGTTGATAAGTGCGCGTTCAATCACGGAAAGCATATTCTTTTCCCACGGCTGAATCTGTATGGTGCGTGCGTCGGGTGTGGTGATGGTGCTTACGTTGGCAAGCGGTGAGGGTGAACCGTAATAATCTACACGGATGGGATCCAATATGCGTGCGCTGGCTTTACCGGCACGAATGTGTGCCAATGCATCTTCCAGATACATAACTGCCGCTTCCATTTGCTCGCTGGCATCGGCTTGAATTTGTTTGGGTTCAATCATAGTGTTAGTGTATTTTTAGGGTTTAACAAGTGTTCCTATTTTTTCGCCCCGAATAACTCGTGCGAGATTGCCTTCTGTATCCATGTCAAAGACATAGATTGGCATTTTGTTTTCACGGCACATCGTGATAGCAGTCAGGTCCATGATGCGCAGATTGCGTTCCAATACCTCATCATAGGTAATCTCGTCGAACTTGGTAGCCGTGGGGTCTTTTTCCGGATCTGCGGTGTAGATGCCGTCCACGCGTGTGCCTTTGAACATGATGTCCGCCTCTATCTCAATGGCGCGCAAAGCGGATGCTGTGTCGGTGGTGAAGTAGGGATTGCCGGTTCCTCCGGCGATGATTACCACGTTGCCTTTTTCAAACAGGCGGAGTGCCTTGGCTTTGTTGAAGTAGTCGCCTACGGGTTCCATGCGAATGGAGGTTAGAACGCGTACTTTCTGTCCAAGAGCTTCCAAAGCGGAAGACAGGGCAAGCGAATTGATGACCGTAGCCAGCATTCCCATTTGATCACCTTTCACGCGGTCAAATCCTTTCTGTGCACCGCTTAAGCCGCGGAAGATGTTTCCGCCTCCAATGACGATACCTATTTCCACTCCCATTCGGGCTATTTCTTGAATCTGGCGTGCATAGGCGTTCAGGCGATTGGAATCAATGCCATAGCCTTGTTCGCCCATCAGGCTTTCACCTGATAATTTTAATAAGATTCGTTTGTACATATAATCCGTTTTTTTGGTCGTTATATTATGTTCATCCATTCTTACTCCTTGTACCAAGAAGCGTACATGGCGTAGTTGTGAGCAATCTTTTTGTTGATTTCCTCTGTTTGGGCAGGGTCGGCTTTCTTGATGAATTTGGCAGGTACCCCTCCCCACACTTCGTAGGGCCCTATTTGTGTACCTTTCAGCACCAATGCTCCGGCAGCGACAATGGCACCTTCGCCCACATGCACACCATCCAGCAAGGTTGCCCCCATACCAATCAGGGCATAACTGTCCACGTCAGCACCATGAATGGTGACGTTGTGACCTACGGATACATAATCTCCCAGTGTGATGGTGGATTTCTGGTACAAGGTATGGAGAACGCTTCCGTCTTGAATGTTGCAATGTTTGCCGATGGTAATAGTATTCACATCACCACGGAGAACGGAGTTAAACCAGAGGCTTGTGCCTTCTCCTACGGTGACTTCCCCTACCACGGTCGCGTTTTCTGCCATGAAGACATCGTCTGCAATCTTCGGTGTGAGGATCTCTCCGTTGCGATTTATGGTTTTAATTAGTGCCATATCGGGTGGGTGTGTTTTGCGGTTTAACGGGCAGCAATGATGGTGCAGAATTTCTCGGCTACCAGGCTGGCACCACCGATGAGTCCTCCGTCCACATCTTCGTTGGCGAACAGTTCTGCGGCATTCTTCTCGTTGCAGCTTCCGCCATACAGGATGGTGGTATCATCAGCCACCTGTTTGCCATAGCGTTCTGCCACAAGGCTGCGGATGTAGGCGTGCATCTCCTCTGCCTGTTGGGGAGTGGCGGTCAATCCAGTGCCGATAGCCCATACGGGTTCGTATGCCAAAGTAATCTTGCCAAAATCTTCTGCCGAAAGGTGGAAAAGCGAACCCTCCAGTTGTGCTTTCACCACTTCGTTCTGACGATTGGCTTCGCGTTCTTCTTTCACTTCGCCAATACAGAAAATGGGCTTGAGGCCGTTTTGCAGCGCCAGTTCCACTTTGTCTTTCAGGATGGCGGCAGTCTCGTGGTAATATGCACGGCGTTCCGAGTGCCCCAGAATGCAGTAGGTTGCACCTGTGGAACGAACCATTTCCGCACTTACTTCACCGGTGAAAGCACCTTTGTCTTTGTCAGCACAGTTTTCTGCAGCCACTTCAATGGGAGTGCCTTTGAGCAATTCCGCAACCGTAGCAAGATGGATAAAAGGTGTTCCGATAACCACTTTGCATGCAGGATTTGTTACCATATTTTTCAGTTCGGTAGCCAGTGCTACGCCTTCTTGCAGGTTCTTGTTCATTTTCCAGTTACCTGCCACCATTTTTGTTCTCATTTGTTTCGTAGGTTATATTTGTTGATAATTGTTCCGTTCTTCAATTCTATCACGCCGGGATTGGCGCGCACGATGGTTTTCAGCGTCACGGGATCGCAAGTGCAGACAATTTCACGCAGTTCTTCCGCTTCATTGTTGGCGAGGAAGGCCTCTATGGCATCGGTGCCACTGCCTGTGACAAGATAGAAGATTTCATCTCGTTGTTCTGCCTCGCGTTTGAGTGACAGAACTTTGGGTAACTGATGGAGGTCACTTTTTTGTAGGTCGTACATTACCACCAGTGTTACTTTTTCGTTCGATTCCAGAAGATCGTAGGTAATATCTTCGTAGTCTGTATTTATGATTTCAAAGTCGTGTATAGGCGGTTCGTACCCTTTGCTAACAAGACGGCTGTTCTGACGAACGAATGTCCAAGTAGGATCGTCTTTCGGGTAGTCTTCGAGTGTGAATGTGTGTTCTTCTCCATCTTTTGCATAGATGAAACTTATTTCGTACACATCCTGCGGTGCATCTTCGGGGTACTCCATCAGGGTGGGGATATGGTTTCCAATCTTGTACGGGCGGAAATCCATGAGAGGAAGATGGCAGTAAGTGTATGCCATCAGCCCCAATGCTGCTGCGGCGGACAGGAGGAAAATGGTCAGTTCCGCCCACCAACTGAAAGTGGTGGGGATATGACGGTGGCATACCAGCAGAGTAAGTACAAGTGCTGTAAGCACCACATTCTTCCAGAACGTCTGCCAGTTGGTCAGTACCAGTGCATCGCCAAAACAACCGCAGTCCGACACAGGATTGGTCAGTGCAATATACAGCGTTAAGGGCAGCATTACGGCATAGAAGACCAACGAAAGCCAAGCCGTCCATTGTGTTTTGATGTTACATAGCAGGCAGACTCCCAGTACGCATTCAAAGAGAATAAGACCAACAGCGGCAACTACTGCCATGGGCATGAGGTCTGTGAAGAATCCGCCAAAGGCTTTCAGGTAGTCTTCAATCTTATAGACGGTGCCTAACGGGTCAATGGCTTTGACTGTGCCGGAGAACAGGAAGGTCAATGCCAGTAGCGTACGAGCAATAGAACCTATTATGTGTTGAATTTTTTTATTCATGGACTTATTTCAAACTTTCGTAATGTATCAGATCAAATATTGCGTAGTTGATTATGTCGAAATAGTTTCCGTCCACTCCTTCGGAAGCGATGGTTTTACCGTTGTGGCTAAGGATATTCTTGATACGGATGATTTTGGCGAGGATCATATCCACGATACCTTCTTTACTCATTTCCCGCCAAGCCTCACCGTAGTCGTGATTCTTCCGTGTCATCAGTTCCTTGGCTTCTTCTATCACTTTGTCATAGAGTTTGGTGGCCTCTTCGGTGCTCATGTCTGTAGCATCGACGTATCCTTTTCGCTCTTGAATAATTGCCATCACGCCATAATTGACGATGGCACGCAAGTTGCCTTCTATATCGTCTCCAACCAGACTAATTCCGGTCTCTTGGCGTTGGCGGATGTTGCAAACCTTGATATAGAGTTGGTCAGTGATACCTTGCAGACGGAAGATGCGCCACGAGGGACCATAGTCTTGCATCTTATCTACAAAGATGGTGCGGCATTTCGCTGTAACTTGATCAAACTGACGTTCGGTATTTTCGCAAGTACTCATTTTCTTATTTTCTCCTTTAATTCGTCCAACGTGACAAGCGATTGTTCGCCGGAAGTCATGTCCTTCAGCATCACTTTCTTCTGCGCCATTTCTTCTCCTCCTACGATGGCTACAAACGGAATGCGGTTGCTGTCGGCGTAGCCCATTTGCTTCTTCATTTTAGCGGGTTCAGGATATACTTCTGTATTGATGCCTGCCTGACGTAGAGCCGTTGCCCAAGCGAGAGCATACTTTAGTTCTGCCTCGCCAAAGGTTGCAAACAGCACCTGTGTCTGCTCTATCGTTGTGTCGGGATAAAGGTTCAGTTCGGCCAGTACATCGTAGATACGGTCCGCACCGAAGGATATACCCACACCGCTTACGCCGGGAAGTCCGAAGATACCTGTAAGATTGTCGTACCGTCCGCCACCGGTGATACTTCCCATTGCCACATCCAAGGCTTTTACTTCGAAGATAGCACCGGTGTAGTAGTTCAGACCGCGTGCAAGAGTCAGATCCAGTTCAATGCGGAATGTGTCGCTGTCTGCAGATATGGCATCTTTGGCAAGTGCGAAGACGGTCTCCATTTCTTCGACACCTTGTGTGCCTATTGTGCTCTGTGCAAGCAAATTGCGAATCACGGACAGTTTCTCTTCGTTGGTACCGGACAAAGCCAGAATGGGTTGCAGTTTGTCCACTGCCGTTTGACTCAGTCCGCGTTCCAGGAGTTCTTTATTGACATTTTCAAGACCAATCTTGTCCAGTTTGTCAATGGCCACCGTCACATCAATCAGTTTGTCGGGTTCGCCAATCACTTCTGCGATGCCGGCAAGTATCTTGCGGTTGTTGATGTGCAGACTTACGCGGATGCCGAAACGGCGGTACACTTCGCGGACAATCTCAATCAGTTCCAGTTCGCTGACCAGTGAATCGGTACCCACTACATCCACGTCGCATTGATAGAATTCGCGGTAGCGTCCTTTTTGCGGACGGTCGGCGCGCCAAACAGGCTGTATCTGGTAACGGCGGAATGGGAATGACAACTCTTCGCGATGTTGCACCACATAGCGGGCAAACGGAACCGTCAAGTCGTAGCGCAGACCTTTTTCGGGGGCTTCTGCGGCTTTCTCGCCGGAGTTCTGAATACGGAAAAGCAGTTTATCGCCCTCTTCACCGTACTTGCCCATCAGCGAACTCATCTGCTCCATGGCAGGTGTTTCTATCTGGCGGAAACCGTACAGGCGGAATACGCTACGGATGGCGTCGAAAATATAGTTTCTGCGGGCCATTTCCTGTGGCCCGAAATCTCTTGTTCCTTTGGGTATGGTTGGTTTTTGTGCCATATATATTGTTCTTTTCGTTTCTGTTATTTGCTATTTTTCCAAGCCGAGTGCCTGATAAATGCGTTCGGTGGCACCCAGTTCGCTTTCCACGTATTGTGTTGCCATCTCACCTTTTTCTTTATGCAGCATCAATGCTTCATCCAGAGCCGCAGCCAGTTGCCGGTAGTTTTTCACCGAAGTGGATGCACCGGCGGCAATCAGTCCTTTGGCTTCGCGGAATTTCTTGTAGTTGGGACCAAACAGCACGGGAATACCGTACACGGCTGCTTCCAGTGTATTGTGTATGCCGACTCCGAATCCGCCACCTATATATGCCACGGTGGCATAGCGGTACAGGCTGGACAGCATACCCATCGTATCTACCACCAGTATGCGGCATTGGGTGATGCTTTCTTTCGTCGCTTCCGTGTAACGCACGTAACGGCCGAGGAAGGTCTGGAAGATGGTGTGCAGATGTTCCTCGTTTATTTCGTGGGGCACCAGCACCAAGCGAACTTCTTCGTGTTCTTCCATATAACGGGCAAGCAACGCCTCATCAGCAGGCCATGAACTGCCCGCTACAAATACAGGACTTGTGCCGCAGAACTCTTTCAGAAGAGGGATGTTCTTTCCTTGCTCTTTGATGGCATGTACGCGGTCAAAACGCGTGTCACCTGCCACGGAACATTCCGTGATGCCGTGTCGCTGCAGCAGATTGAGAGAGTCACGGTCTTGCACGAAGATATGTGTGAAGCATTTCAGCAGGTTCAGATAGGGTCGTCCCCAAGGCATGAAGAATAACTGCGATTTACGGAAGATGGCGCAGATGCTATATGTGGGGATGGAACGGCGTTTCAGTTCTTTCAGGTAGGCGGGCCAGAACTCGTATTTGGAAAAGATGGCCATATCGGGTCGCACGGCATCCAGGAACAGTTTGGCGTTACGTCGGGTGGCAAAAGGCAGATAGAGTACGCGATTGACTTTGTCATAGTTCTTGCGCATCTCATAGCCGGAGGGCGAGAAGAATGTCAGCAGAATCTTGCAGGGTTTGTGTTCGCCGCGAAGGCGTTCGATGATAGGGCGTGCCTGTTCGAATTCGCCTACCGAAGCGGCATGAAACCAGATGAGTTGTTCTTTTTCGCTGTGTGCAATCAGGCCTTTATCGTTTGCCTGTTGCAGTTCCGCCAGGCAGTCTTTCTGTCCTTGTATCAGCAGGCGGGCTTTTTTATTGCCCAGCAAGGCTGCCAAACGTACCAGAAAAAAGTATAGATACATATTTTTGCCGAATTTTTGCGTTATTATTCAAATATCGCGCAAAGGTACTACAAAAATTGCACATACGCAAATATTTTGGTGATTTTTTTGTTCAATCGGATATTTCCGAGTTTTTTAGACTGTCTGTCGTCGGCTATGCTCGCATAAGGCGCAACGGCTGACGGCATAAATACACCGCTTGGCAATAAACAGCGAAGCGATAAACGGCGCTATGCGCCTATACACCGCGCTCTGCGCAATAAACCGTTCGCTACTGCGAGCGTCTTACTTGCGCCCTACGAGCGACCTACGGGACAGATACGGGACGATAGATATAGTCCTGTGACGGTAAAGAGTGCTAACGGAGTGATAAGGTAGGCACCCTCAAAACACCTTATTATGCCCAACCATTTTTCCAAATTATTTTTTCACAATCCGGAAAGTGAAAACCCGCTGCAAAAGTAGTGAAAAAATGTGAGAGCACCAAACAAGTGCCCTCACAAATGTCACTCCGATGCCTTTTGCACCAAATCCCAGCCTACTTGTTACTTTACTTCCGCACCTTGGGCGTTGAAGAGTTTGCCGTCATGAAGAATAAGAAATTGCCCATTTTGTATCAGTTTAATATAATGAGATTGGGGGGATTCAACATTATCAATAGAAGTAATGCTTGTTTCCTCAATTTCTCCTAATAGTTGATAATACCCCAAGCCTTTCATACCGTATTGTTTCACCCTAAAATACAACGTCGTTGGCCCGTCAAAAATAATTGTCTTACCACCTTTATAAAAATCAGTATACACATTGCCTCCTACAGAGTATGCGAATTGGACATCTGCTGTTTGATGCCAACCACATTGATTGTGTTTGTCACATAGTTGTACATCTATTTTATATTTATTCGAGTTAGGGAAGACCACTTTATAAAAATCAATATCCGATTCTTCATGAAGTGACACCTGAACTGGCGTACCAAAATCTTCCCATTCCGGATTACATTTCCAATCTAGTGTTGTTGCTGTAGATTGGGTATTATTTGGTTCACAATAATCTGCCGTTAATATAGGTGCTGTAACAATAACATTTATAGGATTCGGATTGGAGGCTGTACATCCCATGTAATACCAAGAAGTTTGACTATTTTTTTTGTATGTAAGTGCTAAATAATACGTTCCGGGATCAACGTCAATAAATCCCCAAAAAGTAAGTCTTTTAGTTTCCCGTGCCGAAAACCCACCTGAACAATCCACCTCACTTATTACTTGAGCCATTGCTCCATTTGAATCATATAGGCATAATCTTATTTGACCGTAGAATGTTGTAAGCAGTGCAGTATTTTTTACATCTACATCAATCGTTATGTTACTTCCCGTAATGCACCCCCCTAGTCGTATATCAAAAGAAGATTGAGGCTGTAAATCACTTGAGGATGTAATCGTAAATATTGTATTATTGTATTCCGTTAAAAATACACCAACATCCGTTTTTACTAATTTGCAATCATCTTCGTCATCATCTTGGTAATACATATAAGCACGGTATTTGCCGGGTATAAATGGTATTCCCCCATCGAAAGTATATGTCATATTCTCAGTAACTTTTCCCACCCCTAGTGAAAAATGATATGATTCGTTGGACCATGCTATCAATTTGCCATCGTAGGTAAATATTGCAACTTTGAAGAAACCATTAAAAATGCCTGTACCATTGTTTTCTACTTTGGACATAAAAGATATCGTGTTTCCAAAAGAATATTCGCTCGTACCACCATTTGTTTTGATTGCATCTAAATCGGTATTCATGTATAAATCATAATTCTTTGCGGGTCCTGATCCATCGGCAGGCTTTATACCAATAATAGCATGTTGTCTTTCTGAAA
Source organism: Paludibacteraceae bacterium (assembly GCA_017650465.1). Taxonomy (GTDB): domain Bacteria; phylum Bacteroidota; class Bacteroidia; order Bacteroidales; family Paludibacteraceae; genus Colicola. Next base: position 14,848 of record JAGCEW010000081.1, read on the forward strand.
AATTATTACTGATCGGAGTTAGTGCTGTTAATGAAAAAAATCCATTTGCTTGCCCTCCCCATCCCCAATTGAAGTGAAATTTATCACTATTGTCGTAACCATCACATATGAAAGCGTGCCCGCCAGATCCATTATCGGGTGCATATCCAGCATAAAGAATAGGTCTTTCATTATTCAACTCTATTTTAAGTAAGTTCGTCCATGTAGTAGCTGAAATTGATTTCCCCCATTCTTTTCCCGTAATATTAGATGCATAGCCAAAATAGGTTTTAAGAGCCTGTTCTGCGCTAGCACTTCCATCCCCAATATCATATAAAAAAGCGCCACTACTACCATTACCACTATAATTATAACCCATCTCTACCGCCACACCGCAATGATACATCAAGGTTGCAACAGCATTATTTTGAGTAGAAGATGTCGTAGAGGACAGTTTTATTGGCATATTAGGCCAATCGTAAGTCGTATTTGCAAAATTGGCAGACAAAGTTCCATATCTTTGTGAATTGTAACTTTTATTACCTTTACCGATTTTTG